>JAKSCC010000108.1 GCA_022360815.1 Desulfobacterales bacterium
AACATGTGTTTATGTTTTGTAGATTACCCTTGTTTGATGGTGGGTGTGCAAATTCCATTTGGGCGGAGGTTTTGCATGGGAGGTTCGATCAAAAGATTTCTCTTCTTGGCCGTGGTGGTGGGGTGCATTTTAACGAAAGGGGTGGGATTTGCACTGGAACCCCTTTCAGATGAAGCCCTGGATGAGACCCATGCGGCCAGTGGGATTCGTTTTGATATAGATTCTCTCTACATGAATTACTCTGCCGATGAGCTGGGATTTATCGCCCATGAGAACTTGCCAGCATATTGGGGCGGTTCCACCTCTTCTTATTGGAATCCAACAGAATCTGACTACCGCTATGGAAAGCTTTATGCCCAGAATGTTTTGGCAAGCAACATCAAGGTTGATGGAAGCTTTACCTTGGAGAGCGGTGTCTTCCCTTTTGCAGCACAGAGTTATGCCGTGAGAGATACTTGGAAAAACGAGTCAGGTAACATGTCTTTAAAAAGGCAGAAATATATTCATGATATTGATCCAATATATACGCTTACTGCAACCCTTCCTGAATTCAATACACGAAATCGGGATGTGATTCGCATCACCATGGCACCGGGCTCTGGAAGTAGCGTGGTTGAGTTGGGATCAATGGCTGGACAGCTTTTTGTGGATTATTCAGAAAACAACAATCAAGGGGCATCTGCCACGACAGAGGCGTTGGCACGCTTGGGTATTGATGGGGTCCGTTTGATTGATCAGCAGATGATGCTTTACCCCCTTGCCGATATTCCCAAATATTCCGGGAGCAATGAGTTGTATGCTTCAGGTGAAGGTGTTGCCTTTGAACTTGGAATGCGGCTCTCCATTGATGCCATCGGTTTAAGATCTCCGGGGTACGTGGCCCCTTCTGGCAGCGGTTCTTGGTCGGAGAGCCACAAAGGTGATCTGGTTTTAAAGGGGATTCATCTGAGAGAGTCATTTAACGATCCGTGGATTATTGATGCCTACAATGACTCTTCGTGGCCCACTCCTCCTTCGAAATATGACTATTTCGGCCGGATAACCCGAATTAACAATTTTGCATGGATAAGCAATTCGGACATTTCGAAAATGTATGCATATGGAACAGGCGATTCAGGGGGCTATCAACAGGGGGACGAAAGTAAGCTTTTTAGTGCAAACAGTGAGATTTTAAGTCAATGGCGAGGAACAGCTCTGGACCCCGATGTGGTGGATAGGATGTATGGTGGACGGTTTATGCTGGGAAACCTGAGGCAGATCCACTTTCATGATTATATTGCAGGAAATGGTGAGATCGCTTTTCACGAGAATCATTCCAACCAGATCGATCACCCAGGAATGTCTGATGATGTCAATGGTGAGAATCCTATTGATAGGCAGAACGGTAAGAGCAGTGAGCCCAAAGCTGACACCTCAAAGATTGTAGAGCGTCCTGCAACGGTCTCTTTTATTACACGAGGTGATGGTTCCACGTGTCTGGCCATGAACCTTCCCATTCACGGTTCACTGCGTGTGGAAGAGGTGATGGGGTACAACTCATCGGGTAGCGACAACTATTTGGGGGGAAATTCGATGGGGCCTATTGTGGTGGAGGGGCTTCGGATTAAAAGGTTCTACCTGGAGTTTCCTGGCCGGAATGAGGCGTATACTCTGACCACACGGTATTTCCCCAGCTCAGATTCTTCTGTGGCGACACACCCTTACAAATATAGAGCAGGGCACCTTCCCATACCCCAGTCTCTTCCGGCCAACCAACACGATTATGATTGCATTGGCCGTGGGGTGGCGTGGTTTATGGAAAGGCTCTCCCCCATAACAGGAAATCAAGCCACATCACCCGGTGGGCTTGCGGATCAGTATGTGACGAGGCTGGGTGGAAGCCAGTATGGAGAGGGCAGATCTTATTGGAAGATAGCTGAACATTTACCTTATAAGAGTGACTACAAACTTTATTGAGCAATACTTAGCATTTCGATGGACGTGAATGATTGGAATGAGATGGGTTGGGGGATGGATGAGAAAATTGTTTTCTTCAGTCTCGCTTTTGGTCGTTTTTTTTGTGTGGGGAGTCTTACCTCCTAATCTGTGGGCGTTGGAGCTCCTTGATGATGACTCTTTAGCATGTGTCGATGCCCAGGCGGGCCCAATTACAGTTTCTGTGGAACAGAATACGAACATGGTTCGTCTTTTTTTTGATACCTACATAGAAACCTATATCGAAGTCGATAACATTCGCCTTGGCTATTACTATAAGGATAAGGAAGATTTGGTAACAAGGAAAGGGATGAACCCGGGTGTTCCCTTTGGGACAGGTGCCGATCCTCGTCTGATCTGGAATCAGAACAATGCCAACCCAGACAGCGATGGCCATAAAACGTTTCGTGTGAATTATCAGGCCTACAAACACAATGGAAGCAAAGGAGGAAAGACAGATCCTCGATATGCCATGGAATATGTCCTTGAAAATGGGCATGGGCAGACCACAGAGTTTGTACCATGGACAGACGATGATCTTTACATGGCCAAGTATAAAAGCAGCAAAGGAAATAAAATGTGGGTGGATGGGGCCATTGGTGATAATTATGCGTATTTTTGCTTTTCAAAGAGGAGTTATCAGAATCGAAATTATCTGGACTGGGATGTCAATCTGAATAACGTGCGTCTTGGGGGCAGTCCGGATAACCCGGCCAAAATAAACGGTCTGGTCGTTCGTTTGAAGTATAACGACTTGAGTGCCTCGAACCCCAGGTTGACCGATATTATTATTGGAACCAACGATATACAGGGTGATTTGATGCTCGACTTTGTTCGGGCTACCGGCTTTTTTAGCCCTAAAAATGCATACAGATCAAGGCGGACGACTCTTCAGAATGGGTACAATGGCATCGCAGAAACAGATCTGGGGCAAGAGTTTAATATCACGCCGGTTCCTGTTGTTCTTCAAAGGGACCCCATGCTGACCCTGGTGGATCATTTCTACTTTGGCCGGGATTACAGAGACCCCACGGGAACGGCTTTTATGACGGCCAACCCAGACAATCCCACCAACTCAAACACCCACAGCGGCGTTTTTTTGCGTATTGGTTTAGACCGCAGCAGCCCTCACTTTGGGTTCAATCTGGTGACAGGTTATAATGAGATGGTGGCGTCGGCTTTTGAATACCGGGGTGAGCATATCAACGAGTCTCTATACAGATGGTGGAATGGAATAGAAGATCCACCCGGGCTCAACGACTACCCCAGCTATTTGCCATCAGGTCCATATCTTGATTCAGGGGATTACAATTGAATTGTTTTTATAGCAATCGATTGAAAAAGGGCCGCTTGCAAGTGCTGGCGGCCTTTTGGCTTTTATGGATGTATTTGCTCTTGTCTTAACTGGTCCATTTAAAATGGATTTTTTTACGTTTCAGTGGCAAGTTTCAATCCAGTGGCCATCATGAGGCCTCCGGCGGTTTTTTGAATGAAACCCAGGCCGTTTTTTTCGGTTAAGATCACCCTGGCTTTGGAGGCGAGAAGCGCGTATGTTCCCAGAACCATGAAGTGGACCACAGAGACCGTGAGGCAAGCCAGTGCAATGCCTGTGGGGGTTAGGGTTTTCAGGTTCATGAATGTGGGAAGAAAACCGCAGTAGAAAAGAATGACCTTGGGGTTACCAAAGGTGATGAAAAGGCCGGTGAAGTAGCTCTTTTTTCCCGAGGGTGTCTTTGCTGCCGCCTCCATCTGGGCCGGGCCGGAGCGAATCAGCTTGATGCCGAACCAGATCAGATAGGCACCTCCGGCCATGCGGATGAGGTAGAAGAGATCACCCAGGGCTTCGGCGACCATGGAGAGGCCGAAGATGGCAAAGAGCAGAAAAATAATGTCTGCGGTGGAGAGACCGAAGATCACACCCAGAGCGGGGCGCATGCCTGATGCAAGGGCGGTTCCCACCGTGGCAAAGACACCGGGGCCGGGAATCATTGAGAGGATGGCCATGGCGGTGGCCAGGGCGAGAAACGATGCGAAATCCATGGTAGACTCCTCAAAGAGTGGGGAAGGGCTGAACGTGATTTCAACACCATTGCACGGGCAGTGCAATGATTTTTATCCTGAAGAGAGTCTTTTCTCTTCAGAAGACGAGGCATGATGACCAACAACGATATTTTAAGGCGCATACGATATATTTTTTCCCTCTCTGATGAGAAGGTGATCTCCATTTTTGGCGAGGGAGGCAAGACCGTCACACGGGCTGAGATCAGCGACTGGCTCAAACGCGATGAAGACCCTGATTTTAAAGCCTGCAGCGATGAGCTGCTGGCCACTTTTTTAAACGGATTTATCATTGAAAAAAGAGGGCGGCGCGAAGGCCCCCAGCCTGTGGCGGAGAGAAAGCTTACCCACAATATCGTCTTTTGGAAGCTTAAGATTGCTCTCAATTTAAAAGCAGACGATGTGATTGATACGCTGGGTCTGGCCAATTTTAAGATAAGCCGGCATGAGCTCAGTGCCTTTTTTCGAAAGCCCGGGCACAAACACTATCGGCCGTGTAAAGATCAGATTTTGAGAAATTTTCTTCAGGGGCTTCAAAAAAGAGAAGCGGATTGAGGATGGCATCGTAGAAAATTATAGATGATTTAAAAGGACCCCGAGCTGAAAAGAGGATCAGCCCGGGGTTTTTTGCCCCCTCATTTTAAGAGCAACCACAGGAGGCAAGGATCGGGTTGGGTTGTGGGTGGCCCTGAGGAAGGGCCTTTGCTGCTCTTGATTTGGAACTATAGGCCAATGGGCATGCCCATGGCGGGCCAGACCACCAAAACAAAGAGGGCGGTGACCACCATAAGCAGAATGCTTGCGACACTTCCATAGAGGAAGAATTCACCGGTTGTGAATTGGCCGGAGTCGTAGGCAATGGCATTGGGAGCGGCCCCCACCAGAAGGAGGAAGGGCATGCCAGCGGTCACCAGAGAGGCAAAGAGGATCACCTCAGGAGCCACACCCAGATAGGGTGCGATAACCAGGGCCACGGGCAGCGAGATGGCGATGGCCGCCACGTTCATGATGAAGTTGGTCATGATCATGACAAAAAAGGCGATGCTCATGACAAAGATAAACCAGTGGGACTCTTTAAAGAGGGTGAGCCAGTTAACGGCCAGCCATTGGGCGGCTCCGGTTTCCCAAAGGCAAAATCCGATGCTCATGGCCCCGCCAAAAAGCAGAATGATGTTCCAAGGGACTGCTTCCAAATCCTTGATATCGAGGATATTGAGGATAAAAAAGAGGATGGTGGAGACCAGAATAATGGCGGTTTTGTTGACCCCTGCCAATTGTGGCACAAACGATCGCAGCGAGAGGGTGAGCACGCAGCAACCGATGATAAGAGCGGAGATCACTTCAGAGCGGGTAATGGTGCCCATCTGGTCAAGCATCAGGCGGGAGCGCTCTTTAATCCCCTTGATGCGGGATCTTTCGGGTCTGAAGAAGAGCATGACAAGACCCCAAATGAGAAAAACCATGACCCATCCCACGGGGAACATGTACCAGGAGAGCTCAAAAAAAGAGACTTCGCGGCCCACAATATCTTTGAAGAAACCGATGGCAACCGCTCCTCGAGCCGCACCCAGAAGGGTGATGATGGAGCCGGCTCCGGCCACGTAAGCCATACCGATAAAGAGCCCTTTGCCAAAGCGCGTGGGGTCTCGGTCTGTGGCGTAGACGGTGTGAACCGTCATGAGAAGGGGGTAGATGGTGGCTGCCACGGCGGTGTGGGCCATGATGTGGGTGAGGGCGGCTGTGACCACAAAGCAGCCCAGGTAGATCATGCTGGTTTTTTCACCCACAATGGAGAGCATCTTGTAGGCGATGCGGCGAGTCAGGCCGGTTTTGGTGAAGACCATGCCGATGATAAGGGAGGCAAAGATAAAGAGAACCGAAGGGTCCATGAAGTCTTTAAAAGCCCGGTTGGCCGGACGCACCATAAACATCACCTGAAGCACGCCGATGGTGATGCTGGTAATGCCGATGGGAAGCACTTCAAAGACCCACCAGATGCCAGCCAGAAGAAAGATGGCAATGGCCCCTTTGCCCTGGGGAGAGAGTGCAAAGGGTTTTCCGTTGGGGTCCACAGCATCCGGCCAGGGGGGAGAGCCGTATACCAAGGCAAAGAGGCCGAGTCCTAAGCCAAGAAAGAGAAGGCGTTTCCAGTCGATGGATGTACTTGAGGCTTCTGTCTGCAATGTGTCGGTAACCATATGGATGTATCTCCCTGGTGTGTAAAAAACCGTCTGAGTGGGCTCTCTACCAGCCTTTTCGGTTGATGAGGTGGCTGATCTCCGCATCTTTGATGCGCTCTTCGTGTTCACATTTGCGGCGGTACGCTTGCTGGAGTTTTTCTGTGATGACCCCGATGTCACAGGGCTTCATGAGAAAATCGAGGGCTCCGGCTTTCATGCCATCAATGGCACGCTCTACGGTGGCTTCTCCGGTGAGCATAAGAACGGGGATGAGGGGGTACTTCTCCTTGATTTTCAAAAGCGCTTCAGGCCCGCTCATCTCTGGCATCAGCACATCCAGAATGATCAGATCCACAGGTTCAGTATCCAAAAGGGCGAGGGCCTCAGGGCCCGAAGTGACGGATCTTGATTTAAAACCTCGCAATTCAAGGCGTTTGCTTAAGGTTTGGGCAAACGCCTCTTCATCGTCTACCACAAGGACAACAGGGGCGATGGGCATGGGTCTCTCCTTGTTTCGTAAGGGGCCTGTCCCTGTCTTCGGGTCGTGGGTACAGGCCCTTCTCTATTTGGTTGTGGATCGCTACGCTTTTTTGCGGGGCCGATTGGCCTCGTAGGCTGCCTTCATGGTTTCGGTGAGCAGATCGATGTCTGCAGGCTTTTGGAGATAGGCAAAAGCTCCCATGGAAAGACACCTTTTTTTATCCTCTTCCGACCCATGTCCGGTGAGTATGATCACTTCAATGTTGGGTTTTTCTTCCCTTACTTTTTTAAGCACCTCATACCCGTTGACTCCCGGCATTTTGAGGTCCAGAACCATCACATCGGTCTCCCCTTTTTCTGCAATGGAGAGAGCCTCTTCGCCTCCGTGGGCCACGGTGGGGGTTAAATCCCGAAGGCGCAGACGATCGGAGAGGGTTTGGGTGAACTCTTTTTCATCGTCCACCAGAAGCACTCGAGGTGAGACCGGGGGATCGAAGTCGTACATGACATTGGCCTTGTAAAATCCTTTGCCGATGCGAGTTTCCGCCGATTTTACACCATCCACTTTCAAGGCCTCGTTTATTACCTTCTCTTTGAAGCGGCTCAGCATCAGGACGTTTTTGTTTAAGGTGATCACCGCATGGCCCTTCTTGACGTCGGCCGAGAGCCCCTGGCCTGTTTCGATGAGGGCCATTTCCAGTCTGCAGGCGGTGTGGAAGTCGGTGAGGAGGGCTTTGGTTTGTGAAGGGTCAAGGGCGATGTGTGAGAGGCTTTTTTGGATGAGCTCTGCAGCTTTTTGGGGCTCAATTTTATGGGTGGGGATAACCAGGTCGTAGAGCGAGGTGTCCCAGGCGCTTTTTCCGTGGAGATCGTGGCACCAGCCAAGGGTCACTTCATCGAGTCTGTTGAGAGCATTTTTTGCCTGGGTATCGGTTTGATTTTGGCGTTGCATGGCGGTGTGAATCCGATTTTTTCGATCGGCAATGATGAGACATCGAAGAACCACCGAAAGGCTTGCCGGGATGAGGTGGGCAGAAAGTCCCTTGATGATGACATCTTCGGTGAGGAGGATGCGGGAAAGGGTCAGCTTTATCGCCGCAAGGCTCTTTTCCCGCTCATGGGTGAAGCTATTGAAGGCTGGGGTGTGTCCGTTAAAGATGCGGTGGAGACTTCCAGACTTGAGGTGCTGCTGGTCCACGGCAAAAGCGATGACGTCTTCGTCGGTAAAAACCTTCATTCCTGTTTCACGGGCAACGGCGCTGACAACGGGCTCGGCCTGACTGTAAACTCCGTGGGTGATGGCAAGAGATGGCATGGCGCCTCCTTAAGGTTAAAGTCACGTGGTTGCTCTGTCTTGCAAGGAAAGAATGGCAAGGAATATGCCAGGTTTTGTTTTTGATTTTGTTTCGGAGGGTTATGTGTGCGGGGGCTTTTTTATGATGCGAGGTGGCAACAAAATGAAACATAATGCGACAAGGCAGGGTGCAACAAAATGAAACGTTTTGGAAGAATGGGATCAGAAATAGCGGTGAAACGAAAGGCCGCTTTGCCAGGCGTGGCTATGGTCTGAGGTATCATAGCGAGCCTGCAGACTGACTCGGTTGTTGGGAGTTAAAGCCAGACTGGTTTCAAGGGTGAGCGTGGAGCGGGTTGTGGCTTCGGGAAAGAGGCGCCAGAGATTGGCTTCAAAGTGGGTCTTTAAGGCGGGCGTGTGAAAGATAAGGCAACCCGATTTAAGACCTGTTCCCACAGCAGCGCCTTTTTCGAGGTGCTTGGACTCGGTGAATCTGGCTTCGGGAAGAAGGTAGACAAGGGGTGTGGCCGGTAGATTAAGGCTCCAGGCCATGCCTGTGGCCGCTTTGATGGTAAAGGCACCCTTGTGGATTCCATCTTTCATAAGCATCTGATCATAACCTATATGGGCGCTCCAGGAGAGCGGCTTGATAAAAAGATGACGAGGAGAAAGGGAGAGAAGGTCGAGGAGGGTGAACTGCTGGATAACCACGTTCTTCTCTTTTTCAGCATATCTTAACGTGGTTTCGAAAAACTCAATGGCAACGCCTTCCCGATCGGTGTGGTCGGCTCCCAGAAGATCGGTGAAGGCAGGCGCGAGGGTAAGCTCTCCAAAGGCGTTTTTCTCCTGAACTCCGGCTGAAAGGGTGATGCGGCTGGCTTTGTGGCCGGTGCTGGGCTCTGGTGGTTGGTGGGTTTGTTTTTTTGGGGGGGCCATGCCCAGGGATTGTCTTGCCCGTAAAGCAGGAAGGAAACGCTTTCGGTACTGCTGTCGCGTCATCTTTTTCTTTGCGTATTTGTAGCGGATCACCTCCACTGCGAGATCAAGGATTTCTCTTTTTCGAGGTTTTGAGAGTGGGGTGTGGTTAAGGGTGCGGGGGGAGAGCTGACCCGTGACGACCTGTTTTGCTCTTTGAAGGTCTTCGGCTGGCAGACGCTTAACAGCAGCTTGAATGCGGCTTCCCACCGAGGGGCGGTATCGGGCGTCGGTGATAAGTCCCTTTTGCTTCATCTGTCGAATGGTATCTATGGGGATCACCGTAAACCCCTTGGCTGCGGTGAGCTTAAGGCCGGGCCGGGCCGACTCCAGCAGAAATTGAAGCATGTAGGAGCAGTTTTCATCAAAGAAGAAGTAGTCGCTTGAAATATTCCGCATCTCCAGAATATGGAGGGTCATGCGGCGGGTCTCCTCAGGGGTAAGCGTGAGAGGGTATTCCCAGATATCCCTTTGAGCCATGTCGCCATACTCCTGAATTTTTTTGTAGTAGGGCAAAATGGTGTAGTAGCCGGGAAAGAGCCCGAAGATACCCTTGAACATATAGGCAAAAGGGGAGTTTCCGTCGGGCAAAGCAGCGTAGTTGACAGCATCGGCCAATACCGGGCTCTGAAAGTCTGTCTCAATGGTGAGAAAGGAGTGGCCGAACATGGAGGCCGGGTTGTTGAGATGGTAGGTGGGAAAAACCAGGGTGGCCGAAGAGGGGGAAAGAGCATCGGCTTCGGGACAGAAAGGGGGAGGGCTTTGCATTAGATCGCCCAGTTCTTGATGAAGCCAGGTGAGACGGGCGATGAACCGGCAGGGTGATTCAGATTTTGCTGGCGTGCCGTAAAAAGTGGTGATGAGGGCTTCAAGCTCGGCCTTGGCGTCGTACTTTCCCTTCTTTGAGAGAAAGAAGTCGGGGTCATCCACCAAAGACTCATAGGGGCTTTGATCTGCCGGGCAGTGGAGCAGGGTATGCCAGTAGGGCGACTCTGAAAGGTGTCTCTTGTGTGCAGCGGCAATGAGAGCCTGAGCGCTTTGAGCCTGGACAAAATGCGGCCAAATCAGAAGAAAAACCCCCGCCAAAAGAGAGAAGTGTTTTTTTGAACGGGGGCGGCTCGCTGCGTATGTTACACTAAATTTGAGCAAGAACGCCTCGAATGGATTGTGCGACCTGCGCTTCACCCACACCGGCGTCGGGGTAAATGGCATCAAAATTGTCTTGCAGGGCTTTGCTTGCCTTGGCTTTGTCGACTCCTGAGAGTTGGGCCAGCTCCATGAGGGCATCCAAGCTTTCACCGTTGCCCATGGCAATATCTACGGCCAGGTTGTCCATATTGTCGGCCACGAAAATGTCCATGCGCTCATTCATGACAAAGTCAAAGGACTCTGAGCAGCCAAGAGTTCCAGAGGTCATGCCAAAGGTTTGGTTGCCGCTGATACCGTTTAAGAACGTGCCCAGAAGGTTCCAAGCAAGGCCCTCTTTTTCACCGATGGCGACTCTGCCGAGACCGCATCCGCAATCTTCAGCCACCGTGGCTCCAAAGGAGGTGCCGGTAAGCACAAGAAGTGCTCCAAGGGTGATGATCCATTTTTTCATAATAGTATCCCTGGTTGAAGTAGGTGAGTGGTTATCTCCATGGAATGTACATGGGGGGCATCCCTATAGAGACGATTCGAGAATTCCCTTTTGGAAGGGGAGGCTCTGTTGGGTTGTCGTGTATAGCCAACAGATTCTCATTGGTTTGTGAATTATACCACAGTTCCTCTGTGAGGAACCTTTATTTTTGAATACTAAGTTTTTTAAATGGATCTGGGTTTTATGCAGATAGGAAATAACTGGTTTTTTGGAGGCTTTTTCTACGAAGAATGATTTGTGAGAGTGGTAGGCGAGGGGCGTTGTGGTTTTTTGGTAACTCACCACATACTGGGCAGAAGGGTTTTATCCATCACCACGCGGGTGGCTGAAAGCACCTCTCCGGTCTCTACAGAGATGAGACGAAGTATCAGGTTGATTTTTTCACCGGTTTTAGTGGCTGTGGCAGCCATGAGGACCGTTGCACCGGTGAGCCGACCGGCTTCGGCAGCGCTGGCCTCATCCATCAGGCCTGAAAGCCCCAGCTTGATTTCATTTACAATGGCCCCGGTGTTCTCTCGGTCCACCACCGTAAAAAGGGGGTGCCGTATGGCTGCCATAAGAACGGTCGAGGTAAGGTGGCTTTGATCCACGGCAGGGAGCGTGGTGGCCACAGGAAGAATGGCGGTGGCCGGTTTGTGTGAGAGGGAGATCGATGCATAGGAAGCCAGTTGATCCACGGCCGAGGCAAAGAGTTCATCCAAAATTTTTTCAGGATGCTCGCCTTTGAAGGTGGCTTCAAAGTAGTCGTGGGTGATATCCGCATCACCGACCAAGTTGGCCAACTCGTTGCGGGCGATTTTGATGATGACCGCCTCCAGTTTGTTGGAGGTGAAATTGGTTCCGGTGTGATGGCTGACACTACCCGGAGTGCCACCGTCACTTTCTGACCGTTCACCATAGGTGAGAAAGATATAAGCACCGCTGGTAAGCTGAGCGATTTGCCTGAGCACGTACTCACCATCTAAGGAGAGCCCTCCTGTTCCTACTGAAAAGATCTTGATCCCTTTTTCTCGGGCCACCCGTGTGGCATCAAGGTAGGTAAAGCTGTGCTGGTAGTCGAGGTGAGGTGGCGCATCGGTGATGATAAAGGCGAGCTTGATGGCATCGGGGTTCCACTGCATCAAGTCGATGCCTTGTTTTAACGCACTCTCAAGATCTTCAGGGGTATCCCCCCCTCCATCCGCTTTGATGCGGTTGAGCTCCTCACGAAAATCTTCAAGCTCAGGGGTAAAGGGAATTTCGCGGGTAATATAGGCATCTCCACGGTCTTTATAGAGAACCATGCCGTAGCGGATTAGGGGGCCGGCCGGGTGTTCGGCCAGGTTCATGTTGATGAGATCGATGCTGGTCTTGAGGCGTTGGATCTCTTCTCCCATACTGCCGGTGGTGTCGAGAATAAAAAGCAAATCCAGAGGGATGGCGTCAGGAAGCCTTCGCCAGGTGTCCAGGGTGACGGGTATTTTTCGTTTTCCCTTGCGGGTGAGGGTGAGGGTTTCAGAGGTGTTGTAGGCGTTGAGACGTGCTGTGATCTCTTGAGTAGAACCCGCATAAAGGGCCGGAAAGGTACGAAAAAGACCGTCTGAGGTGGTTTTTCCCTTTTCCACCACATCACCGCCAACTGAGAGGACCACCTCGCAGTTGGGTATGACAAGGCCTTCCTTGTCGGTGACCGAAAGGGTGATTCGTTCGCTGACATCGGCGCTGAGGTGGGAGACCGTTTTGTATTTGCTAAGAAAACCGAGGAATCGGTTGAACTGTCGGTTGTCATCGGCGTAGGCAGCCCTGAGCCCCGAAGCAGGTGACGATGAGGGGTGAGGTCTCGCGGCTTCGCCTGCTTCGGAGGTTCTCTTCATGGCACCGGAAACTCGGGCCGATGGAGAGTCTTCAGCGTGAACTGATTTTGATACTTTGGGCGTCGCCGGCCCAGCATGGGGCTCTTTCGTGATCTTTTTTTGGGCGCAACCCCATGCAAAGGACACGATCAAGACAAGAGAGACGAGCTTTAGCAGCCGTGTGGGAGGGTGCGATTTCATGGTCACTCCAAGGCTTTTTTGGACAGTGTACTTGGCCTCAGGACGTCATAAGAGGAGATCGCCATTTTTTATACAAGTGGCGTATGGTGAGTGTCTGTGAGGGCGGTCACAGAAGACGGATTTTATTACTCCTCTTTTTGAATTTCCACCACTTTTTTTATGTAATTCTTAATGCTTTTGGTTAGCTCAGCTTCGGGTGAGGTGAATTCTACACCCATGGCGATGCGCTCTTTGTCGATGGATGTGTTGCGCACTTTGCAGGTGAACTCTTGTATCCCTTCAATACCCATAAGAGGAAACTTCAGCTGCATTTCATCAACCAGGCGGAGCTGGCGGGCCTGAAGGGTGGCGGGAAGGCGAATGACAAATCGGCATCCACTTTGGCTGATGTCGGTGAGGGTCCCTTTGAGTTTCCGTCCGTCAAAAATGGCTGTAGCAGGAATAAAACAGCTGACCCGACTCGACTTTCGAATATCAATGTTTTCTACCTCGTCGGGGTAGGTGATGAAGACGAGACGATCGGGCGAGGCGATGTGTTCAATGATGGTGGCCGAAAAGCCGTATTCATTTCCCAGGCTCATATAGCGTGCGGTGATTTGATCTCCCTTTTGGGCAAAGCGGTTCAGCTCTGCAGGCAGATCAAGACGGACAATGAGGTACTCCTGGGGTTCCAGCCCCACAAGGGCTCCGCCAATGGGCTCTTCCGTATCGTGGAAGAGAAAGCGCATGCGGTTTCCCATTTCGATGTTGAGGCGAATGCCGCTGGCTGTTTTAAAGAGGTTTCCGGACTCCATCTCTTCTCCCTGCGGCCCTTGGGTATTCCTCAATCTTCTTAAAGTGGAACCGCTGTGTATGGTGGTTTCAGCATCAAAATAGAATAAAGCACAGGTTTGGCACGTTTACAACGATTTGAATGGGATTTTCTTTACAAACATACCCACTTGCTTCAGGTGTGTTTGCCCCTGTACCAAGCAAACAGTGTTCCTGCGCAGGCCGCCAAGATACCACATCCCAGCGCACTTCGATAGGCCAGAAGAAAGGCGTTTTCCATATAAGGGGTGTACTCTGAAAGCCCATTGCACCCCGAGGTTTGAGTGAAAAGATGGTTGAAAACCGCTCCGGCAAGGGCAACACCTATCACCATACCCAGGTTTCGAGCCGCTCCCACCATGCCGCTGGCCACGCCCCGGGTTTTGGGGGGAACCGCCCCCATGATGGCGGTGTGGTTGGGAGGAAGAAAAAGGGCGACGCCAAAGCCGAGGAGGGCGAGCTTGGAGGCGATGGCTGGAAAGGTGGAGACCTTTTCAGGCCAGGCGAGAAGCAGCAGGGCTATAGCGAGAATACCCATGCCGACAATGCAGAGAAACCGTGAGCCCATGCGGTCCGCAATGGCACCAGAAAAGGGGGGGACCACAAAGAGAAGGGCAAAGGGAATCATCATGACGGTTCCCGCCTGGGCCTCCGAGTATCCCATGGGGAGGATGAGGTAAAAGGGCATAAGAAAAACCATGGTGAAAAGGGCGGTATAAAGGGCAACCGATGAGAGCACGGGAAGGGTGAATCCCTTTTGTGCAAAAAGGTTCGGGGCGATGATGGGGTGAGATATATGCATTTCATGGCGAATAAAAAGAGCCAGAAAAGCCACAGAACTGATGAGAAGGGTGAGGACCTTTGCCGAGGTGTAGCCCCAATCATAGGCGTGGGTGAGGGCCACAAAGAGGGTTCCGAACCCTGCGGCGATTAAAAAACCACCGATGAGGTCAAAAGGCTCTTTTCGTCTGAGGTCGGCGGGTGTGTTTTTTAAGAGGCGAGAGGCGCAAACCGCCGCCATAAGTCCCACGGGAACGTTGATGGCAAAGATCATCCACCAGGAGAAGTGGGTCAGAAGAAATCCGCCGATGGCAGGCCCCGAGGTGAGGCCACCAGCTACCACGGTGCCGATGCTTCCTAAAGCTTTGGCCCTTTGTGACTCGGGAAAGGCGTCCACAATAAGGGCCTGGCTGCAGCTCATGATCATGGCCCCGCCGACCCCTTGCAGGGCTCGCGCAAAGATGAGGAGCTCCACAGTGGGGGAGAGCGCACAGAGAAGAGAGAAACAGCTAAAGAGAATGTGGCCAGAGATGAGAATCCAGCGCCTGCCAATAATGTCACTTAGACGCCCAAAACTTAAAATAAGAGAGGTAAAGGCGATAAGGTAGACGAGAACCACCCACTCAATGGCCACCATGGTGGTCTTGAGCTCTTTCATAAGAACGGGCAGAGCCACGTTGACGATGCTGGAGTCCAGAGTTGACATGAAGCTTCCCGTGGCCACCAGGGCAAAGACGGTCCATTTGGAAGGGTTTTTTTGCATGGCTGTCTCGCTTTCAATATGGATGAAGTCGAAAAAAAGTCGGGATACTTATATGCGCTAATAATCTGCAGCCATTAAAAATTATGATGTCAAAGGCTTTTATCGGCAAAAGGGGTGAGCATCTTATGCAACTCCCCTTCCATGGCAAGGGGCCTGCCGTCGGTGCCTAAAATAACAAAGGTTACCTCTGCTTCGACCACAGTGGTTTGACTGCCTTTTTTAATCATTTTTTGGGTAAGGGTGCAGCTTTTGCCACCGAATCGGCTGATGACGCTGTGGATCTCTACGAGGTCACCCAGTGTTGCAGAACTGCGGTAATTGATATTGATATTGACCACCACAAAGGCAAGGCCTTTGGAGGCCAGAGTGGCCAGGTGGTTTTCCAAGAGCGCCCAGCGTGCCTCTTCCAGAAATTCCAGGTAGCGTGCGTTGTTGACGTGTCCGAAGACATCCAGGTGATAACCTCTCACTTTAATTTCAATGGGGGTGCTCATGGCCTTCTCTTTGGATTAGTATGGTGATGGAAATTTTTGTGGGACCCAGCTTTTTAAGTGGGCCGGAACCGAGAAAATCCTTTGTGGTCTCGGTGAATTGAAAACGGTATCAGTCGCTTCAGAACCTGTCAATATCGCTATATGGGGTGAATAATGCGCTTGACTACACAACATGTTGTGGTAAACTCGGGCTTGTTCCATCTGAATCCATCCAGAGCAGGCCGGTGTTCCCGGATACGTTTTCCTGACAACACCCTTCACGCGAAAAAAAGAGTCCCCCGATCCTTTGAATACGGTGAAAATGACCCTTTTATAATCTTTACCCATGGGTTTGAGGTTGTTTGGCGGGCTTTGGTCCCTCTGGTGGAAAAAGGGACGTTTTGAATCTGAATAAAAGATGCCTCAATAGGTTTGCATGGTTATCTGTATCGGTGTGAAAAGCCTTTTATTTGAAGATCTATAAATCCGTGGCTTTAAGTGAACGGGCACTGCGGCTTTTTACCACATTTTTGGAAGAGTACCTCAATAGAGCGTGAAGCAACGGAGAAAATATGGCGGTTAAAATGGAAGAGGTGGATATGGCTGAATGCGGTCGTTTGAATCTGTCTGAGAATACTCGAACGGTTCTTGAGCGGCGCTACCTGAAGCGCCGTGCCACCGGGGAGCTGATGGAGACCCCTGAAGATTTGTTTCGGCGTGTGGCCGGGACCATTGCCCAGGCAGAGAGCCTCTATGAAGAGGGGCTGGATGTCAAAGAGGTGGAAGAGGCATTTTACAAGATGATGACCGACTTTACCTTTCTGCCCAACTCGCCGACCCTGATGAATGCCGGAAATGATTTGGGGCAGCTTGCCGCTTGTTTTGTGCTGCCCGTCTCTGACAGTCTGGAGGGGATCTTTGATGCGGTGAAAAATGCGGCGCTGATTCACAAGTCGGGGGGAGGAACCGGTTTCTCTTTTTCACGGCTTCGGCCCAAGAATTCCCGAGTGGGC
This sequence comes from Desulfobacterales bacterium, assembly GCA_022360815.1. GTDB lineage: Bacteria > Desulfobacterota > Desulfobacteria > Desulfobacterales > Desulfolunaceae > Desulfoluna. The sequence goes on from JAKSCC010000108.1 coordinate 16,473, forward strand.
TCCACCGGAGGGGTGGCCTCCGGGCCGGTCTCCTTTATGAAGATTTTTAATACCGCCACCGAGCAGGTGAAGCAGGGGGGCACTCGGCGGGGTGCCAATATGGCCATCTTAAGAGTGGATCATCCCGACATTATGGAGTTTATCACCTGCAAGTCGGACAACACCTCGCTGAACAACTTTAATATCTCCGTAGGGGTGACCGATGCCTTTATGCAGGCGGCACGAAATGATGAAAATTATGATCTGATCGACCCCAGAGACAAAACCGTTCGCGGCAGTCTCAACGCCCGTGAGATCTATGAAAAGCTGGTGGAACACGCCTGGTTTAACGGGGATCCGGGTATCGTTTTTCTGGATCGCATCAACCGGGACAACCCGACCCCTGAGGTGGGCGAGATTGAGTCCACCAACCCCTGCGGTGAGCAGCCCCTTTTGCCCATGGAAGCGTGCAACCTGGGTTCCATCAACCTGGCCAAATGCGTGGCGGGTGAGGGCAGCACGGCTCGAGTGGATTATGAGGCCCTGAAGGAGGCGATCTGGCTTTCGGTACGTTTTCTGGACAACACCATTGAGATGAGCCGCTATCCTCTTTCTGAGATTGATCAGATGGTCAAGGCAAATCGAAAAATCGGTTTGGGGGTGATGGGCTTTGCCGATCTTCTCTTTCTTCTGGGCGTGCCCTACAACTCCGAAGAAGCGGTGAGCCTGGCGGAAAAGGTGATGGGGTTTGTTCAGGCCGAAGCCCATGAGGCTTCTCGTCATCTGGCGGTTTCAAGGGGCGCTTTTCCCAATATCGGCAAGAGCGTTTTTAAAAACGATGCGGCAAGGTGTTATCGCAATGCCACCTGCACCACCATTGCTCCCACCGGTACCCTAAGCATTCTGGCGGGGTGTTCCAGCGGCATTGAGCCGGTGTTTGCGCTCTCCTTTGTGAGGCGGGTGATGGATGGCGATGAGCTGGTGGAGGTGAATCCTCTCTTTGAGAAGGTGGCCAAAGAACGGGGTTTTTACAGTGAGGCGCTGATGGCCCGCATTGCCGAGCAGGGAACCATTGCCCACATGCCTGAGATTCCTGAAGATGTGAGACGGGTTTTTGTGACGGCCCACGATGTGTCGCCGGAGTGGCATATCCGCATGCAGGCAGCCTTTCAGAATCACACGGACAATGCGGTCTCCAAAACTGTCAACCTTCCCAACGAAGCCACGGTAGACGATGTGGAAGAGATCTACAACATGGCCTTTGATCTTTGCTGCAAAGGGGTGACCATCTACCGTGACGGAAGCAAGAGCGATCAAGTGCTTTCGGTGACCGATAAGAAGCCGGAGTCTGCCGAGTCCCTTGAGCCTCCTGCAAACGGACTCAAGCCCATTGTGAAAGAGCGACCTGAGGTTCTGGAAGGTTTTACCTCACGCATGAAGACCGGCATGGGGCAGCTCTATGTTACGGTGACCGAGATGGATGGGCGTCCTTTTGAAGTGTTTGCCACCATTGGAAAGTCAGGAAAATCAACCACGGCCAAAACCGAGGCGATCGGTCGTTTGGTCTCTTTGGCCTTACGGGCCGGTGTGGATGTGGGTGAGATTATCCATCAGGTGAAGGGCATTGGGGGTGAGCATGCGGTGTTCCAGAAAGGCGGGCGGGTGCTCTCCATTCCCGATGCCATCGGTCGAGTTCTTGAGAATCGTTACTTTAAAGGGCAGGGGGTTCCAAATGGAAAAAGTGAAGGGCCCTCTTTAAGTGGGGATGCCTGCCCCGAATGTGGCGGCAGTGTTGCGCATGAAGAAGGGTGCATGAAGTGCCATATCTGCGGGTTTACCCTGTGTGGATAGAAGAGAGGGTGTTGAGATAAGGCTTCTACTTCTTTCTTCATAATCCCTGCTGCTTTAGCTACAGAAGCCTCCGTGTCTTTCGGCATGGAGGCTTCTTTTTTTACTGGGCTGGAGCTCTTGATGTGTGAAGGTTTCATACACGCCAGGACGAGAAGATATCGGAGCGATATACCCTAGTAGAATGAACTTCTCTTTTTCCTTGAGCTGGAACCCATGAGATACCCCACCAGAAGAACACCGGCTCCGGCCAGAAACCAGACCATGTTTTTTCTCGCCAATCGGTCGTTTAGTAAGTCTGATTTTTTGGAAAGGTTATCCAGTTGGTTGCGGGTTTCCCGGTAGTCCTCTTCCAACTGAAGGAAGTTTGATGATTTTTCTTTGAGTGTGGTAAAGGCCTCTTTGGCGTTGGTAGCATTTTGCTCTGAGGCGGCCAGCTCCTTTTTCAGGCGGGTGTTTTCGCTGCTGAGGCGTTCGGCGCGTTTTTTGAGCATGTCGGTGGTTGATTTGAGGTTTTCATGGGCCGTGCGCAGCCTGGTCAAAAGAATGGCCTGGGTGGGGGTGGGGGTGAGCCACTGTTTAAGAACCCAGCCCTCTTCGCCATCGCTTGTGATGACTCGACTCCAGCGATCTCCCTCTTCCATCAGCTCCACACGACTGCCGGAAGGAAGACTTTTGATGATGTTGAACTCAGTGCCTGCCCCGCTTCTGAATGTGGCGTTAATGCGGTCTGTAATGTACAAGGTCTGGCCAATGGCCTGGGAGGTCATAAAGAGGAGAAATGCAGCAATCAAAACATGGGTTTTCATTGAATGACTCCTTAATTCTGCGTCTTTACAGGGTGGTTTTTTAAAAGAGAAGAGGGGATGCGGCCTCTCCTTTTTATTTTTTTGGAAGATCATTGCTTCTTGGCACGGGGCACTGGCGTTTTGCCCGTGGCCCTGCCCTTGAAGAATCGCTTTATTTGTCGTCACACCTTAACCAGACTTTCTCCTTCAATGGAAGGAAAAAATCACTGTTTATCCAGGGTTCAACTATGGTATGTATACCCTCCAATACGTAAAGAAACTTTTGGAGTTGCGGAGGATATCCCTTATGCAATTCCTTATTTTGATCCCGGTGATATATGATTGCTTTTGATTTACAATGCTCCAAAGGGCACACCTTCGAAGGGTGGTTTGATGATCGAGCGGCTTTTGATGAGCAGCGGAAACAGGGTTTGGTAACCTGTCCCATCTGTGACGATGCCAATGTGATGATCGTGCCCAGTACGTTTGCTATCCCCAAGGCTGGAAAAGTTTCAACTCCCACGACGAAACCTCGTCAGAGTCGCAATTTGGCTGTGGGCGAGCTCAGTGAAAAGTTGGTGGAGTTTATGGAGCAGAATTTTGATGATGTGGGGACCAATTTTGCCAAGGAGGCACTGAAGATTCACTATGGTGTTTCTGAACCCCGCAACATTCGAGGGGTCAGTTCTCCCGAAGAGGAGAAGATCCTTGAAAAAGAGGGCGTTTCTCTTTTTAAAGTTCCCCTTCCTGTTAAAAAAGAGACGGATGACGCCTGATGCGAAAAGTACCCATCCTTTTTTTGTCCTAATAAAACAGACTCTTGCCTTGCGTTGCGCGCTTGCGAGCATGCCATCTCGCCTTTACTATATACAGGTGGGAATAAAATGCCACACTGTGGATAGAATATACCTCTCCTTTCTTTAATTGTCTTAAAAATAAATTGGTTATACGGTTCTGTTTGGGGCGGCCTTTGCATGAGGTCGGCCCCATGCGTGGTAATTTTTGCACATTTTACTCTCTTCTTGAATGTGCGCCTGCTTCAGTTCGGTCTTTTGAAGGGCATCTCTATTAAAAAGACGATGGCAAAACCAGGTAAGGGTCTTTTGATTTTGCATGCTCTCCTTTGGCATTTTTATGTCATGGTAATCTTTCGAATATGTTGATGCGCGTGATTTAAGGCGTTGAGCATTTCGGGCTGGAAGGCCTTTTTTCCAAAAGAGCGTGACCAGGAACATCGGCTTTTTGCGGTTTTTTTTATTGGGTGTGGGTATTTTTTTGGAACGTGTGTTGCATTCTTGTAACGCTGTTCTTTATGTATTACGATGTTAAAACAGTCTGCGGTATCTTCAGGAAGAGATGGCAATGATACCCACATGGTGTGTGGGAGATGATGGGACAAACAGACCTTTTTCGGAGCCGTTATGATTAGATCTTTAGAGATCAGCAAAAATGATCTTATGAAAGAGTTGGGCAAGGTGAATCGGTTTATAAAGATCCTTAGCCGGTGTAAAAAAGCCTTTATACATGAAAAGAATGAGAAGAGCCTACTTCAAGAGATCTGTAGAATCATTGTAGAAGTCGGCAATTTTCCTTTTGCTTGGGTGGGGTTTGCTGAAGACGATGAAAAAAAATCGGTGAGGCCCATGGCAAAGTATGGGTATGAAGAGGCCTATCTTCAGTCGATTGTGGCCACCTGGGACGAGGCCGACGAAAATCTACCCCCTATGGGGATGGCGATTCGTTCCGGCGAGGTGTGCATCCTTTCCGATATAGATGCAGAAGAAAATTTTAAATCGTGGCAATACGAAGCGATCATGCGCGGTTTCGGATCGGTGGTGGCCTTTCCCCTGGCATCCGAAGGCCAGAGATTGGGGGCGATCTCCATCTACGCCAGCAACTCCAACGCCTTTGACTCCGAAAAAGTGGATCTTTTACGGGAGCTGGCCAACGACATCACCTGCGGCATACTCAATATCAGATCCCAGGAGGAGGGGGCTCTCATTAAAACCCTTCTCAAGGAGACAGAGGCCAAGTACAGCGGGGTTCTGGAAAATACAGGAACAGGAACCATCCTCATTGAAAACGATGAGATGATCTCCTTTGCCAACTCCACCTTTGAGACCTACAGCGAATACACCGCAGCCGAGCTGATTGATCGCATGAAGTGGTCGGATGTGATCCATGAAGACGATCAGAGGCGGCTCTCCCGTTACCACCACTGGCGGAGACACGAGCCGGGCCGTGCACCCGATGTGTACGAATGCAAAATGGTCACCAAAGGCCAGAAGATCAAAAACATGTTGATGAAGGTGGGAATGGTCAAGGGGACCCAAATCAGCATCGCCTCGTTTATGGATATCACCTACGCGAAACTCGCCGAGGATCGTCTTAAACAGAGGGAATCTCAGCTTCAGGCCATCATTGAGAATTTTGACGGAATGGTCTGTATTCGGGACATGGACCATCGCATTGAGTTTATGAACAAGCCTTTGGTGGATTTTATCGGGTCAGAGCCCAGGGGAAAGCTTTGCTACAATGTGATTCATCATCGGGATGCTCCCTGTCCCTGGTGCCCCAACGATACCCTCTCCCAGGGAAAGTCCATAAAAAAAGTGGTGAAATGTGCCTCTACCCAGCGGTGGTACGATTCGGTTATTTCTCCGATTTACAGCTCAGATGGCTCGGTGAATCGCGTTCAGGCCATTATTCGCGATGTGACCGAGCAGAAAATTGCCGAAGAGGCTTTGCTTGAGCGCGAGAAAGACCTGCTTCAAGAGAACATTCGTTTGAAGTCCACCATGAAGGATCGGTATAAGTTTGGCGACATCGTGGGGAAAAGCCCAGCCATGCAGACCGTTTATGAGATGATTTTGAAGTCTTCTGCCACCGAGGATCACATAATTATCTATGGGGAGTCGGGAACAGGCAAAGAGCTTGTGGCAAAGGCCATTCACGATGCCAGCAGCCGGGCCGATAAAAATTTTGTTCCGGTCAACTGTGGTGCCATCAACGAAAACATCATCGAAAGAGAGTTTTTTGGGCATAAGAAGGGGGCCTTCACTGGTGCCGATGGAGACCATGAAGGCTTTTTGGACAAAGCGGACGGTGGGACCCTTTTTTTGGATGAAATTGGAGAGATTGGACTCAACATGCAGGTGAAGCTGCTAAGGGCCATCGATGGAGGAGGCTACACCCCAGTGGGAAGCAATGAGGTGAAAAAGCCCAATTTACGTATCATTTCAGCCACGAACCGGAATCTTTTGGAGCATGTCAAAGCCAACATGATGCGAGAAGATTTTTTTTACCGCATCCATGTTATTCCTATCTATCTTAAGCCGCTTAGAGAACGGAAAGAGGATTTGCCACTTCTTATTGACCACTTTTTGAATAAATTTTCGCCGGATATGAAAACGCCTCCCATAACCGGTAAATTGCTGGAATCCATCAACCACTACCATTGGCCGGGGAATGTGCGGGAACTCCAAAATACCCTGCGCCGTTTTATCTCCCTTAAAGAATTGAACTTTAATGCCAGCTTAAGCCATGAGCTCTCTTCAGGACGGGAAAAGCACTTTTCTTCAAATCGTGAGGAGGAGATACGCGATTTGAAAACCGTTATGGAAGAGTATGAAAAGCGTATCTTGACCGATGTGCTTCAAAAGTGTCGTTGGAATCGCAAGCAAGCCTCGATTGCCCTTAATATTCATCGCAAGACCCTTTTTGGCAAAATGAAAAAATACAACCTCATGGGCTGATGGGGTTGTATTGCCTTTCAAAAGGCCGTGTGGCTATACGCCACTATTGTGAATCCCTTCCGCCTTTACCTCCCCACCACAGCTACCTGTAGCTCCGGTCATTTCTTTGTATTGTATGATCGTTGAAATGTCAGATGTGCAAAATCCTGTACCCTATGAAATCCCAACTTTTCTGAATGAAAGAGCGGTTTGGCTCTTTTTTGCTTGATCGCCCCCTTATGAAGTCATCCCTTACTGAAATTAGGGGCCTCTTTATGTGTGGGGATTTGCAAATTTTTCTGGGGAAATATTTTTTAATTTAAGCGGGTTGGGTTGTGTCTGGGTGGTTTGGATAGGTTTTGCCACATATTTCGCATAAAAGTCTTTTTGTTTGTATTTGTTTAAATTTTAAGTGGTTGTGTGAAACCCTTTTTAAGGGGAGGGGGCGGCAATACCCCGGTTTAAAGGGGAACGGAAAGGCTTTGTTGAGATGGTGTGTCTGTTATTTCTTGATATATTAAATGCTTGCCTTGGGTTTTTCTGTGTTGGTATGCGGTGTGCAATGCGGGATTTGCGTGATGATTCGTTTTGTAAAGGAGCCCTGCCGTACTTGCGATGGGGCTGATTTTGAGCTGGCAAACCAAAGCTGAGGAGTGATTTATGTCTGACGTTGTTCAAAAAATGGAAGTCAAAAGATCCGAAGTTTACAAAGATGCTCGCATTTCAGAGTTTGGTGAAAGAAAACCCGATTTCACAACCATGGGAAAAAATTTTGGCAATCGGTTTAAAGCCCATCGCGATGTGGTTGTGGTGGAGGCGTGCCGAACCCCTTACGGCGTGATTGGCGGTCAGTTAAAGCAGTACGATGCACCGGAGCTGGGTGCCATGGCCATCAAAGAGGTGTTGCGGCGTATGGAGGGCAAGGTGACTGCCGAAGATATCGATTATGTGGTCATGGGCCAGGTGGTGCCTGCGGGTTGCGGTCAGGTTCCCGGTCGTCAGGCCACCATTCTTGCCGGAATTCCAGAGTCGGTGCCTTCCATTACCGTGAACAAGGTGTGCTCTTCAGGAATAAAAACCATCGATTTGGCAGCCCAAATGATTCAACTGGGTCGTGCCGATATCTGCATTGCCGGCGGACAGGAGAGTATGAGCAACTGTCCTTACGCTCTTCCCAATATGCGGTTTGGCCAGCGCATGGCTCTTCCCAATGGAGAGCTCAAAGATCTGATGGTCTACGATGGGCTGTGGGATGCCTTTTACAATCGTCATATGGCCATCCACGGGTCTGAGACCAGCGATGAGTTCGGTTTTGATCGTGAGGCAAATGACGAGTGGGCCCTTCACTCTCAGCTTGCAGCCGTCGCCGCCATGGAAGCTGGAAAGCTCGACGATGAAATTTTTCCCGTGGAGTTTCGAAAGGGGAAAAAGGTGGAGGTGATGACAAAGGATGAGGGGCCCCGTCCTTCAAGCACCATGGAAGGTCTCGCCAAGCTACCTCCGGTGTTTGGTCACAAGAGCACGGTGACAGGAAAACCGGGAAGCGTGACAGCAGGCAACGCTCCTGGCGTTAACGACGGCGGCGATGTTTGTCTTATGATGAGCCGCGAAAAGGCCGACGAGCTTGGCTTAAAGCCTCTTTTTTCCATCGTCGATTATGCCGAAGTCTCTCAGCCCACCAAAGATATTGCAACGGTTCCCGGCCTTTCCATCAAGAAGGTTCTCGATCAGAACAACCTCACCTACAAAGACATGGATCTCATTGAAATCAACGAAGCCTTTGCTGCCGTGGCACTGGTGAGCTCCCGTTCTATTTTGGGCATGTCCAAAGAGGAGATGTTTGAAAAGGTTAATGTCAATGGCAGTGCCATCGCCTATGGCCATCCCATTGGTGCCACCGGTGCGCGCATTGTGATGACCCTTGCCTACGAGCTGAGGCGCCGCGGTGGAGGCATTGGGGTTTGCGGTATCTGCTCGGGACACGCCCAGGGTGACGCCATGCTGATTCAGGTGGAGCCCTAAAGGTTCTTTTGTTGCGGAAGATCGTTTCTACGTAAGAGGACGTTAAAGTTCGAACCTTGAAATAGTAAGGAGGGAGTCGCATGGAAATCAAGAAGATTATGGTTATCGGAGCTGGACAGATGGGGGGCGGAATTGCTCAAGTTTCTGCTCAAGCAGGTTTTGAGACCGTTCAATACGATATCAATATGGAATTGGTGGAAAAGGGCATGGCTGTGATGGAGAAAAATCTTAATCGCAGTCTTTCCAAGGGCAAAATCACCGAAGAGGAGAAGGCTCAAATTCTGGGACGGATTACCCCTTCGGTAAGTCTTGAAGATGCCGCAGGTTGCGACCTTGTGATTGAGGCCATTGTGGAGAATATGGAGGTCAAGGCCAAGGTGTTCTCTGAGTTGGATCGCATCGCCCCACCCCACGCTATCTTGGCCACCAATACGTCATCACTTCCCATCACTCAGATCGCAGCGTGCACGAAACGCCCCGAAAAGGTGATCGGCATGCACTTTATGAATCCGGTTCCGGTGATGAAGCTGGTGGAGGTGATCCGCGGCATCGCTACCAGCGACGAGGTCTACGAGATTATTGAAAAAACCTCCGAAAAGATGGGGAAAATTCCCGTGGAGTGCAAAGATGTGCCCGGCTTTGTCTCCAACCGCGTGCTTCAGGTGATGATCAACGAAGCCCTTTGGGAGCTCTACGAAGGGGTGGCCACTGCCGAAGGGATCGACAACATCATGAAGCTGGGCATGAACCATCCCATGGGTCCTCTGGCACTGGCCGATTTGATTGGACTGGATACCGTTCTGGCCATCTTAAAGGTGCTTCAAGACGGGTATGGTGATTCAAAATACAGGCCTTCTCCTCTGCTGAATCAGTATGTCAACGCCGGCTGGCTGGGACGCAAAACGGGCAAAGGCATCTACGACTACAGCCATTGATGCTTTTTTATGACAGACGCATTGCCTTTACCTTGAACCATCAGATCCCCAGGCGGGGAAAGGAGTGATAATGGGTTTTCAAATCAGCAAAGAGCAACAGATGATTCAAAAGATGGCCCGCGAATTTGCAAGAAAAGAGTTGGCGGAAAAGGCAGAAGAGCGGGATCGAAACCATGAATATCCGGCAGACAGTCTGAAGAAGATGGGAGAGCTGGGTCTGTTGGGTATGCTCGTCTCGGAAAAATATGGCGGGGAAGATATGGGGACACTGGCCTACTCCCTGGCCCTTACGGAGATCGCCTATTCGTGTGCGTCCACAGCGGTGATCATGTCGGTTCACAACTCCATCTGCTGCGGTAGCATTGAACGATTTGGCACCGAAGAGCAGAAAGAGACTTTCCTTCGTCCTATGGCGGCCGGTGAGTTTATCGGAGCTTTTGCTCTCACCGAGCCCGAGGCGGGATCTGATCCTCAGTCCATGACATGCACAGCCGAAAAGGATGGGGACCATTACATTATCAATGGAACCAAACGATTTATTACAAGCGGTAAAAATGGTGGGGTGGTGATTCTCTTGGCTCGTACGGCCCCCACGGGAAGCAAAGGGATTACCGCCTTTCTGGCCACTCCGGATCTTCCCGGATTTGAGGTGGGCCGAGTGGAAGACAAAATGGGGCAGTGTGCCTCGGATACCGTGGATTTGAACTTCACCAATTGTCGTATTCCTGCCTCCAGAATGCTTGGTAAGGAGGGCGAAGGGTTTTTGGTCGCCATGTCGGGTCTTGATGCCGGACGAATTGGCATCGCATCCCTTGCCCTGGGGATTGGGATGGCCGCTTTGGATGAGGCGAAAAAATACGCGAAACAACGTGAACAGTTTGGTCGGGCCATTGGTGAATTCCAGGGGATTCGCTGGATGTTGGCAGACATGGCCATGGACGTGGAGGCCGCCCGCCTTCTGGTGCTGAACGCTGCCGCCACCAAGGAGAGGGGGGAGAATTGCACGGCTCAGGCTTCCATGGCCAAGTGCTTTGCCTCAGAAATGGCCCAGCGCGTGACAGGACAGGCCATTCAGATTCACGGTGGGTACGGCTACACCAAGGAGTATCCCGTGGAGCGTTTCTATCGCGATGCTCGAATTACAACCATCTATGAGGGAACCAATCAGGTTCAGCGTATCGTGATCGCAAATGATTTGATGAAGGATAAGAAGAAGAAAAAAGGAAAAGCCGCAGCCTAAAGACCTGCTTTGGATTCATCGCAGATAGGGCTATTTTTTGTCTTGCCTGCGATGAAGACAGGCAACAAACCCAAGGAGATGAAGATGGGTAAACCACAGAAAATCGGTTTAAGTGAGGCCATCGCGAAGATACATGATGGGGATATGTTGACCTTCAGTGGATTTACAATCTGGCGACGTCCCATGGCGGCCATCTACGAACTCATTCGTCAAAAGAAAAAAGAGCTTCATCTGGTGGAGGTCAATGGGGGAACCCACAGTGACCTTCTGATCGGCGCAGGTTGCGTCAAGATATGGGAGTCGTGTTGGATTGGCCATGAACTCTACGGCAAGATTGGAGCCAATCTGGCCCGAAAGGCCGAAGCGGGCGAGGTGGTCATTGAAGATTACTCCCATGTCCAGGTTTTGGCGCGTCTTACAGCCGGGTCCATGGGTCTTCCCTATATGCCCACCTATGCCAGCATGGGGACCGATATGCTGAATCCCGCCTTTGATCATCTGGGCAAGCTGGGTTTAAGGGATGGCAGCCATCCCAAGATCCCTAAGCTGAAGGTGGACTTTGCCGAAGATCCCTTTTACGGAAGCCAGCTTCTCCACATTCCGGCCTGTAACCCGGATTGGTGCATCGCCCATGTTCAGATGGTGGGGGAAGAGGGGACGGTTCGAGTACATGGACAGCAGTATTCGGACTCCGAGGCCATCAAGGCGTCGGACAATGTGATTGTCATTGCCGAGCAGGTGGTAACCGAAGAGTACATTCGGCGTGAGCCCACCCACAACTTGGTTCCCGGTCATCAGGTGGACTACATCGTTGAGCTTCCTTGGGCCGGGCACCCCACCGGGTGTTACGGTGAGTATGAGGCCGACGGGGATTTTATTCGCAACTTTTACAACACCACCAGAAGCCAGGAAGGGCTTGACACTTGGGTGGATGAGTGGGTGATGGGTGTGGATGATTTCGATGCCTATCTTCAAAAGATCGGGATTGAACGGCTTGAGACCCTTCGAGCCAATCCGGCGTTGGGCTATTCCACCAAGGTGAAAAGGGGGGCACGCGCATGAAAAATCCAAACTATGTCAAACCAGGTGAATTTAAGTCGATCGACCTTTTGGCCGTTGCCGCAGCTCGTGAGGTGCATGACGGGGACATTGTTTTTGCAGGCACCGGACTTCCCATGCTGGCCATTGTGTTGGCTCAGCACAACAACTCCCCCAATGCGGTGTGCATCTATGAGGCGGGAAGCGTTGACGGGCGCCCCATCTCCTTACCAACCTCCGTTGGAGACGCCAGGTGCAGCTATCAGGCCTCCATCGCCTCAGGGCTTTCCGATGTGTTCAATCAGCTTCAGCGTGGGGTTGTGGATCTCGCCTTTCTCGGGGGGGCCGAGGTGGACAAGTACGGCAACGTCAACACCACAGGGATGGGAGAGTATGGCATGGTCCCTGAAAAACGCCTTACCGGCAGCGGGGGCAACTCCGATATCAATGGTTTGGCTCGCAAGACGGTGTTCATCATGCCGCAGGAGAAGCGTCGATTTAAAGAGAAAGTCGATTTTATCACCTCTCCGGGATGGAAGATTCCCAAGTGGCCCGGGGGCGAGATGGTTTCCAAAAAAGAGGTCTACAACAAGGCCTTTAGGGGAGGACCCTCTGCGGTGATCTCCAACATGGCGGTTTTCCGGTTTGACGAAAACGGTGAGATGTATCTGGATACCTATCATCCCGGAACGACCCCGGAGGAGGTAAAGGAGCATTGTAGCTTTGATCTCAATATATCTCAGGTCAAAGGTGAGACAGAGCTTCCAACCTATGAGGAGCTCGATCTTCTCTACAACGTCATAGATCCCGAAGGGATTTTTTTGTGATTGCCGAAGAAGAGATGGCAGAGACAAGGAGATTTTATGGCATACAAACACATTCTAATGGAGACCCAGGGCGGTATTGCCACTTTGACGTTTAACAGGCCCAAAGCTTTGAATGCTTTGAATAGCGAACTGTTGGATGAGGTGTGTGACGCGCTGGAAAGGGTTGGAGAAGACGAAGAAATTCGCGTCCTGATTTTGACCGGTGCAGGTGATAAGGCCTTTGTGGCAGGAGCCGATATCAGTGAGCTTGCGACCTTTACACCACTTCAGGGAAAGCGCTTCGCCTGCAGGGGGCATGAAGTGATGAACCGGCTTCAGGCCCTATCCATTCCTGTGATTGCCGCTGTCAATGGCTTTGCCCTTGGGGGAGGCAGTGAAATGGCCCTTGCCTGTGATTTTATCTACGCATCGGAAAAGGCAAAGTTTGGTCTGCCCGAAGAGAACCTGGGGCTGATTCCTGGTTTTGGGGGCACCCAGCGTCTTTCCAGGCAGGTGGGGAAAAGCATGGCCAAAGAGCTTATCTTTACCGCAAGAATGATTTCTGCTGAGGAGGCCTTAAACCTGGGGCTTGTCAACCGTATCTGCCGTCAGGATGAGCTCATGGATGAGGTGCGAAAGGTCGCCTTGTCCATTGCAGACAAGGGGCGGGTTGCCATTCGTGCGGCCAAACAGGTGGTCAATCGCGGGATGGACGTGGATTTGGCCACGGCCTGTCAACTGGAGATTGACGCCTTTGCCCTCTGCATGGCCAGCGAAGATTCCCGTGAAGGAACCCTGGCTTTTATGGAGAAGCGCAAAGCCTCCTTTAAAGGAAAGCTGAATGGGTAAAAAAAAGAGATGGTAAGGTTTTTTGCCCAGTGAAGGTTTGAAATGAATTCTTATCCCCGTCTTCGTTTTAAGGGCGGGGATAAGTGTTTGGGAGGTTTTTGTGGGACTCTTTTTTTAAAGATTGATTTGCTGAGGGGGGCTGTGGCAAAGCGATTAAGCCACTCTTTTCTGCAGGCGCTGGCAAAGGTGTGAGAGCCTCAGCTTGGGTCTGTTGTTGGTCAGGGCGATCTCCACAGCTCGGCGGGTGCCAATAAGGATAACGAGCTCCTTGCCCCGGGTCATGGCGGTGTAGAGCAGGTTCCTTTGAAGCAGAGGGTAGTGCTGCGTGGTGACAGGCACCACCACGGCCGGGTACTCCGAACCCTGGGATTTGTGTACACTGATGGCGTACGCCAGAGTCAACTCTTCAAGGTCGTCGGTTTCGTAGTCCACCTTTCTTCCGTCAAAGTCTACCACCAGGTTTTTCTCTTTTTTGTTCACAGCGTGCACCACGCCGATGTCTCCGTTGAACACATCTTTTTCGTAGTTGTTTTTAAGATGCATCACTTTGTCGCCCTTTCGAAAATTGCGCCCTCGAGCTTCAAGGGATTCACCCTCTCCATTCAAGGCCTCCTGAAGGACTCCGTTAAGAGTTAAGGTACCCACATCACCTTTGTGCATGGGGGTGAGCACCTGGATATCATCGAAGGGGTCAAAGGACCAGGTGGCGGGGATGCGCCTGGCACAGAGTTCCACGACCCGTTCCATCACTTTGAGAGGCTCACCGGTTTCGATGAAGTAGAATTCCGAGAGTCCGTCCTCCCTTGCAATAGAAAAGTCGGGAAATTCACCTTCACGCACCTTGTGGGCGTTCATGACAATGGGACTCTCTTGGGCCTGGCGAAAGATGCGGGTGAGGGCATAGGTCTTCATGCGCTCCGAGGCGATGAGGTCTGTGAGAATATTTCCTGCTCCCACCGAGGGGAGCTGAAAGAGGTCGCCCACAAAAATGACGGCGGCATCCACGGGGATGGCGTCCAATAGGTGGAACATGAGAAGGGTGTCGACCATGGAGACTTCATCCACGATAAAGAGATCCCCCTCAAGTGGGTTGTCCCGGTGGTGCTGAAAGCCTCGGGTTTGGAAGTCCACCTTGAGAAGCCGGTGGATGGTGGAGGCCTTTTTACCCGTGACTTCCGCCATTCTTCTGGCCGCGCGTCCGGTGGGGGCGGCCAGAACCGCGGCCTTTCCAAGATGATCACACAAGGCGGTGACAGAACGCACCAGGGTGGTTTTCCCCGTGCCCGGTCCACCGGTAATAATGGCTGCACGGTGACAGAGAATCTCTTCAAGGGTGGTGAGTTGTTCTTTGGAGGGTTTGATGGCCAGACGAGCCAGGACGGTCTCCAAAATTTCGTTTCGAGAGGCTGGCTTGGGCCGCTCGGGAAAAGAGAGCATCATGGCCAGGCGGCGGGCAATTCCCTCTTCGGCAGCGTGGAGCTGGGCCGTGTAGATCGCCTCGATGGTCTCGCCTTCCTGCTCAATGGCTTCGTTTACCGCATGGCCGGTTTTGCAGAGCTCGTCAAGGGCAAGGGTGAGGGGTTCGTGTTCCACATGGTAACTCTCCATACACCGGGTGAGCAGTTCCCCCTTTGGAGCAAAAACATGGCCATCGGAGGTGAATTTTTCCAAGGCAAAGAGGAGGCAGGCCTTAAGCCTTCTGGGGTCATCTTCGGCAATGCCCAAAGAGGCGGCGATGCGATCCACTGTGGAAAAATCGATCCCCTCAATGGTCTCCAGGAGGTCAAAAGGATTGTTCTCAATGCATTGGGCCGCTTTTGAACCGTAGGCTTTCTGAATGGCGGCGCAGTGAGCCACAGGAATGGCATGGTCTTTTAGAAACTCGAGAAGGTGTTTGACCTCCATCTGGCGTGTGAGAGCCTCTCGAAGGCTCTCGACAGTCTTTTTTCCAAAGCCTTTAAGCCCTGTGATTTTTTCAGGACAAGTTTCAATAACCTCTAAGGTTTGGTTTCCGAATCTTTCGATCAACGCCTTTATTTTGGGGCCTGAAAGCCCCTTAACCCCCAGCCGTTTCAGGTAGAGTTTGATCTCTTCTCCGGTTTCCGGAAAGATCAGCTCGTAAGAGATGATGCGAAACTGATCGCCAAATCGGGCGTGTTTTTCCCAGCTGCCGGTCAAGCGCAGGCGATCATCCAAGTCAATGCCTGCCAGAGGACCCACTGCGGTAATGCGTGCACCGGTGTCATCGGTGGATATTTCAGCGATGGTGTAGCTGTTCTCTTCGTTTCGGTACCGGATTCTCTTGATGGATCCTGAGAAGGTAAGCTGGCTCATGGGTAAGTGTGTCCTGCGGTTTCAGCCACCCACTTGACCGCATCAAGAAGAGACGGTGCCACATGGTCAGGCTCTTTCCCCATGGTTTTAAGCTCTTCTTTTGCTCTTCGTCCATTTCCCGTTAAAACCAGAACGGTTTTGGCGCATCCGGCTGCTTTTCCACAGAGAATATCCTTGGTGCTGTCTCCGATCATCACCGACTCTTTTTTTTCAATGCCTCGGCTGCGGCACGCTTCATCAATCAGACCTGTTTTGGGTTTTCGGCAGGCGCACCCCTCATCTGGAGCGTGGGGGCAAAAGAAGATGGCATCTACTTTTCCGCCTGCGGTTTTAATGCCATCTCTCATCTTATCAAAGATAGCCTCAAGGCCTTCGGGGCTTACCCAGCCTCGTCCTATAACAGACTGGTTGGTGATAACAACAGCCGACATTTCAAGTTTTTTTAACAGCGCAAAGGCACTTGTGCTTCCTGGAAGAAAGTGAAACTCTTCCTCACTTTTGATGTAATCCGGGGAGTCGGCGTTGATGACGCCATCTCTGTCGATAAAGACGGTGGTGATTTTCATGGTTCGAGCTCTTTTTTTTTAATGCGTCAAAATAAAGGCGCTTGGAAAGCCATCGTCAATGAGGCGGAGCTTTAAATCCACAGCTTTTTCCCTGGTTTTAAGATGACCCACCACCACACGGGTGAACCCTTGCTCACCTTTTAGAATGCTTACGGGAAGCCTGCTGTATCGCCGGGTGAGTTTTTCGGCAAAAAGGGTGGCGTTCTCCACATTGGAGAAAGATCCCAGTTGGATGGCAAAATGTCCAGAAACAACCGGTGATATTTTTGCGCCTCCTCTCTTCTGTTTTTTCTTCGTTTCACAGGAGAGAGCCGTAACCCGGACTCTGGCTGTTCCGGTTCCCACCATGGCGATGGCGTGGGCCGCTTTGTTGGAAAGATCGATGATGCGTTCAGAGACAAAAGGACCCCTGTCGTTGATCTTGAGGGTAATTTCGCGTCCATTTCCAAGGTGTTTGACTCTGACCCATGTGCCAAGGGGCAAGGTTTTGTGGGCCGCAGTCATGGCATGCATGTTGTAAGTTTCCCCGCTGGCGGTCAGTTTACCGTGAAACTTGGGACCGTACCAGGAGGCGATACCCACTTCACTGTAACCGGTGGCTGTGGCCAGGGGTTGGTACCACTTGCCGAGAACCTTGTAGGGCCTTGGCATGTTGGGCTGCTGTTTTGGGGGGCGACTCTGCTTGGTGGCACAGGCCGAAATCAGAAGAAGGGTCAGCACGACAGCAAAAAGAAGAGAGAGGCGCCTTAAGTTCATGGAATCTATCCTGGATCAATGGGTTGACGCGGTACAATACATAGGCATCGTTCTGGTCATATCATATGTGGTTTTCTGGGGAAAGCGAGGCAGAGGCGGCGTTAAAGGATATTTTTGCCGAAAAGAGAGACGGCGAGGTGCACGGCCAGGACTGCCGTTTGATTGGCAGTATCCATGATGGGGTTGATTTCGACAATATCCATGGAACCCAGTTTGCCTGTGTCTGCAATGATCTCCATGAGAAGATGGGTCTCTCGGTAGGTAAGGCCGCCGGGTACCGGGGTGCCGACTCCGGGAGCATTTTCGGGTGAAAGGGCATCCATATCCATACTGACATGGATTCTGGAGTGGTGCGAGAGTTTGGAGAGA
>JAKSCC010000307.1 GCA_022360815.1 Desulfobacterales bacterium
AAAGTATCTCGTTTTTGAAGGCGCGTAGCTCAGTTGGTAGAGCGCTACCCCGACACGGTAGATGTCACCAGTTCAAGTCTGGTCGTGCCTACCATGCATATCAAGGGATCCAGTTTTTAAGCTGGATCCCTTTTTTGTTTTGTGGCCGGTTTTATTTTGAGCCCTTCCATCCTTTTAAGTTTTTTACCAGAGCTCTTCCACCACATCCCCTCCATAAGCCCTTGTGGGAATATAGAAAATCTCTTTGTTGGGAACATCGTAGATCTCCATAACAGGCCCGACCATTTCAGGGCGGCTTTCAAACCAGGCGTCTATTTTGGGGTGGACCTTTAAAAGCCCGATGATCACAGAGAGTTTGCCTTTGTAGGGAAAACTGAAGACAAGCGTTTCTGTCTGGGGAAAAGAGGCTTTAAAGAGCCCGTCTTGAGGGGCTCCCATCACCTGAGCTCCCTTGGGAAGCACGCAGCCGGCCAGAGAGCGGAGGCTCTCCATCTGGACCTCTTTGGGGTTGTCGTAGAAAATCCCGATCCCTTTTGTGGTAACAACCCCCTGCTCTTTAAGCTGGGTGTAGACAGCGTCCATGATGGGGCCCGTTTTCCGATAATCCCCCTGGTGCTTTCGAAAGAGAATATCCATGGCGTCAACGGATCGGGGCTCCATGTGAACCGGTGTAAAAAGACCGTACCAGGCGAGGATGGCGATAACAGCTGCAAGGGTGATGAGGGTGACAAAGAAAATGGGTTTCATCGTATCTCCCCTTTTATGGAGTGAGGTGGTTGGGGCAGGATCAAGGCACACCACGTGTACCATAGCCTTAAAGGATGTGGCAAGCGTCTATCTTCTTGAAGAGAAAGGGTTTTCTTTAAAAAGGAACTTTTTTTAGGGGGCGAGCCGGGGGGCTTATGGTCGCTTGAGATGCCGTGGGTAGAGAGGCTTGTTTCGCTTACAGGGCTTTGAGAAGTTCTGTGAGCTGCGTAAACCGCTTGATGGTTCGGTTGTTTTTGACCGCCACCGAAAGGGCCTTCCAGGAGCCCACGAGAACCACCAGCTCCTTTCCTCGAGTGATGCCCGTGTAGATGAGGTTTCGCTGGAGCATGATGTGGTGCTGGGTGGTCACCGGGATCACCACCGCCGGATACTCGGACCCCTGGGATTTGTGGATGGAGACGGCATAGGCGAGCGTGATTTCATCCAGCTCGGCCTCCTGGTAGAGCACCTCTTTCTCTTCAAACCGTGCCGAAAGGCTTCTTGCAGACGGATCCGCAGCCACAACCCGCCCGATATCCCCGTTAAAGACATCCTTGTCGTAGTTGTTTTTGAGCTGCATCACCTTGTCCCCCACCCGAAATTTAAAGGTATCGAGCAGCCCCTCTCCGGGGTTTAGCGCCTCCTGAAGAAGAAGGTTGAGGCGCTCTCCTCCCAAGGGGCCTTTGTGCATGGGGGTGAGAAGCTGAATCTCCTCCATGGGGTCCAAGTTAAATCGCCTTGGGATGCGTCTGGCCATCAGCTCAACAAGGGTGGCGGCCACGGACTCGGGGTCGTTTCTCTCGATAATGAAAAAATCGCTCTCGGGCTGCGGGTTGCCGGAAAAGGGGCTTTTCCCCTGGTTGATGCGGTGGGCATTGACCACAATGAGGCTCTGCTTGGCTTGCCGGAAGATTTCCGTAAGGGTGGTGACGGGAATACGACCGGAGGAGATGATATCCCGCAGCACATTTCCGGGCCCCACCGGCGGCAGCTGATGGACATCTCCCACCAGAATAAGGGTTGCGGTGCCCGGTACGGCCTTCAAAAGGTTGAACATCAAAGGCACATCAATCATGGAGGCTTCATCCACCACCAGCACGTCGCAGGCGAGGGGGTTCTCCCTGTTTTTCTGAAAACCCCCTTTTTGAAAACTGAACTCCAGGAGCCGGTGAATGGTTTTGGCGGGAAATCCTGTGGATTCGGTCATGCGTTTGGCGGCCCGGCCTGTGGGGGCGGCCAGAAGCATGCGAGCACCGGCATTGTGATAGATCTTCAGGATCGATTTGATGATGGTGGTCTTTCCCGTTCCCGGCCCACCGGTAATCACCATGGCCTTTTCGGTCAGGGCCATCTCAACGGCTTCTTTTTGCTTGGGAGCCAGGTGGATGGAGAGCCTTTTTTCCATGGCCTCCACATCACCTTTGGCATCTTTGAAGATGGGGTGCTTGATCCCTTTCATGATGGAGGCAAGGGTGACAGCGATGCCCCGTTCGGAGTGAAAGAGCCAGGGGAGGTAGACGGCCTGGCCGATGACCGGGTCTTCTGTCTCTTTGACGATGATTTTTTCTTTTTGAATGAGATCGGCAATGCCGCCCCTCAGGTGGTCTGGCGAGAGTTGAAGCAGCTCGCACGCCTTTTGGACCAGGCCTTCGGTGGGAAGAAAGAGATGTCCCTCGTCGGTGGCGCTGGAAAGGGCATAGAGAAGGCCCGCTGCGATACGCTGGGGAGCCTCCATGGAGAAACCCACCGATTTTGCAATGCGATCGGCCGTAAGAAATCCAATGCCCGCCACTTCCGTGGCCAGGGCGTAAGGGTTTTGGGTCACCACCTGGGCGGCCTTTTTACCAAAGGCTTTCACAATGCGGCTGGCAAAGGCGCTTCCCACTCCGTGGGAGTGGAGAAAGACCATCACCTGCCTCACGTCCATCTGCTCTTCCCACCCTGAAAGGATCTGTTCCGCTTTTTTTTTGCCGATTCCCTCCACATCGGTGAGACGTTCGGGATGCTTGTCAATGACGTCAAGGGTCTCGCTGCCAAAGGCCGCCACCAATCTTTCGGCCATGGTCTTTCCAATGCCTTTGATCGCTTTGGAGGCGAGGTATTTTTTGATGCCTTCGCACGTAACAGGCAGCGAGCTTGTAAAACGGGTTACCTTAAACTGCGGGCCGTATTGGGAGTGGTTTTCAAACTGGCCCGAGGCTTCCAGAAACGTGCCTCCGGGCGGGTTCATCAGCTGCCCGACCACCGTCACCTCGCCCATTCCCTTGACCTTCATTTTGGCAATGGTAAAGCCCGTCTCTTCGTTGGCATATGTGGTGCGGACAATCTCCCCGCAGAGGGTTTGAGGCATGGTGGTCTCCCGGTGTGGCGAATCTTTGGTGATGCGCAGCTTTTTTTCAGGAAAGGCTGCGAAACAGTCATACCATAAAAAAGGGCTTTCCTGCCAAGTTGCACGATTTTTTCACGGCTTGGCCAAGCAAATATGCTAAGGTTTTTGTAATCACGATGATTTCAACATGGAACGTTTGCGGGCAGAGCTCGTGGTCTGTGAACCCGGAGGTGCTGGATGACGGTAAGACGGGAAGCAACCCTTAAGGGGCAGTGGTATCCTCAAAGTGGTGAGGCGTGTGTTGAAGAGATGGATCGCTTTCTAAGAGAAGGGTGGATCAGGCGCCCAAAACGGGAGGTGTGCGTGGCGGGCATCGTTCCCCACGCCGGGTGGCATTTTTCCGGAAGCATCGCCTGCCGGGTGGTGGAATCTCTTTCTCAAGGCGAAAAACCCGATCTGGTGGTGCTTTTTGGGCATCATCTGGGGCCCTACGATCCGACTTGTGTGATGACCGAAGGGCTTCTTGAAACCCCTTTGGGCGACCTTGAAGTGCACCGTGCTTTTGCCCGGGCCCTGGGAGAGTACCCTTATATTCGAAGGGATGTGGAGAGTTTTCTTAAGCCCGAGAACACCCTTGAGATACAACTTCCCTTTGTGCGCCGATTTTTTGGAGAGATACCGGTTTGCTTGATTGCACCGGCTCCCAACCGTCATGCCGAGGATGTGGGACGCGCTGTGGTGGCAACCGCCCTTGAGATGGATCTTTCCATTCGGATGATCGGCTCCACCGATCTCACCCATTATGGTCCCGATTTTGATTTTACGCCCAAAGGCGGAGGAGAGGAGGCACGGGCCTGGGTGGAATCGGAGAATGACCGTGAGGCGATCAAGCATATGCTGGCGCTTGAGCCCGCCTATTTTACTCGAAAGGCCCTTTCCCGCTCCAACGCCTGCTGCGCGGGAGCCGTGGCATCCACGCTTGCTGCGGTGAAGAGTCAGGGCGGCGAAAGCGGAGAGCTTCTCGCCTATACCAGCTCCTTTTACAAGAGCTCGTCCGAGAGTTTTGTGGGGTATGCAGGCGTTGTTTATTGATTCATCTTTTTGAAAGGTTTTTGTGTAAGTTTACAGCTTGGCCTCCGGCGGGTCGCTTTTTTGAAAAAAGCTCCGCAAAAAACTTTCCCATTGCCCCACGCTTCCTTTTAATCGCCCCAAAGGGCGATTAAAAGGAAGCGTGGGGTTAAAACATGAAAATCAAATCACTATAATTTGAGCCAGTGCATTCAAAAAACCTGTTTATCAAACTTTTCAGAAGTTTGGTCCCCCCCCGGGGGGGCGCCGGATGCGAACGGCAACTGAATCGTTACGTTTTTGTTAGGGATCCTGCATGTCTTATTTTGTGTGGAATACCAGTCCGACTCTCATCGGTTTCGGGCCCATTGAGATTCGGTGGTATGGTCTTTTTTTTGCCTTGGCCTTTCTATTGGGCCAGGGGTACATGGGGTGGCGACTTCGAAAGGATGGCGGGAAGAGCTGGCTTTCAGAGGTGGAAAATTTTCTGGACGTACTTCTTCTTTACATCGTTTTGGGAACCCTTTTGGGGGCTCGCCTGGCCCACTGCCTCATTTACGAACCGGACTATTATCTTTTAAGGCCGTGGGAGGTTCTCATGGTGTGGCGAGGAGGCCTTGCCAGCCATGGGGGTGTTGCCGGATTTTTATGCTCTCTTCTTCTTTTTAATCGGCGTAAAAGCATTCCTTTTTTGCCGCTTTTGGATCGCCTTGCCATACCAGCTGCCTTTGGTGGGACATTGGTTCGATTGGGCAATTTTTTCAACTCAGAGATTGTGGGATGCCCCACCGACGTGCCGTGGGCGGTGGTTTTCTTAAGGGTGGATACCCTTGCCAGGCATCCGGTGCAACTCTATGAGTCGATGTCGTATCTCTGCATTGCGACGCTGCTTGCCGTGGCCGATTGTAAGGGGGCCAGTGAGAAACCAGGGCGGCTCACCGCTGTCTTTTTGATGAGTGTTTTCGGCGCACGCATGATCTGGGAGCTTTTCAAAAGCGAGCAGACATCCTGGATGGGTGGTTTTTTTCTCTCCATGGGGCAGATCTTAAGCCTTCCGTTGGTAATGATTGGGTTTTATCTCTTCTTTTTCAGAAAATCGTAGGACCGGTCTTGGTGATCGGGATCACTGTCGCTTAAGGAGGAACCTGTTACACTTTGATCTTAATCATGCAAATGGGTTGAACGCTTTTTAAGGG
The DNA here is from genome assembly GCA_022360815.1 of Desulfobacterales bacterium. Lineage (GTDB taxonomy): Bacteria > Desulfobacterota > Desulfobacteria > Desulfobacterales > Desulfolunaceae > Desulfoluna. The sequence goes on from JAKSCC010000307.1 coordinate 5,341, forward strand.
GGTGAACGTGAAAACAAGACTTAAAATCTGGATTGTTTTTGGCATTGTGTTTTGTGCAGCCGGGCCGCTTTGGGCCCACTCTTTTTTTGGGCAGGGGTATGGGGCCTCGCGTGAAGAGGCAAAAAAAGAGGCGCTCTCAGATCTCTCCCAGAGCATCCATGTGGATGTGGAGAGCCGGTTTAGCTCGGAAGTGGAGCAGCGTGGGGCTGAAGCATCAAAAAAGGTGAAAAAGGCGGTGGATGTCTCATCCCATCTCCCCCTTTTGGGGGTCTCTTTTTCGCTTCAGTCCATGGCGCAGGAGCATCAGGCCACGGCCACCCTTTCGAGTGAGAGCCTTGCGCTTTACAGTCACGCCATGGCCCAGCTGAAAAAAGAGGCCACAGCCCTTTTATCCGACGCCGATAAAGCCACAGGTCGGGAAGCCCAGGTG
>JAKSCC010000033.1 GCA_022360815.1 Desulfobacterales bacterium
AAAATGGGGTGTTGGCTACAGTCGCCAATAATTATGGCTGCACTCCCTTGTACTACGCTGCTCATTATGGCTATCTGGAGATGGTGAAAACTCTTCTTGAATACGGGGCATCGGCCACAGTTGTTAATGAGAATGGTGTTACCCCTTTACACAGGGCTGCGGAGAATGGTCATCTGGAGATAGTGGAATACCTGCTGGCAAACGGGGCTTCAGCTACTGTTGTTGATGACCGTGGTCTCACTCCCTTGCACTGGGCGACTTTTGGTCAGAATCTGGAAATAGTAAAATTCCTGCTGAAACACAAGGCTTTGGTGTTAGCTACGGATAACCGGGGTAAAACTCCCTTGCACTGGGCAGTCTGTGGCGGCAATCTGGGCGTGATAACCTGCCTGCTGGAGTACGACCAGGTTCTGATATCAGCCGTTGATCGCAGGGGTAACACCCCCTTGCACGATGCTGCCATGACTGGCCATCTGCATGTGGTGCAATACCTGCTGGAACACGGGGCACAGCTAACAGCCGTCAATACCGATAGCGAAACCCCCGCACAAATGGCTGCCCACCATAACCAGTTGGCCGTAGAGCAATACCTACTCCAGCAGGAGCAGGAGACAACAACGACGGTTCATTCTGGCAACACTACCTTCTGCTGGGCTGCTGATAATGTCTCTTCGGATGTTCCACATCTGCCAAACCCGCCAGAACCGGATTTTACCTCTCCAGGCCTCCAGAACCAGTCCAGTTTTGTTATCTGGGGGTTGACCGGGTACAAGCAATAGCAATCATATTATCAGTCTGCAGGAGACAGAAATTCAGAAATTGTCAGGGGGCTGTCTCCAGCTCCGTAAACTGTCCGGAAATCAAATTAACAGCAAAAGGGACATCCATTCTTTCATTCTCTGTTCTCAATGTTTCCATCTTCCAGGTAGTACTATTGCTCAATCAGGGCATTCTTGACCATTTTGCTGACTGTTGGCTATGAAGAGCTGAATCAGTAGTCAAACCATGAGTACTATAACT
>JAKSCC010000159.1 GCA_022360815.1 Desulfobacterales bacterium
AGCACCTGAACGGAAAAGCCCCCCTTGATCTGGGCATTGACCTTCCCTTCCACGGGCGTGCCGCTGGCAAATGCGTCAAAGAGCATGTCCATGCTTCCAGCGCCGGACATCTGCTTTGAAAGCGTCACTTCACTTTCATTTGCCTTCACCACATAAAGGGTGACCGTATCTCCCACAGAGACCGTCAGCTCGCCGTCTGCATCGGTGAGCTCCAGGCGGTCTACCACACCGTCACTCTTTGTTCCGGTATCAACATAGACGCTGCTCTCGCCAATGGAGATCACTTTGGCGTCCACTCTGTCACCGCTTTTCAGCTCTTCGCCCAGGCCGTCACCATAGGCATCCAGCAACGCTTCAAAGCTCTCCTCTTCAGGAAGTCCCATCTCACCCTTGTCGCTCATCATACTCTCCGACATCGCCCCGGCTTCCGCGGGGTCTGGTTCATCCGGCTTGACGCCGCAAATCTGTATCAATGCACCATCATAAAAACCCCGTTAACCCATTGCATATCCGGCAATACCGATCGGGTTATTCACCGGGGCAACATGCTGTAACGGGGCTATCAACAGAACATCTATAAACTGTATTCCTGAAATACGCCACCCATTTTTAAACAGATCCAAAGCGTTCAACCTTAAGATTTCACGCCTCAAACACCTTTGCTCTGGAGAGCCATAAGGTAAAGATCTCCGTTGCAAAACCGTTTTACGTACCAATATCAAACAAAACACATCACCTTAATGACTGGGCAAATCCACCACCAGCCGCATCCCGAGGTCGCTGTAAGCCGCTTCTGGAACTTTGGCCCCCCGATGGGCACTTCGAGCATTGTAGGCATAGGCAACCCATCCGCCCCCTCGAGTCACACGTTCGGTACCAGCCGAGGGACCTAAGGGGTCTAAATCAGAGCCTGTAGGATAACTGCCATACCAGTCTCTGCACCACTCAGCCACATTGCCATGCATGTCAAAAAGCCCCCACGAGTTTGGCGCATAGCTCCCCACTGGCGTTGTTCCTTC
>JAKSCC010000153.1 GCA_022360815.1 Desulfobacterales bacterium
GGAACCCCTATGGCCATAGTGGCAGCCACCACCTCAAAAACCACACCCAACTCTCCAGCCCTTCGGGCGGCCTATGTGGCCGATGGCCAAGGTGGTATGGCTGTTCGCCAAACCACAGAGGCAGATAACAACAAAGAACAAGTCTGGAACGAAAACCCCACCGAATCCTGTTTTATCAACACTCTAAATTGACCTATCTGCCATGAATCGACATCCCACATGGGTCAAAACATTGCGAAAGCAGACCTTCTATTTTTCTATTCTGGGTCTTCTTTTCACTTCGCTTTCAGCTCAAGCGCTCTGCCAAAGTGTCACCCTTGAGCAGTGCCTTACCCTCGCCCAACCTCTGGCCCAGGAGATTCAAATTGCCAAAGAGGCTGTGGTTCTTGCACGGCAGGACCGCATCAGAGCCCGCACCGCCCTCACGCCCAACATTGAACTGACAGCCTCTTATGGTGGAACCGTCTCAGAGATGGAAGGGGCTTCTTTTCCTCCAAATCAGGTGGAAGAGAAAACCCTCAGCGCATTTGCCGGCATCGGATTTCGCTATTCATTTTACCTCAACGGCAGAGAGCTCATCGCTTTTCGAGCGGCAGGGGAGCTCATCTCCAAATCCAGGGCCGACCTTCATGTGGCCCGAAGAGACTACACTCTTCAGGTAGCCGCTGCCTTTTATGATGCCATTCGAAGAGAGCGAGGTGTTCGCATTGCCACAGCCAATCTGGACCGGCTGAAATCCCACCGTGAAGCGATTCATCAACGCATCGCCGCTGGTCTTCTCACACAAACCGAAATGTTCAGAGCCCAGGCTGAAGTGGCTCAAGGCCGCGCTTCTCTTACCGAAGCCCAAACTCGACTGGCCATCAGCCGAAGCCAGCTCAGACGCCTGGTTCCTCTGGCGGATAACTTCACCCTTGTTGAGCCCAGTACCTCGGAACCCCAGGCTCCGGCACCGACTCTGGCCTCTGCCATTGAGATGGGCGTCTCCATGAGACCAGAGGTCAGCTCAAGCCGTATAGCCGCGCTGGTGTCCAAACGCCAAGTTGCCATCACAAAAAGTCTTTTCTGGCCAAAGGTCACCCTTGAAGGCGCTGTGGGGAGAACCCGAGACGAAATCCGAGGCACCTACGATGCATCCGACAATGACTTTTCAAGGGATACAGACGCCTACAACGCCAAGATAACGCTCTCCCTTCCCCTTGTGGATGGGGGCCTCAGACGGGCCGATGTGATAAAGAGCCTCTCTGAAAAACGATCTGCAGAACACCGGGTTCGCCTGAGTCTCAAAGAGGTCCAACGCCAGGTAGAGTCGGCCTGGTACACCCGCATCACCCAAGGGGAACGGGTTGAAGCCCTCAAAAAAAGCCGAAACTTCTCCAGAGAATTTCTCACATTAACCACGAAAAGATTTAAGGAAGGGCTCGTCCAGAGCCTGGATCTTATGGATGCCAACACCCGCCTTGTGGAAGCGGAAAACAACCTGGAAGATGCCAGGTTTGCTCTTATTCTAGCTGCTATTGAACTCCGCCATGCCACAGGTCATGACCCCGTAGAACTTAGCGATTCCGCAAACAGTCCGCTAACGCCATAGCGCCCCACACTATCTAAAAAGGCCAAAGAAACCATGCCACGACAGACTCTCACCCCAGAGCCGAAACCCGCAGCACGCTTTGCCGGATGGCTGACTCTTTTTGTGCTCTTCGTCATTTTGGTCGTCCTTGTCGCTCTGGTTCGAACCAAAGGCATCCAAGTAAAAGAGGCGCGCACAGCCCAGCGAAAAACAGGCCCGCCTCCGGTGAATGTGGTCACCCTTACACTCTCTCCTGTTACCATCTCCGATAAAATCAATCTTCCGGCTGAGATCCTTGCCCTTAAAACCCTGGACTTGCCGGTGGAGGTAAGTGCCACCCTCCTTGAAAAAAGTGTTTCGGAAGGTCAATTTGTCCAAGAAGGTATGGTTGTGGCACGCCTTGATCCAGAGCGTTACGCCGCCCGTCTGAATGCGGCCCGATCTTCTCTGGCTCAGGCCAAAGCCACCCAAAAACGCCTTAAAAATCTTCACAGGACAAAACTGGCCACCGATGCCGATGTGGAAAACGCAATCACCGGATTTGACCAAGCCAGAAGTGCTTTGATCTCTGCCCAAATAGACTTGGATCGGTGCACCCTTAAAGCGCCCTTTGATGGATTCTTAGACCGCTACACCCTGGAAGAGGGAACCTTTGCCACGCCAGGCACACCCATCTGCCGAATTCTGGATATTTCCAAGGTGAAAGTCAGGGTAGGTATTCCAGAATCGGATGTCATGGAGGCAAAAAAACCTGAGGCGATTCGTGTCTATGTTCAGGCTCTGGGTGATACCCCTTTGGAGGGAGGCTCCATCCTTAGGCTTTCACGAAATGCAAGAAACATGGCCAAGCTTTACGATCTGGACCTTCTCTTTGACAACCGAAACCATACCCTTCTGCCCGATATGTTTGCCAGGGTAGAACTTGTCAAGAAACGCCACGAAAAAGCCCTTGTGGTTCCCCTTTATGCTGTCATCACCCGTAAAGAAGAAAAAAGGGTTTTTGTGATGGTCAATGGAAAGGCAGAGATGCGCCGCGTCAGCACAGGTATTCAAGAGGGATGGCTGGTGGAGATCACCCAGGGGCTCCAGGCAGGCGAAAAAGTGATTGTTACGGGTCAAAGGGCCGTCAGTGAAGGACGTGCTGTTCACGTGGTAAAAGAGATCTTCCGAGCTGAAGAGCTTGGTTTTTAAAAAAATGTAAGGGTTCAGATCTCATTCGCCTTTGGCATCCCTGCCGTGAGCCAAACGTTGGTCTGATTCCAAATCATAGAGTTTGACGAACAGACTTTTTTACTGCACCGGCTCAAACCCCAATGGTTTTATTTCCCGTGTGAATTTTTTTGTGGAGCCATCATGATTATTCCGGAAACTGCCATTAAAAACCGAATCAGTGTTCTGGTGCTCTGCATCATCATTTTCATCATGGGGATTTACGCTTACCTGGTTTTACCTCGAGAAGATGAACCCGACATCACCATTCCTTACGTTTTTGTCTCTACCCCGTATAAGGGAGTTGCTTCTGAAGACATTGAGACCTCCATCACCATTCCCATTGAAAAAAAGCTCAAAGGACTCTCCAGAATCAAAAATATCAGTTCGGTAAGCTCCGAAGGGCTCAGCCAGATCAACATTGAGTTTATTCCAGGTACCGATGTGGACGAGGTGCTCCGCAAGGTCAAAGACAAGGTGGATGAGGCCAAAAGAGACCTTCCAGGGGACTTGGAAGATGACCCCGCCGTTTTTGAAGTGAACCTTTCGGAGCTGCCCATTGTGGTCTACTCCTTGAGTGGCCCTCAGGGAAGTGCCGCCTTGAAAAAGCTGGCCGACGACCTCAAAGAGGAGATGGAATCTGTGCCCGGGGTTCTTGAGGTGACTGTCACCGGAGGGCAGGAACGCGAAATTCTCATTGAGGTGGACCCCCAAAAGCTCGCCTACTACCGTATTCCCATCTCGGAGTTTGCTCGGGCCGTCACCAGTGAAAACGCAAACACCTCGGGAGGCGCACTCAACTTGGGTAACGGGCGCTACCAACTTCGGGTTCCCGGCGAATTTGAATCCCCGGACGAGATTTTTGGTATCGTGGTCAAACGGCACAACGGAAAGCCCGTCTACCTCACGGAGCTGGCCCGAGTGAGAGACACCCACAAAGAGGCCACCAGCAGAGCTCGATTAAATGGTCATGAGGCTGTCACTATTGCGGTGAAAAAACGAAGCGGTGAAAACGTTCTGGCCATTTGCGCCGAATTGGACCGCATCGTCTCAGAATATCACCTTAGATGGAGTGAAAACACCCGCATCACCAAGCTTATGAACAAAGAGAAATACATCCGCATCATGGTCGCCGATCTGGAGAACAATATTCTCTCCGGCCTTATTCTTGTGGTGGTGGTGCTCTTTTTTGTGCTTGGTTTTCGAAACGCTTTTCTGGTGGCCATGGCCATCCCTTTCTCCATGCTGATCAGCTTTGCCGTTTTGCACATCATGGGAATCACCCTCAACATGGTGGTGCTCTTCTCCCTTACCCTGGCTCTGGGAATGCTGGTAGACAACGCCATTGTAATCATTGAAAATATCTACCGATTTATGGAACAGGGCTCTTCTCGCATTGAGGCAGCCATGAAAGCCTCATCCGAGGTGGCCTACCCGGTTATTGGGTCCACTCTCACCACGGTGGCCGCCTTTTTCCCCTTGCTCTTTTGGCCCGGTATTATGGGGGATTTCATGAGCTACCTTCCTTTAACCCTTATCATCACACTCTCTTCCAGCCTGGTGGTGGCACTGGTGATCAACCCCGCCCTTGCCACCTATCTCATGAAAATCCCCACCACCTCAACACCTTACAGATTCTCAAAAAAAAGTATTGAGACGCCGGTGGAGATCAGAGGAAGGCTCCTCACCACCTACGCCGCCACCATGAAAAAGGTGCTCCGACACAGGGGTCCTGTGGTTTTAAGCGCCATTGTCACCCTTCTTATTCTCTTTTGCGTATGGCTTCTTTCTGTGGGAATTGAAAAGCCGGTCGAATTTTTTCCATCGGTGGATCCCCAAAATGTCTATGTGAATATCGACCCGCCCGAAGGAGCCAACCTCGGCTATTGCGACAGGCTGGTCCGTGAAGTGGAAATTCGAATCGCAGGTGGTGATGTCGAGGCACCACTTGAGGTCGAATACGCCAAAGCCCTTTTGCCTCAACGCCATGAAGACAGAAGCGGAAACGTTTTTTTTGCCCCCAGCGATTTTAACAACATCGAATACATCTATGCCAACAGTGTGGAGCAGTTCGGCAGCAACCTCTTTGCCCAGAACTCCCCCAACCACCTGGGCATCCAATTTGTGGATTTTGAACACCGCACCTCCCCTTCCACCAAAGCCATCACGGCTTTTCGAAAGAGAGTAAACGCCATGGCCGGTGCCCGCATCACAGTAGAGCAGGAGACAGGAGGCCCGCCTACCGGCCCGCCTATAAACATCGAAATTGCAGGAAATGATTTTGCAACCCTTGGCCGAATTGCCCGTGAAGTTCAGGATATCATTGGTGTGATTCCAGGAGTTGAAGATGTTCGAAACGACTACACCAACAACATTCCCACCATTCAAATCTGTGTGGACAGAAAACGGGCCGCCCTCTACGGCCTTTCAACGGCAGCCATCGGTGCAGCCCTAAAAACCGCATACAACGGCACCAAAATCTCAACCTATCGGGAAGAGGGTGACGATTACGACATCACGGTCCAAATGCCCAAACGATTCCGAAACACACCCGAGACCCTTCACAGCCTTTTAATCCCTGCGGAAAATGGTTTGCTTGTTCCCCTTTCGGCCATGTCACGCATCAAGCACACGGGCAGCATCGGGGATATCACCCGCATCAACCACAACCGCGTGGTTACCGTCAAAGCCAATGTTGACCAAACCATCAAACCGGGCTCCGTACTTCGCGGTGAAGCCGAAAAACTCTTAAACAACTATCCCATGCCTCCCGGCTACCGCCTCAGCTTCACAGGCGAAAACGAAGAGGAGCAAAAGGCCAAGGAGTTCCTCAATAAAGCCTTTGGCATCGCTATTCTTTTGATCTTCCTCATTTTAGTCACCCTTTTTAACTCCGTGGCTCAGCCCCTCATCATCTTAAGTTCTGTTATTCTCTCCTTTGGCGGCGTCTTTCTGGGGCTTGCCATCATGAGGTATCCCTTTGGCATCATCATGTGCGGGGTTGGCGTTATCTCGCTTGCGGGGGTCGTGGTAAACAACGCCATTGTGCTTATTGACTACACCAACAAGCTTCGTGAGGCAGGCATGGATCTCACCCACGCCATCATCTCAGCGGGTGCCACCCGCCTTCGCCCGGTAATGCTTACCGCAATCACCACCATCTTGGGTATGATCCCCATGGCTACAGGGATTTCCTTGAACTTTCGAGATCTCTCCATCTCCACAGTAAGCGAAACCTCCCAGTACTGGCGTTCCATGTCCATCGTGGTGATCTTCGGGCTTCTGGTGGCAACCGTTCTCACTCTGGTGGTGGTCCCTGTCTTTTATAGCTTGCTCGCCTCCAAAAGAGAGATCGCCACACCCTAAATCAAATAAACAAAAAAGGCCGCGGAAAAGCATCTGCTTTTATCCACGGCCTCTTTCATTACAACAGTCATACTTGCGCTAAAAGTTGCTGGTGATGTATCCCTCCAACTCCTCAAGCAGATCGTTTTGCTCCTCGTCAAGCTCCACGTCAGCTCGTACCCGCTGAATCTCTTCCATGGCGGCAAGCGGCGTCATTCGAACCTCACCTCGAAAGTCCATCAAAGGAGCTTGCCCATCCGGAGGATTCACCTTTTCCATGAATCCTTCGAAAGCGCCAAACACCTCATCATCTGAAAACTCGGGATAGTTCCTGAAAAGAACCCGTGAGGCAAGGTGTCGCAACGATCCCGGAGCCATAGACTGCATGGCCTCTACCATGGATTCGGCTCCGGCGCGGTGAAACTTTTCGGCTTGTGCCTCTTCCGCCTTGGACCAAAAACCATTTTGATAGAGAGCCGAATCAACATCCAGATCGGGTACTTCGGGATACCGAAACGCCTTATGATAGGAGACGATCTGAGAAAAGGCCTCCGGGTTCTCCTTAAGCCATGCGAGGTTGGCATCCACCTCCTCCATGCGCTGAGAGGTCAGACGGCTGACAAACCGATCCAAGGGTGGCAGAATAAGGGGCGGTTCACCCAGACGTTTGCGAATCACCCACGCTCTTTGCTCGGGTTCTTCCTCGCCCTCGCGAAGCCCAGGCTCATCCAACCTCAGCCAGAGGGTTTGATTTTTATACGCCTCGGAATACCCCAAATAGAGAACCGGTGCCTGATACAATGCTTCAGGCCCAAACTTGCTGCCCGTCATGATACCCCAGGTGTGCTGCCCCGCAGATGAGGCGTGCCGTACGGGAAGAGCTTCCATCCGTCGAGTGTCCTCAGGCTTTGCAAAGTAGCCGCACACATAGTCCCACATCTTCTTTTCCCGAGCAAAAATACGGGCAAGGGCAAGGGTCGCCTCCACATCCACCAACGCGTCATGGGCCTGCCCTTGAGCAAGGCTGTTTGCTTCACTGAGCTTTTCCAGCTTCAGCGTGGGCTGTCCGTCGTCTCGAGTGGGCCAAGTCATCACATCGGGCATGTAGAGGTGATAAAGCACCGTTATGGGCAAAAGGTCCATACGCTGGCAGCCGTTGGCCCACTGGTGTTTGTAGGGGGAAAGCAAGTTGCGATAAAACGAGAACCTTAAAAATTCATCGTCAAAGCCAAGGGTGTTGTACCCCAAAGAGATGGTCCCTTCTCGATTCATTAGGGCGTGAATATGCCGAACGGCTTCGTATTCACAAATACCCGACATGCAGGACTCAATTCCGATTCGGTGGGTAATGGTGGCCATGGGCGCAGGCACCACGTCGGGTCTTAACGAAACGGTGATGTTGTAGCGCTCCAGTTCATTAAATTCCAGATCGGTTCGAATGGCTGCAAACTGCAGAATCTGGTCAAAGGACTTGTTCAGTCCGCTGGTCTCAATATCGTAAAAGAGGTAGGTTTTCATGGGCTCCCTGGGTCACTGTTTCATTGATCTTTTCGTACCTACTCAGCATGCCTTCATAGTTACGCCTTTTTCATACAATGGCTGCAGGACAAAAGTAAACCTTGTCACCTCTCTACCCGGCATCGGCATCCAGGCTTTCCCCTCCCTCCTCTTCTCGAATGGCATCCACAATACGCTGCAGATCCACCTCAAGGCCCACAAAAAGCTCAGCCAACCAGGGGTCAAATTGACGACCGGCCCACGCATCAATCTCAGCCAAGGCATCATGAACCGACCACGCTTTTTTATAAGGTCTCTCAGAGACAAGGGCATCAAACACATCACAAATGCACACAATGCGCCCATGAAGGGGAATCTCTTCGCCTTTGAGCCCTTTAAAATACCCGGTTCCATCCCATCTTTCATGGTGGGTGAGAGCAATCTCTTCGGCGATCTGAAGAAGTTTGGATTTGCTTCCCGATAAAAGCTTTCCTCCGATCTCTGAGTGGCGTTTCATCTCTTCCCACTCCTCCTCTGTCAGGGAGCCCGGCTTTAGAAGAATGGAATCTGAGATACCTATTTTTCCAGCATCATGCATGGTGCTGGCCAAAGCAATAAGCTGGGTCTCTTCACTGGGAAGCCCTGCGGCCCGCCCCAAAAGCCGACAGTACTCAGAGATACGCTGTACATGCTGCCCGGTGCCTTCATCCCGATACTCTGAAGCGAGCCCCAGGCGATTGATGATCTCAAGCTGGGTCTCTTCCAACTCCTGCGTTCGCTCACGCACCTTCTCTTCCAACGAAAAATTTTGCACCCTCAAGGCCTCCTGGGCCGCCACAAGGGTGAGGTGAGTTCGAACCCTGGCTTGCACTTCTGCAAGATCAAACGGTTTGGTGATATAATCCACGGCACCATGGGTAAACCCCTTGGTTTTATCTTCCGGTCGATCCATTGCCGTAATAAAAATCACAGGAATTTCGCAGGTATGGGGATCCTCTTTTAGCCTACGGCACACTTCAAAACCATCCAAATCTGGCATCATCACATCAAGCAGAATCAGATCCACATCGTTTGCACGTGCATATTCCAAAGCACGCAGCCCGTTCATGGCCACCCCCAGCCTGAACGCATCTTTCAAAGCCTCCACCAAAATATCGATATTGGCCTTGGTATCGTCCACCAGCAACACCCTTCGCTCATTCAGTTCTGCCGTCATCCGCTTATTCCCACTGCTTTTTTGCGTCATGGTTCTGCCATGCGTTCAACGCCTCGTCTCTCGCACAACGCCCCAGGGAAGATACCGGTAACACGCCCAAACGCCTTCAAAAGGCGTCTTTCGCTAAGATGGAATGGGAAACGCTCCTTTGAGTTTGCCGTCAAGACGATTTAATACCGTGACCGCCTGATCAAAACTGTACTCTCGAACACGCTCATCCAGACTCTGTTTAAGCCCTTCACACTCGGTACTCACCGCTGAAAAAGAGAAGCCCTTTGCCATCTCCTCAAGCACTCGACTCGAGCCCACAGGATCGGCCTCTTCAAGATTCTGTTTCAGCTGCTGAATCAATTCAAAAAGACGTTGGGGTCCCATTTCAAGATCCATGGACAAGCTCGTCTTTTCACCTTGTTCTCCCCTCTCTTCCACCACGAGCTGAAGCGCTGAAGATTCAAGCTCACCCATGGCCTCCTCCAGTGGAAAAAGAATCTCACGGCACCGGGAGATGTTTTTATCGGCAGCGGCTTCGGCCATGGCCTTCCCCCACTCTTCAATATGAAGTGCCGAAATAGTAACCGCCCTTTTGGAGAGCCCCGCAGCAATTTGGGCAAGGCCATTAAAATCATGGGTATCCAGGCATGCCCCCATCTCTGCTGTAACACCTCGATGCTCCGATATAAAATCCTGAATCATCAGTCCGTAGAGCTCCCACTGCCCCTGAACTTTCTTTAATCCAGAAGAGACATTGACCCCTGGAAGCATATAGTGGGTTGTGGTTTCGCAAAAAGCAGCGCGCTCTTTTACGCCACTGCTAAAAAGAGAAAACTCGCAGCTAAGCTTGCTGATGTTTCGCCTCAATGAAGAAAAAAGCTCGTTGCGATCAATGGGTTTGGGCACGTAGTCGCTCATGCCCGAAGCGAGGCATCGCTCTCTATCGCCGTACATGGCATGGGCGGTCATGGCGATAATGGGTAGCTCCTCTTTGTGGAGTTTGCGACGTATCAAACGTGTGGCTTCAAGACCATCCATCTCCGGCATCTGAACATCCATAAGCACCGCATCGTAACGATCTCCCGAGGCCACCTTATCCACCGCCTCCCGCCCGTTTTCTGCCGTCTCAACGGTAATGCCCGCCGATTTTAAAATCTCCTTGGCCACCATCTGGTTGATGGGATTGTCTTCCACCAAAAGAAGCGTTAAATTGGAAAACTCATCACCAGACGCCAGCCCTGTTGAAGGGCTGCTCTGCCGTACCGCCTTGAACCCAAAGAGTTCCATAATGGTATCGAATAGGATGGACTGCTTGATGGGCTTCATCAGAAAGCTCTCAGCCCCCACTTGCCTTGCCTTCTCAATTTCGTCTTCCCGTCCGTAGGCGCTGATGCAGATCACCACCGGTTTTGCATTCGGACATTGAGCCTTGAGATCAGAGATAGCCGAAACACCGTCCATTCCCGGCAGTCGAATATCCATCACAACAAGTGCAAAGGGATCCACAGAAAGGCTTCGTTCGTGAAGTTGCAAAGCCCTCTCCGCTGTATTGGCCATTTCTGTTCGAAAACCAAACGAATCCATGTAGCGTTTGAGAATCATCAATGTGGAGGGGTTGTCATCTACCACCAACACTTTTTTACCCCGCAACGTTGGCGGCAGAGCCATTCCCGACTGCCGCACCTCATCGGGCATCAGGCGAACCTCCACGGTAAAATGAAAGGCAGAACCATTTCCCCATTCACTTTCAACCCATATTTTGCCACCCAGCATCTCCACGATCTTCTTGCAGATGGCAAGGCCCAAACCGGTGCCGCCATACTTTCGCGTGGTGGAGCCATCGGCCTGTGCAAAGGCGTCAAAAAGCCTCTCTTTCTGATCCTCTTTGACCCCTATTCCGGTATCCCGTACAGTAAATTTGAGAGTGGCAGCCTTCTGGTCCACATATTCCGGTACCACAGCGATGCAAATTTCCCCACGATGGGTAAATTTAAAGGCATTGGCTGTGAGATTGGCAAGCACCTGTCGCAGACGCAGAGGATCTGAGATCACTTTACGAGGTACCGATTCATCAATATCAATGATCAGTTCAAGCTCTTTGCCCATGCTCTTTTCGAGAAACATGTCCGAGACTTCTTCCACCACATCCCGAAGCACCACAGGGATCGTTTCCAGATCAAGTTTTCCCGCATCAATTTTAGAAAAATCAAGAATATCGTTGATCAGTTCAAGGAGGGAACGCGAAGAGGATCGCACGATATTGATGTACTCTTTCTGGCGAATTGTCAGCTCAGTGTTACGAACCAAGTCGCACATCCCGATAATCGCATTCATGGGTGTGCGAATTTCATGGCTCATGTTGGCAAGAAATTGGCTTTTGGCAAGGCCCGAGGCATCGGCTTCTTCTTTGGCAATCTTCAACTGACGATTGGCTTCCATAAGCGCTGCCGTGCGTTCTTCCACTCGCTTTTCCAACTCATCGTGGGCCTCCTTCAAGGCCCTCTCCGCATGCTTGCGAAGGGATATATCGATCACCGAAGCCATGCCCCGCTTCTCAATGGGCTCATAGTTTACTTCGGCAAAAACATCGATCACCTCACCATCTTTTCGTACCAACCGAAAATCATACTCCCGCGGAGGCTCCTCGCCCGTGCGGATGCGCCTCTTATGCTCTTGACGCATGCGCTTTAAATCCTCGGCATCCACAAATTCAATCCAACGAATCTTCCCCTCGATCTCCTCACGGGAATAGCCCGTCATCTTTTCAAATCGAGCATTGGCCTTGGAAATAATGAGGTTCTCCTCCACAATCACCGCACCGCTTCCCGTATTTTCAAAAATACTTCGGTAGTTGTGCTCACTCTGTTCCAGTGCGAGGGTCCGTTTGATGGTCTCTTCACGAAATTTTTCTATTCGAAAGATAAATTTATAGACGTACCATATGATGGTAGAACAAAGGAAAAAGAGGTATCCCGAGAGAGGCTCAAACGCAATAAAATACCACCTCAACCCCAGTGAAAGGGGGGCGATAATCAAAGCCGCCCCCGTAAGGATCCGAAAGGCTCGAATGCCATATTGTATGGCATTTCCAACGATGACAATAACCGTATAGAGCATCAGGGGTGGTGGGGTCATGGGATCAAAGAGCCACACCACCCAAGCCAGGCTCAGGTCAGCCAAAATAGAGAGACAAATTGTTCCCCAGTGCTTTCCCCTCCTGCGCAATAAGAAAAAGAGAAACGTATGAAAACCCACATACCAAAGCGAGAACCCAAGAGCAAAAAAAGGTGAGATAACAAACGGTTCAGGCGAAACCCACCAATAGACACCCCAAAAAATAAGAAGGGTGAATCGAATAACATACTGCAACGCCGGAACCGAATACCTGCGTCCCCAGGCAACCACAGGAGACTGTAACTCACTGGTGTTTGAGTGCATACCGTCGTCAGTACCAAATGGGGTTATTAAACACATTAACGCTGTTCACATACACTAACGAGCAGCCGAACCCACAAAGAAAAAACCCTTTCATTCTGCCACCCAGAAGCACTGCACCAATCCGCCACAAGGGTCATTGCCTCAAGGCAGAGTAAACATACCTATTCTTAGTGAACAATTTTCACCAAGTCAACAAAACTCACCCTTCCAGCCCATTTTATCCTAAATCAGCAAGAGGTTAGCCTCTTTGCAAGTAGCTTCTCAGGTTACTGCAATCCACCGAATCAAAGATGGAGCATAGCCACTCGAAACCCTAGGTTGCTGTACTTCAATCCTCCGGCAATCACACGTCGTGAATCAAGCGAACAGCGCTTTGCACTCTGATTCCAACTTCCCCCGCGCACCACCCGATCCTGCGACCCCACCTTCGGGGTAAGGTAACAGGAAAGGCATCCATCACACCACTCCTGAACATTGCCACACATATCAAAAAGACCATAGGCGTTGGGACTCTTCTCTCCCACCTCATGGGTAGAAAACGACCCGTTGCCCAGATGCCACCCCAAATAATCCAAATCGTCACCGCCAGAAAAAGAGGTATCGTCACATCCTCCTTGAGCCGCATAGAGCCACTGCGCTTCATCGGGGATAAAAAATCGAAATTTTCCCTGGCTCGCCTCTGTCATTCGGCGACAGAAAACCGCCACCTCTTTCCAAGAAACCATCTCCACGGGGTGCTCTGGAGAACGGGGAAAGTGAGACGGGTTGGTCCTCATCACCTTTCGCCACTGAGACTGGGTCACAGGTGTAGCGGCAAGGTAGAAACCCGGCACGTGTTCACGGCAACTCTGCTCACTTCCCCGCAAAACAAGATCCCCTTCAGGAATCCAGACAAACCGCATACCGGTAAAGGGTTCCACAAAGGCATCAGACGGTGTTTCACATTTCTGTGGACTGGAAAAAAACACACTCGTCTTTTCCGGAGTGCTGTTTTGCTCAAGAGGCTCTGAAAGTGAGCGAGCCACAGCCTCAAAGGAGGAGAGTCTCTCCTCCCGATCAAACCGCAGACACCGAGACACGGTATTCACCAACACATCGGGCAAGTCACTTCGAGAAAAAAGAGGTCCCTTCTCTTTTATCAAGCCTATGCGATCGGTAAAATCGGCCTCTTCATGGGGAAGACGGCCTTCACAAAGGTAGTAGATCACCAAACCAAGCGAATAGACACTCGAAACAATATCTGGCCGGGCACCCTTCAAAATCAATTCTGGAGCCGACCAATTGGGGGTAAACTGAGCCCCGCCAACCACCGATGAGACAGAGCTGACCCGTTTGAGCCCGCCCAAATCCCCCATAAGAAGCGAGCCAGCATGGTCTACTAAAATATTGGAGGGTTTAAAATCCGTCAAAAGAAAGGTCTCGCCACTGACCTGGCTGAGGCGCCCCATCATCTGGGCCAGCTGAGATGCAAATCCTAAGGCTTCCTCTGGCGAAATGGGGTGTTTTGCAAGCACCAAATCCTGAAGATTCCCTTTGCAACAGGCCATAAGAATCACGAGATACGCTTCGGCATAACCACTTGAAATGCTCTTATTCACAAGGTGAAAGTCGTGAATCGTCACCACATCCGGACCTTTGATCTTCTCATAGTAGCTGCAAACGGCATGGAAATCGCGGGAGACCTTGGAATCCAGATCGGCATCTTCCCGAAACAGGGTGGAGCGCTCCACATGAATGGGAACCACTTTCACCGCCCTCTCTTTCAAGCTGTCTTTAACGTGAAACACAGAGCCGTGGATACCCTGCCCCAAAGTCCCCACAACCTTGTAAGTGGGCAGACACTGTTTCACTACTTTCTTGAACTTATCTTGAAGCATCGCCCCCAAAACATTCCCTCTTTCAATACACCGTTTTTATTTTAAGACGGCCTCTCTCTTTTTTCACTACAAGGCCATATCGCACAGGTACCGCTACCGGATGGTGAGAAGAATATAGCTGGTATTATCCTTCAGCCCTTTTCGATTCAGTTCTCTTCGAAGCCGGTAAGCCCCCTTTAAAGGAACAGGTTTTAAAATCGCTTCTATCTCGTCATCCTCCAGGAGATCAGACACCCCATCACTGCAGATAAAATACGTATCAGAGAAAAGAATTTCAGAGAAGGCAACATGGACCTTGGTTTCTCCCCAAAGCTCGCTAAAAGCCGATCCAATGCCAAAGCTCACCACATTGCGGTAAGGGTGTTTGAACGCTTCCATTTCAGAGATAGCGCCTTTGTCTACCAAGCCCTGAACATACGAGTGGTCGTGGGAACACCGCTTGATTTGTCCATCTCGAATGCGATAAACTCGGCTGTCCCCAGCATTAAAAACCAAAGCCGTTCCATTAAAAAAAACAACACCAGCAATGGTGGTTCCGCTGTTTACCGGCAACGCCTCCTCGGCAGCGTTTTGAATCATACCCAGAAGCAGACTGAGCCCTTCTTCTGAGACCGCCTGAGGTGTCAGGCCTTTTTTAAATTCATCCAGCACAAACTGGCTGCACACCTCTCCGGCCGCATGGCCCCCCATGCCGTCACACACCACAAAGGCCAGGGGATCACCCCGATCTTGAGCAGAGATCTCCATGCTTTCTCTCTGGTAAATTCGAGCCCCGGCCAGGACAGCATCCTCCTGACTCTGCCTGGGGCCTTTCTCCATGAAAACACGAAAATCAACCGATAGAATCGTCCGTCCGCCATTTTCCAGAATCATCAAAAACCCTTTCCCAGTAAGCTCACCTATGCCTGAAGCCAAGGATAGTGGCTTTGCAAAAACCAAGGGTTAGTCTACACAAGAGGCTCCGCAAGCACAATGGAGAGGGGTGAAAGGCCCCTTATAAACCCTTTGCCCGTGTACTCTTTTTTCCATGGAAATCCTATTCAGGTTATGACACTATGCCACCATTGCCATAAGGACGCATCACCCAATCCATGATAATCTTGGGAAAAACCAAAGACAGACCAAAAGCACCGGATGCTTCTGGCCGCTTTATTTTAGACAGTTCTTTACAGAGCCATCATTCAAAACAGATATCGCAATGACAAACGAAAACACACCCGATTTTTACAAGAGTCGAACCCGCCTGAAAAACGAAGCCAAAGCCCTTCAAAAACTCGGAGAAAGGCTTCTGAAACTCACCCCGGGGCAGCTGGCCGCCATTGAGATTCCCCATGAACTCCGCGAGGCTGTTAAGGAGGCTCGAGAAATCTCATCTCACAAAGCGTCTGCAAGGCAGCTTCAATACATTGGGGCCATCATGCGAGAGTGTGATCCAGACCCCATTATCGAAACTCTGAAGCGCCTTGAGACCGGCCTTGCTGTGGTCCCAAAAGAGAAGACCCCTCAAGGTCCGGAAGAGGTCTGGGTCAACCGCATCCTACAAGAAGAGGATGCTCTTGAAGCGTTTCTCTCCCAATTCCCCTCTGCCGACCGCCAGCGCCTGCGACAGCTTAAACGAAACACCCTCAAACAACACGGAAAGCCTGCAGAGAAAAAGGTAAGACGCACCCTCTACGAAGCGGTAAGCCAGGCAATGAAACGAGGATGATTGCTTAAAAACGCCAAAGATGCCTCACTGTTGGGGGGCATTGGGGCTTTTGAAAGAGCCACCCGAGTTAAAAAACAGCCCCTGCTCCCGGCCTCGGCCGGGAGACCTCCGCTTACACCCTTTTAAAAAGGGTTTTCCTTCAAGGGGAAACCAACACACAGCTCCCAGCACAAAAAGCTTCTCATCGCTAAAGATTTTTATCGCATTTAGAAATTGACAATTTCACCAAATCGGCCTTGCAGCCTGATAAAACAATCATTTCCCACAAAAAAGATTTGCAAATCAATCTACTTCATGCTTGCCTATAAGCAATTGATTTACACCTGACTTTATTACCACCTAAAAGTATTAAGCACACCATTTCGCGGAAAATTGTACAGGGAATCACACCCTGCGCCTTGATGTGAATCAAAGTAAGGAGAATCTGTTTTGGCTACTGGAAAAGTAAAATGGTTCAGCGACAAAAAGGGATTTGGATTTATTGAGCTCGATAATGGTGCCGATGTCTTTGTACATTTCACAGAGATTACCATGGAGGGATTCAAAACCCTCACTGAGGGTGAAGATGTCAACTTTGATATTATCGAAACAGACAAAGGCCCCAGCGCACGCAATGTTGTAAAAGCTTGAGGAGCCTCTATTTCAATAAGTATCGTTGAAGTGGCGTCGGAAACGAAGTGAGTCTTCCTTCCGGCGCCGACTTTTTTTAAAAAGGAAATCAACCCTGCTCTGCCAGACAGAGCCACCGCTTGCCTCGATAAAGAAGCACCCACAGCATGGGCAGAAGCATCGCCACATCGCGAATCACCGTCCCCCACCCCGTCTCTCCGCTCTCTGCACCAAAACAACCGCAGTCAAACGTATACCCACGCATCATATTGAATAGAATGGCTCCCATAAAAAGACCCAACAAGATACCCACCACCCCCGAAGAGGCCCTTGGCCATATTCCCGCCACCAGGCACACCCCAGCCACCACCTCAACCCAAGGCAAGACAATGGCAACACCGTTTACCAGCACACCCGGCAAAAGCCCGTAGCCGTAAACGGTCTTTGAAAAACCGTAAACATCCATGCCTTTCACCCACCCGGCATAGATAAAAAGGACCCCCACCACAACCCGTGACACCAACTCGGTTCCTTTCAACACGTGCTCTTTGTACCCCTTTTCCGTCACCATCGCCTTACTCCTCCTTTTCCGACAAACCGCCACTGGAAACAGGAAGGCCTGCGGCCTTCCATGCGGGGTATCCATCAGCAAAAACCCGAACATTGGTATACCCAACTTCCTCAAGAAGCCCTGCCAAACGGTGGCTTTCATCGCAAAGCCGACCCGAGCAATAGACCACCAAAGGGGTATTGGTTTCAGGAACCGCATCAAGAAAGTCGAACAAAAGCGCATCAAAATCGTAAACAGAAAAGGCCCTGGCCCCTTGAATATGCCCTTCATCAAAGCTGTCCATCACACGTGCATCCAGAAAAAGAGCACCGGCCTCCCAAACAATCCTGGCCTCTTCCACACTCTGAATTGTCTTTGAGATCTCCTCGTCTGAAGCAGAGGGGCTCACCACACCTTTGGAGGTGTCCCACTGCCCCACAAGAGGAATTCCCGAAGGACGGAGCCCATTAAACAAGAGCCCCATCAGCGTCGAAAGAAAAACCAGCACCGCCATGCGGCCCATCCACTTTCCATACGAACTTAGACCCATCATGCCGAAACATCCCTTTCTACTTTTTCACTCCATTTCCGCCAATTTTGAAGTATCTCATGAAGCCCGTCTCTTTTGAGGCGATTCACCTCAGCCTGGGCGGCAACCAACCCCTGCTCTACTTCAGGGCTATGGGGATCACGCTGCCGCAAAAGGGCAAAAGCATCCCTTGCCTCTTCAGCATACCCCTGCTTAAGGTAGAGCTCTGCCAGGGTTTTTGTGACATCACTTCCATCGGCCATACCCACTCTCCCTGTCATGAAATTTTACCACCACTTCCCCTTCTGCCACCATGCCCAGCTCACGGCGAGCCACATACTCCAGATACGACGGGTCTTTCTTAATCAAAAAAATTTCACGTGCCATGACCTTGTTCGTCTTGAAAAGCTTGCTATTTTTCACCTTAAGCACACCAAGCTCCTGCTTTTTGGCCCTTAAGTCGAGCATCCCCCTCTCCATACACGCCAGGGGAATCAGCCCCGCTATGACGATGACCGCAGCCACGCCAACACAGATTTTCTCCCGGGTATCCATTATCCTCGCCTCCTTTTCATGAGATTCACTACTGCGGAACACTCCGGACTTTTCAAAACAGAGACAGTGCCGCCGTATACGAGCACACCCACCACCACACCTGGGAGTGCCCCCACTGCAGGAGAAAAACCCGGCCAGAGGTATCCTGCCCCTTTAAAGAATGCCACCACAGCACCACCCATCAGTGCGGCAGCCACAAGAGTTCGTGCCACCGAACGGCCCAACACACTGCCGTGCAATTGAACCATGCCCCGACGAATCAAAAGAGTCAATAAAGTCAAAAAATTAAAAACAGAGGAGGCAGAAACGGCCAAAGCAAGCCCCGCATGCCCCATACTGCGCATCAAAAAAAGACTTAAAACGATATTCACCCCAATGGAGGCCACAGCCACATAAACCGGCGTTTTTGTATCTTTAAAGGCATAATAGAGCGGAACCGTCACCCGCACACAAGATACAGCCCAAAGCCCCATTGCGTAATAGAGGAGCGCTTCAGCTGTCATTGAAACACCTCGCGCATCAAAGGCGCCCCAACTGAAGAGAAGATCCACAATAGGCTCTCGTAACACGGCAAGACCCACCGATGCTGGCACCGTTACAAAAAGAGTGAACCGAAGACCAAAGCTGAAGGTCTCGGCGACCCCTTTCAGATCGCCGTCAGACATCTGCCGGGAGAGAGAGGGAAGCACGGCCGTTCCAAGGGAAATCGCAAAAACGCCCAAGGGAAATTGCACAATGCGGTCCGCAAAAAAAAGCGCCGCAATGCTGCCGCCTTCCAAAAGAGATGCGAGCATTGTTCCAACAAAAATATTGACCTGATATACAGCAGCCCCCAACACCGCCGGAAGCATCAGTCGCCCCACTTGTCTCAGAGCCGGGTGCCAAAGAGGCCCCAAACCAAATGGCGAAAAGCCCTGTTTCACCAGAGCCGGAACCTGCATCGCCAGCTGCACCCCTCCTCCAACCAAAACCCCACAAGCCAGAATCTGGGCACGGGCGTGGGCATCGTCGGTTAAAAATCCTCCCAGAAAAAGGGAGGCGATCATGGTCAAATTCAGGGCCACTGGAGCAAGAGCCGGCGCTGCAAAATGGCCAAGGACATTCAAAATCCCCATACACAGGGCCACCAGGCAGATGCAGATCACATACGGAAACATGATACGCGCCAAAAGCACCGTCAGCTCAAACTTAACGGGATCTGCACGAAACCCCGTAGCAATGGCTGAAACAATCCAAGGAGAGGCCAGAACCCCCAACACCGCAACCCCGGTAAGGATCACAGAAAGAAGCCGAAGGGCCGCACCAGCCATGCGAAAGGCTTCTTCTTTTCCTTCTTGTTTCAGGGTATCGGTAAAAACCGGAACAAACGAAATACTCAATGAGCCTTCCGCAAAGAGCCGACGAAGCATATTTGGAATACGGAACGCCGCAATAAAGGCATCGGCCACCGGCCCCACGCCAAAAAAATAGGCGGTCACCATATCCCGCAGGTAACCGAAAATTCGGCTTAAAAGAGTGGCACTTCCAACAATACCCGCAGCGCGGGTCACATTTCCTTTTTCTGACATAGCGGCTGAATGATCCGAATTGTAGTGTGACTGCCAATGGATTGGCAATTGAGGGGAAGGTGGCCAGAGACAGATGTGCCGCTGTGCCCCGCGTGCTTGATTTTCATTCCATAATTAGAGCAAGGCCCGTGGAATGGCAAGTCCTTTGGAAAAGCCCTGCTCTTTGCAAAGCCAAGGGAGCCGACTTTTCACTTGACACCAACCACCAAACACTATAATTTTACCGAGTTAAAACTTACACATCGCGATAACACACAGTTTCAAAAGGGATTTTCCCGTCGTCCTCTCCGGGAATATGCAGAGCAACGTGGACCAATCGATTTTTCTTGCGACGAAATTCGGTTGACCCACACCGCAACTGATTATCGGATGCTAAAAAACACAATCCAGCTGTCGGATACACCCCGCCATCTGAGACGTCTGCCTTATTCAAAGGCGGGCTTCGCGGCAATCAGACAAAGGCGACACGGCTCTTTCCGCGGCCACATGATCGAAATAAAAAAGGAGCAAAATCCTTGGCTAACCACAAATCAGCAAAGAAAAGAGCGATCCAGAGCGAGAAGAAGCGCATCCGTAACATGGCCGTTAAAACCCGTATGAAAAACGCCATCAAATCCGTACGCGCTGCCGAAGAGACCAAAGCCGAAAACATGGCTGACGTTCTGAATACGGCCAAGTCTGTTATTGATGTCGCAGCAAAGAAAGGCGTGATTCACAAGAACACCGCCGCCCGCAAGATCTCCAGACTGACCAAGCTCGTCAACGGCGCCCAGGCATAAAAAAACTGCCTGGACGAGCCATGCTTGAGAAAACTCAAGCATGTGCACTCCGTCTTTGATCGATACAAAAGGCCCTCCGGTAGCACTCGCGAGATACCGGAAGGCCTTTTTTATTTCTCGCCTTTAAACCACCACGCAAAATATTAAAACCTTTGAGTCATGGCAGACCAAAGCGCCTCAGCCAGCCGATCGGCCGCCTCATCCAGTGCCGCATCGCGAGCCGGCGTCGAGTCTCCACCCGGAACCACAGAGTACGTCTCATCCCCCGTGATCACACCACTTCGCCAGACCACTTCGCCATCCACAGACGAGAGGCGAAACACGCCAGAGATCGCCACACGCTCTTCTATCCCCTCACCCGCACTGTTGCGGGAGACGGTCGAGGTGACCACCGAGCGAATCTCGCTGTAAAGGTGAGCCCCATTCGAACACCCTACCCCGGCAGAAACGCCCCCTGAAACCATTCGGGCCACAATGTAATCGCCCAAAACAGGGGCAAGTTTCACATCCGAAGAGCGGTTCTCGGGCACCTCCACGCACAAAGCGGTAATCCCTTCTGGAAGAGAGCCTTGACCAACCACCTGATACCCGCACCCCGTCAAAACAAAAAAAACAAAAAGGGCAGCCGCAGCTACCCCAGACATCCTACCCAAACGGCTTATCATGTTTTTTCACCTTAAAGATGTAAAAGGGCGACCCTAACAGGTCGCCCCCCATGGTTAAACCACGATATTCACAAGCTTGCCAGGCACCACGATCACCTTGCGGATCTCTTTGCCTTCCACAAACTTCTGAACCGCCTCATCGGCCAAAGCAGCAGCCTGAACCTCATCCTTAGAGGCCCCGACTGGCACATTAAATTTGCTCCTCAGTTTGCCATTGACCTGCACCACAATAAGCACCTCATCCGAGACCAGGGCATCCTCACGATACTCGGGCCAGGGCTGCTCCATCAAAAACCCTTTACCTGAAAGAGCCTCCCAGAGCTCTTCGGTGAAGTGCGGTGCCACAGGATTCAAAAGCGTAATCACCACTTCGGCGGCCCGCTTCATCACACCCATATCAAGCCCTTTTTCACCATCCACCGCATACATGGTGTTCACCAGCTCCATCACGGCACTGATGGCGGTGTTAAAATGAAACTTGCCCTCCACATCGTCGGTCACCTTTTTGATGGTGGCGTGGATTTTGGTGTAGAGCTCTCGGCTCTTTCCTGAAAGCTCCTTGGCAGGGCCGTTGTAAGCCTCCACCCCATTGAAGCGCTCCAGATTGCCGGTTACCATGCGCCAGACGCGACCAATGAACTTGAAACACCCCTCGACACTCTCATCGTTCCACTCCAGGTCCTTTTCAGGAGGCGCGGCAAAAAGACAGAAGAGACGGGTGGTATCAGCCCCAAAACGCTCCAACAGCACATTGGGGTCGATAACGTTCTTCTTGGATTTTGACATCTTGATCACCCGGCCCACCTCAACGGGAGAGCCGCAAAGTTTACAGGTGACGCTGCCATCTTCTCCGCGCTCGGTGTCTGTGGGGAAAACCCACTTGTGATTGGGGCACGAGAGGGTCTCTTTGGTGACCATGCCTTGGGTCAAAAGACGGGTAAAAGGCTCTGAAAAGTCCACCAGCCCCACATCACGCATCACTCGAGTGAAGTAGCGGGAATAAAGCAGGTGCAAAATGGCGTGCTCCACCCCACCGATGTACTGATCCACCGGCATCCAATAAGCGACCTTCTCTTTATCCACCATGCCTTCGGTGTGGTCCGGACAGCAGTAGCGTGCATAGTACCAAGAGGACTCCACAAAGGTATCCATGGTATCGGTATCACGACGGGCATGGGTATCCCCACACTTGGGACAGGTCGCTTTTTTGAAATAATCCAGGGTTCCCAGAGGCGAGCCACCAGATTCCAAAAGCTGAGCATCTTCAGGAAGCACAATGGGAAGATCCTCTTCAGGAACAGGAACAGCCCCGCAGGTGTCGCAGTGAATCATGGGAATGGGCGTTCCCCAGTAACGCTGGCGAGAGACGCCCCAGTCGCGCAATCGAAAGGAAATGGTCTTTTTGCCAATACCCCGCTCGTCCAGATAGTCGGTGATGGTCCACTTGGCCTTGCCATTTTCCAACCCGTCAAACTGGCCGGAGTTCACCAGAACGCCTTTTCCAGTGTAGGCTTCATCCATGGTCGCCCCATCGAGAACGTCGCCTTCGGGAGAGACCACAACCACCACATCCAGATCGTACTTTCGAGCAAAGTCAAAATCCCGCTGATCATGCGCAGGCACAGACATCACCGCACCGGTGCCATACTCCATCAAAGCAAAGTTGGCCGCATAGATGGGCATCTTTCGACCGTTTAAGGGGTTGATGCAGTGGGCGCCGGTAAACACGCCCTCTTTCTCATAATTCTCAAGGGCTTTGCTCGAACGCTCCTGCTTGAGAATACGATCCACAAAAGAAGCCACGGCCTCTTCCTGATCCGTCCCTTGCGAGAGTGAAGCCACCATGGGATGCTCAGGAGCCAAACACATGAATGTCGCACCGGCAAGGGTGTCGGGGCGAGTGGTAAAAACCGAAAGGTTCTCATCGGAGCCATCAATGGCAAAGACAACCTCAGACCCAACGCTCTTACCGATCCAGTTCTTCTGCATGGTGGTGACGTTGTCTGGCCAGCCGGGGAGTTCATCGCAGTGCACGAGAAGATCTTCCGCGTAATCTGTAATACGGAAAAACCACTGCCAAAGCTTTTTCTGCTGAACCGCCTCGCCGCATCGCCAGCAGCAATCGTTTTCCACTTGTTCGTTGGCCAAAACCGTATGACAAGGCTCACACCAGTTAACGTAAGACTCTTTGCGGTAGGCCATTCCTTTTTCGACCATCTTAATAAAGAGCCACTGCTCCCACCTATAATATTCCGGCGTACAGGTGGCGATTTCACGATCCCAATCGTAGCTGAAACCGATGCGCTTAAGCTGCTCTCTCATGGTGTCGATATTGGCGTAAGTCCACGCTGCCGGGTGGGTGTTGTTGTCGATGGCCGCGTTTTCTGCCGGCATACCAAAGGCGTCCCAACCCATGGGGTGAAGCACATTAAAGCCTCGCATCTTTTTGTAGCGCGCCACCACATCACCAATGGTGTAGTTTCGCACATGGCCCATATGAATGTTCCCTGAAGGGTATGGAAACATCTCCAGCAGATAGTATTTCTCTTTATCAGGATCTTCCACCACCTTAAATGAGCCCTCTTCAGCCCACTTCTGCTGCCACTTGGACTCTATGGAGCCCGGGAGATATTTCTCTTCCATTCTATGCTTGACCTCCGGTGCGTGTCGTATATTCGATTCTATTTTCAAGATATTAATCACAAGAGACGTTCCCGTACACAGGACCTTATCCCATACACAATTAAACACACTTAAATGCCACAATCCATACCAAATGGCAAGAAAAAGCCCGACGATATCCGTCCCCCATACCGTCCACCAAAGCCTTGAGAAGAGTGCAATTCAAGGCCGTTCTCCCACCCTCTCCCGGCCACCATCCCAAGAGATTCCATATTGACTTGTACCCTGCAATCCCCTATTTAAAGGGGTACGCACGGATGTGCTAAAAATTAGGACTGCGGAAAAAACCAAAACAACAAACTGAGCCCTTATGCGAACGAGGCTCCCCCCTGATTTTGGAATCAATCCCGCAGCCACATTGCATCCACATCAGGGTCCCCTGACAGACACCCGCAACCAAATGGTTTTTACATACCCTTTGCATGCCAGCAAAGAGCGCGGGAACAAATCGCCAGCGAATGGCACAGTCTGTCAACTCACATGCCAAACAGATCTGAGAAGACGGCCCTGAAAAAATCATCTATGGATGTGGCAAGAGAGCTGGGGCCCAACAAAAAACCGCCCCACCCAAGCGGCAGCATCTGGGGAAATATGCTGCAAACACCAATTTCCATCTCTTTCCACAAATGATGACACGTTTCACAATCGATTCGGCCTTTGCCGCCGAAACCACTGAAGCCGCCTGCAACCCATTGCAGGCCTGGGCAGGGTCCTGATGCGTGGGCCCTGATGGTTTAAACGATGTCATCGAAACCCCTTAAACCACCGGACCGCCTGGCCAAAAAGCCAGGCCTGCAAATGCGCACCTCGGCCAGCACCCAGGCAAGTGCGACTTTTTCGGGCTCTGCAACGTGATGCGGCTCTGCTTTCCACGGTGCCAGCCAGACGGCTGCCCGCAGCAGGCAACAGTCGAGGCATTGAAGATACACATGGAAAGCAGCAAAGCACCACTTCCTGCTTCCCATCCTGACTCTGTTCTATCGCCATATTATCCACTCGCAGCAAGCCCTTCGGCCCTGTGCATTGCAAAGGTCCCCCCCATTCGTTCGCCAAGGACAACTGAACCACTATGACAAGTAAAATTCTGATCAACTCGGTGGATCCGGAAGAGTGCCGTATCGCCAAGGTCACCAACTCACGCCTTGAAGAATTCCACCTGGAGACCACCTCCAGAGAAAGCATTCAGGGCAACATCTACAAAGCGGTTATCACACGTGTTGAACCCAGCCTTCAGGCTGTTTTCGTAGACTTTGGAGGAGAAAGAAACGGATTTCTCCAAAAGCAGGAGATCCACAGCTCCTATTTTAGCGAGGCCTCTGAAAACGAAAAAAATCTCTCCCGACTCGTCAAGCGAGGCCAGGAGCTTATCGTCCAGGTCACCAAAAACCCCGTGGGAAGCAAAGGTGCCATGCTCACCACCTTCATCTCACTGCCCGGACGCCATGCGGTTCTTATGCCCGGCAGCAGCAACCGAGGCGTCTCCCGCCAGATTGAAGACGAAAAAGAGCGCACCAGGCTCAAAGAGATTATCGGCAAATTGAAACTGGCAGAGGGCTACGGGCTCATTGTCCGCACCGCAGGTGAAAACTGCAACAAAACCATGATCTCCAAAGACGTCACGTATCTTACCAAGGTGTGGAAAGATCTGAACAAGCAGGCCGCCAACACCCCTGGCCCCACCCTCCTCTACA
Source organism: Desulfobacterales bacterium (assembly GCA_022360815.1). Classification (GTDB taxonomy): domain Bacteria; phylum Desulfobacterota; class Desulfobacteria; order Desulfobacterales; family Desulfolunaceae; genus Desulfoluna. Next base: position 25,480 of record JAKSCC010000153.1, read on the forward strand.
AAGAGAAGAACCTTGCCGTTCGCGCCATTCGAGACTACCTCACACCCGATGTCTCCGAAATTTTGGTGGACAACCCCGACGCCTTTAAAGAGATCAAAGAGTTTATCCGCCTGATCGCACCCAAACATGTGAAGCTCACCAAGCTCTACTCTGGCGACAAGCCCATCTTCACCAAGCATCAGCTCGAGCACCAGATCGCTTCCATTTTTGAGAGCCGGGTCTCTTTGAATTCGGGAGGATCTATCGTGATCGACCAGACCGAGGCACTGGTGGCCATCGACGTCAACTCCGGCAAAGGGACCCAAAAGAAGAACATCGAGCAGACCGCCCTCATGACAAACCTTGAGGCAGCCGAAGAGGTGGCCAGACAGCTTCGCTTGAGAGACCTGGGCGGACTCATTGTTATCGATTTTATCGATATGAAAGAGGCCAAAAATCGAAGCGCGGTGGAGTCCACTCTTAAAGAGAACCTCAAATCAGACAAGGCCCGTACCAAAGTGGGACGCATCTCACGATTCGGACTCCTTGAGATGTCCAGACAGCGCATTCGCCCCTCCATCGAATTTGGAAGCATGGTGCCCTGCCGTCACTGCAAGGGCAAGGGAATGATCCTCTCAACCGAGACCGTGGCCCTCGCCTTTCTCAGGAAACTTAGCCTGGAGACCTTAAAAGACGGCATCTCCTCTGCAAATGGCTACGTTCCCCAAGACGTGGCCGACTACCTTCTCAACAAAAAAAGGGCTGAAATTCTCGACATCGAAACCAAGCGAGATATCTCCATCTCCATCGAAGGCAACCGCTCTATGGTCCATGGGGATAGCCGAATCATCTGCGAGTAACCGCTTCAAGAGCCCGTGATCAAGCCCATTTTGGTTGACATCACGGGCTCTTTTACTGTATCTGTGTGTGTGCCCTTGTGGGTACACAAAAGGCGCAACTAACCGGTTAAACATTCACCGTTTTTGCACCGCACCGCATCAGCAAACAAGCTATCCTGCGGACTATTTTTCGACACGGCAAAACAGGCCTCAACACAATTTTTTTCTGTTTTCGCCGGGCTTTGAAGGTGACGCGATCATCTGCACCAAGCCACCACCATCAACCCCTTTGATCCACATATGAGGAATACCATGTTGGTCAGCACAGCTTATGCCATGGGAGCCCAGGGAGGCGCCGGAGGACCGCAAAGCGCTCTGGGCGGTTTCGTGCCCCTTATTTTAATGTTCGTCATCTTCTACTTTCTCCTGATCCGTCCCCAGCAGAAAAAAGCCAAGGCCCATCAGGAGATGATCAATGCCATCAAAAAAGGTGACAAAGTGATCACATCAGGCGGTATCCACGGAATCGTGGTGAAAGTGGACGAGACCACCGCCACCATTGAGATTGCCGAAAAAGTTAACATCAAGGTAATCCGAGCCAATATCGCTGCCAAGATCTAACCATCCGGCAACCCCATGCGATCTTAAAGCACATGGACGGCAGCACCCCAATCGATCCATGTGCTTTTATTTCTTTTATTTCTGAAACAGCTTTTACCTGAGTGAGCACCCGGAAAAACCAAAGCGGGGGCCTTAACGATCCTGCAAATTTCAGCAGACCCTTAACCCGCGCCCACATGTTTAACCGGATCGAGAGAGGAAGCACCATTGAAGAATCTATCCTGGAGATTGACAGCGGTTCTTGTGGTTATCATCGTGGCTGTCGCTTTAGTCATGCCCACGGCAAAGATGTACATGGACGGGACCAAGGAACCCGCGTTGTGGCCCCACCGGAAGATCAACCTCGGACTTGACCTTCAAGGCGGCATGCACCTTGTTCTGGAAGTCCAGACCGATGACGCCGTAAGAAACGCCATGGACGTCAAGATTTCCAACATCCGCGAGGCCCTTCGCAAAAAGGCGATCAAGCACCGCAACATCAAACTTGATGAACCCACAAGCACCCTCTCTCTGAGACTTCTTGCCTCAGAGGACATTGGCACTTTCAGAGCGGTGATTGCAGACAATTTTCCTGAGCTGGAAGTTGTCTCTGTGGTGGGCGATGGATCCGCTTCCAACATCAAACTCGGTATGAAACCGGAGGTTGCCGACCAAAAACGCAAGCTCGCCACCGACCAGGCTCTGGAGACCATTCGAAACCGAGTGGATGAGTTTGGTGTCAGCGAACCCGACATTCGCAAGCAGGGCGACAACCGCATTCTTATTCAGCTGGCTGGCATCACCGATACCAAAAGCGCCAAAGACCTGATCGGTAAAACCGCCACCCTCACGTTCCGCATGGTGGACGAGAGCATGGATGTGCGTACCGCCATGGCATCTGGCGCGCCTCGCGGCTCTGAGATCCTCTATCTTAAACAGCGAGATTCTCTGTCTGGAACGGTCTCTTCCACTCCCATTCTTGTGAAAAAGCGGGTCCGCCTCACCGGTGAATCCCTCGCCGATGCACGACTCAGCTTCGACCGCATGAACAACGACCCCCAGGTCTCTATCAAGTTTGACTCCCTGGGCGCCCGTGAGTTCGCACGCATCACCAAAGAGAACGTGGGCAGACGCCTTGCCATTGTTCTGGACCAAAACGTCTACTCGGCCCCTTCCATCCGCGAACCCATCCTTCAAGGTGAAGCTAAAATATCCGGTGGTTTCACCTTAGAAGAGGCCAAGGTTCTCGCCATTGCCTTACGGGCAGGTGCCCTTCCCGCCGAAGTCAAAATCCTCGAGGAGCGAACTGTCGGTCCCACCCTGGGTGCCGACTCCATTCGAAACGGCCTCATCTCCATGATGATCGGCGGCATCTGTGTGATCTTCTTTA
>JAKSCC010000105.1 GCA_022360815.1 Desulfobacterales bacterium
GCCGCTGCAAAAGATAGGGGTCCCAATCAAAACGTTGCACGCGCCTGCAAATCGGGCTTTCTTGACTTAAAGATTTAGCTGCTATGCATTCAATTTCACCCCATGCAAAAAAACTACACTTTAAAAGTGCTCACAATGTCGTGCAGAGTAGAGGCCATCTCCTTAAGCTGGAAAACATGCGTCGAGATCTTCTGGCTCGACTCCGATATCCCTTCAAAAGTCGCATTTACATCACCAATGTGACCGTTGATTTCTCGAACTTTCACAGAGCTTTCGTTCACATTCCCATTGACCTCTTGAATGGCGGACGATGCTTGAGCAATGTTTCCGGCCACTTCACGGGTGGCCACCGCCTGCTCTTCCACAGCACTTGCAATGCTCACGACAATTTCATTCACCTGCTTGATGACCCCTGAAATTTCATCGATTTCCGACACAGTAACAGCTGTTGTGCTCTGCACCTCTTCGATTTGTCTGCGAATATCCTGCGTGGCTTCGGCTGTTTGAGATGCAAGCTGCTTAATCTCTGTGGCCACCACAGCAAACCCTTTTCCCGCTTCTCCGGCACGGGCCGCTTCAATGGTGGCATTAAGGGCCAAAAGATTGGTCTGCTCAGAGATCTCTGTAATGGTTTCGGTTACCGTACCAATAGCAGCCGTCACTCGGTCTAAAACCGCCATTTTTTCTGAGGTGGCACTGGTCTTTAAAACGGCGGATTCAGAGACATCTCGCGCCCTTTCTGCACTCATGGCAATCTCGTTAATGGTGGCGTTCATCTCTTCGGCGGCCGTGGCCACCATGGCGGTGTTGGATGAAGACTGCTCCATGGCAGCCGCCACACTGTGAAGATTTTCACTCACCCCATCAACAGCCACCGCTACCTCCGATGCTCTGGATACACTCTTTTCAGATCCCACCGAAAGACTTTCAGCAATACCTGTCAAATCACCCGAACGTTCATCCACCTGCTGACTGTTGCGGCCCACCTCTTTGATCATTTTCTGTAGTTTTTCAATGAAATGGTTAAACCATCGCGCCATCTCCCCGAGTTCGTCATGGCTTTCAGCCGGAAGGCGCATGGTAAGATCACCTTCTCCCTCAGCAATATCCTTAAACCCGGCCACCATCAGATGAATCGGTCGAATAAAACGCCCGGCCACAAAAAACGTAAGGCCGCTGGCACA
>JAKSCC010000202.1 GCA_022360815.1 Desulfobacterales bacterium
AGCTACCGGGCTCCCGATCTTATGGACCGATTTAAATATCTCGCCCTTGGACCCAAAGAGATCTACGGCAACCCCGACCTTGACCCCGAACGCTCCCTCTTCTTTGAGACGGGGCTCCATCTGAAAACAGCCCCTTTAAGCATCTCCGCATCTGTTTACATCAACAGCGTGGACGATCTCATTACAGAAAAACCCATTTCTTCAAAAAAATTTCGCATGGAAAATGTGGAGGAAGCCCTTCTCTACGGAGCTGAAATGGATGTGCGCCAGCAGCTAAATGACGAATTTTCTCTGTTTGGAAATATCGCTTGGACCCGAGGAAAAAACAAAACCGATGACGAACCCCTACGTTTTGTTCCACCTTTGAGTGGCCTTGCCGGTGTCCGGTATGCTCCTTCCAGCCCTTTCAACGCCGAAGCCAATATCACTTGGGCCGCACGCCAGTCTCGCGTCCCCAGTAGCACAGAAGAGACTCCTGGCTGGGCCACCGTCAATCTCAAAGGCTCATACAAAATAAAAATAGCCAAAACCCGTCATATTCTTACCGCAGGTGTGGACAACCTTCTGGATAAAACCTATAGAAACCATCTCTCCACCTCACGAGGTATCGACCTCAATGAGGGAGGTTTACGTGTTTACGCCCAATGGAAAATGGAGTTCTGATGCAGTTTAAACGAGCAGCGCTGTTCGTCGTTGCAATGCTTCTCTTCGGCCTTGTTCTCTGGTTTGGTTTCAGGGGTCAGGCCGAAGATTCAAGCATTCGCTTAGGAGACAACCCCAATCTCCCAACCCTTACTTTTTACACCTCGGGCCTTGCGACCACCCCTCAGATCCCCTTGTGGTATGCGGCCACCCAAGGGAAGCTTCTTCATCACTGCAACTTGGAAGTAAAGGTATGGAAAACCATCGACGACCTTCGAGGAACGGTTTTGGCTGGAAAAGGAGACCTCTGGCTGGGGCATACCGAAGATTTCATTCAAGCGGCTCTTCGCGGAGCTCCCGTCAAACTGCTTGCGGTGACCGCATGGCGAAAATTTTACCTCGTCTCCACGAATCCTCATGCGCTTCACTTCTCAGATTATGCAGGAAAAGAACTTGCTTACGCTCCCACAGGATCGCCTGCGGTTCCCATTATTCAGTCTATTGTAAAAAAGGGAGAGAGCATTCGGTTTCAACCTGGCGAACCCAAGCAGCTCGCCATGCGACTGATAAAGGGAGATATCCAAAGTGCTGTGGTTCCAGAGCCTTTGGTGAGCATGCTTCAGATGAAGGTTGAAGGACTTCGCGTGGGAGAAAACGTGGAGAGCCTTTATGGAAAAACCACAGACAGCGCACCGCGCATGCCCATCGCAGGGCTCGCCATCCATACCCGGTTGATAGAAAAAAAGCCCGAACTGGTTCGGAGCCTTTTAGCAGAGCTCAAAAAAGCCGGAGAGGCTCTTTCCCAAAACCCAGAAATTGGAATCGCCTCTCTGCCAAAGTCATTTCAAAGCTTTATTCAGCCAAAAATTGTAAAGGCTTCGCTCTCACGGGACCTCCTTCTTGTCAAAGGGGCCAGTGACGTGCAAAGCGAATTGGTTCGATACGTTCAGACCATTTTACCCGATAAAAAACTCACGGAGAAAGATGTTGAACTCTCCCTTTTCAAATAACCGAATTCTCCCCCACCTCTGCCTGGTGGGGGCCCTGTTTCTTTGGGCCATTTTAAGCCGCCACATGGGACCTGCTCTGATGCCCACACCCGCAAAAACCATCGACAGCTTGGGGACCCTTTTAATCACACCAAAATTCTGGACAGCCTTCAGTATCACCCTTCTTCGAGCTTCCGGTGCCCTTTTGGCTGCCACTGCCCTTGCACTCTTCACAGGCATCGCAGCCGGACTGTCGCGCCCTTTCATGGCCTTTATCACTCCAGCCATCGCCATTTTACAATCCACCCCGCCAATTCTATGGATCACCCTTCTTATGGTGTGGTCCGGCACCGGTGGAATGGTTCCCTTTGTTGTGGTTGTTGCCACCCTCTACCCACCACTTTTTGCTGTTGTGGCCCAAAGCACCGCGCATATTCCACACGCTTTCTTTGATACCTGCCGAGTGCATCGGATTCCAGCCCATGCCGTGCTTCGTCATCTCATCCTTCCCGGCATCTTTCCTGGTTTTCTGGGAGGGTTCTCTTTTGCACTGGGTACCTGCTGGAAAACCGCGGCTGTAGCCGAATTTCTGGGTTCTTCAAGTGGTATCGGTGCTCAAATTTACTGGTCCTATCGCATGCTTGATATGGAGCGCCTTTTTGCCTGGGGAGCGGTCCTTATCGGACTGGGCCTCGTTCTTGAACTTGGAGTTATCGCGCCTTTAAAAACTACAGCCCTTACCATGAAAACCAGCACCCCATCGTCCCCTCCTTTAGAGATTCGAAAGGCAGCCTGATGATTCATCTCGACCACGTGACCCTTAAAAACGGAAATACCCCCATTGTGACAGACTTTTCCATGAGAGTAGAAAAAGGCAAAACCCTTTGTCTCTGTGGGCCTTCGGGTATTGGAAAAAGCTCTATCCTTCACATGGTTGCAGGGCTTCTCCCTCCCTCCTGTGGCAGTTGCCGCGTGGGCACACACAAAATCGCCTACGCCTTCCAAGATGCCACACTTCTGCCCTGGCTTACGGTAGAAGAGAACATCTGCTTTTTTGCAGGGCGGGGTACCCTCTGCAAACCCATAAAGGCAGCTCGTTTTTTCCTTGAAAAGACAGGGCTTTCATCCTCAGCATCTAAAAAACCCGGCGAACTGAGCGGAGGCATGAAAAAACGTGCAGGGCTTGCCTGTGCCCTGGCCTGTGACGCCGAGCTTCTTCTTTTGGATGAACCGTTTGCCTCCCTTGATGAATCATGGCAAATTCGACTGGCAGATCTCATTCAACAGCATGTGGATTCCAACCAACTCACCTTGCTTATGGTAAGCCATGAAAAAAGGCCGCTGCAAAAGATAGGGGTCCCAATCAAAACGTTTCCCACGCCTGCAAATCGTGCTTTCTTAACTTAAAAATTTAGCTGCTCATGCAAAAAAACTACACTTTAAAAGTACTCACCATGTCGTGCAGAGTAGAGGCCATCTCCTTAAGCTGGAAAACATGGGTCGAAATCTTCTGGCTCGACTCCGATATCCCTTCAAAAGTCGCATTTACATCACCAATATGACCGTTGATTTCTCGAACTTTCACAGAGCTTTCGTTCACATTCCCATTGACCTCTTGAATGGCGGACGATGCTTG
>JAKSCC010000279.1 GCA_022360815.1 Desulfobacterales bacterium
CACGGTCCTTCGCACCAACTTTGCCAAAAGCCACCGGGACCAAGACCGCTTTGACCGCCTTTACAACCTCTTTTTCCATGAGATGCAAAACGACCTCTCCGAGGCCATGGAGAGCACCCCAGAGGCCGAAGGGTTCGACAGGGTTCTTGAGCAGATGCTTTCAGAGATGGAGCTTGAAGACGATGCCATGCGCGCGGCCCTTCTCGATTTTTTAGACGGCCGCCCCATGGACTACCTCGACCTCATCAACCGCCTTCATACCCAGGAGGAGCAGGCGGCAACCGGTCTTCGCTCCAACATGACCCAGCTCTCCAGCCGCCTTGAGGTGATGCTCACCATCAACCAAATGCGGGACAATGTGGTGCAGTTTCTCGGAGGCAACCACGCGGTGATCCATGACGAGCTTACCGCCCGTATTCAAGACGAGTTTAACCGGCGTTTTGACACGGCCTACGAGATCCTCACCTCAGAGCCAAAAACCAAAAACGCCGGGCTGAAAACAGTGGCTCACAATGAAGAGCACTACGACGAGATCGGCCAGATCCCCTTTGCGTCCCTTTCGGATACAGAGATCCATGAGGTGCGAGAGGTGATCAATCAATTGGTGAGAAAGCTTGAAGAGATCGCCACCTTGCGCTACTCGGTGGCCAAAAAAGGGGAGATCGACGTCAAAAAAACCCTTCGACGGGCCGGAAAATACTTAGGGGTGCCCATTGAGATCATTCGTAAAGACAAACCCTTGCGAAAAGGAAAAATTGTGGTCTTCTGCGATGTGTCGGGTTCGGTCTGGGCCACGGCCCGCTTTATGCTCAACATCCTCTACGCCCTTCAGGAGTGTTTCAGCAAGGTCAAAAGCTTTATCTTTGTGGCGGAGCTGGCTGAGGTGACCCACCACTTTCTGGAGAAAGAGGTCAACGATGCCATCGAAACCATCATGAACGACGCCCCCATCAACTACTACGCCCAGACCGACTACGGCATGGCGTTTCAAAACTTCAAAAACAACCACCTTCAGGATCTCGACAAAAAAACCACCCTCATCATCATCGGAGACGCCCGCTCCAACTACCAAAACCCCCAGGACCACATCCTGCGCCAACTCAGGGAAAAATGCAGGCGCATCATCTGGCTCAACCCCGAGCAGGAGAAATTCTGGTCCGACGGAGACTCAGAGATGCACCTCTACAAGGCCCACTGCCACGAAGTGAGAGCCTGCGGCAACCTCAACCAGCTCATCGATTTTATTCAGGAGCTGGTCCTGTAATCCATACCATATTCAGCTTGGCCTCCGGCGGGTCGCTTTTTTTGAAAAAAACTCCGCAAAAAAACTCTTCTATTGCGGTGCCGTTGGAAGCGCCAACCCCGCCCGCGTGAATGCCATCCAAGGCGCATCGAGTCCCAAATCCTTCTCGGGCATTCACCTACAAAAAAGCCCGACTTGCATGCTTTCACATCTGCAAGCCGGGCTTTTTTCTTTTAACCTTAAAACACTAATCAGGCGGCAGACGCTCTTTCAGCAACATCCACAGGCTCGGAGAGCTTGCTGTGGGCATCGGCTGCTGCGGTAAAAAGCACGTCGGTGGAGCTGTTGAGTGCGGTCTCGGCAGAGTCCTGAATCACGCCAATAATAAAACCTGCGGCAACCACCTGCATAGAAATCTCATTGGGGACACCAAAGAGGCTACAGGCAAGTGGAATCAAGAGAAGAGATCCGCCGGCAACACCCGAAGCTCCGCAGGCAGAGACCGAGGCGATGATGCTCAAAAGAAGAGCTGTGGCGATGTCTACCTGAATCCCAAGGGTATGAACCGCGGCCAGAGTCATCACGGTGATGGTGATGGCAGCTCCAGCCATGTTGATGGTGGCACCCAAAGGAATGGAGACCGAGTAGGTGTCTTCGTTAAGATCAAGGCGCTTGCAAAGATCCATGTTTACAGGAATGTTGGCTGCTGAGCTTCGAGTGAAAAAGGCTGTCACACCGCTTTCACGAAGACAGGTAAGCACCAGAGGATAAGGGTTCTTCCGGGTCATGCAAAAGACGATGACCGGATTCACCACAAGTGCAATAAGAATCATGGAAGCCAGAAGCACCTGAAGCAGGTGCGAGTAGCCAGCCAAAGCAGAAAAACCGGTGGAAGAGATGGTCTTGGCCACCAAACCAAAGATGCCCAGAGGGGCAAACCGGATAACAAGCTTTACGATGGCAGAAACGCCATGTGAGACGTCGCTCAAGAACGTTTTTGTGGCCTCACCTGTGTGCTGAAAGGCGATGCCCAAAGCAACGGCCCAAGCCAAAATACCGATAAAGTTGCCGCTAGCCAGCGCATTGACAGGGTTATCCACAATCTTGAAAAGCAGGGTGTTCAACACCTCACGAATACCATCGGGGGGGGTTGCGCTGGTGTTGGTGGCCACCAGAGTCAGGGTGGTGGGGAAGAGAAAGCTCAGCACAACGGCAACAAGGGCCGCCATAAAAGTTCCCACAAGGTAGAGCCCGATAATGGAGCGCATGTTGGTGTGTGCGCCCTTCTTCTGATTTGCAATGGATGAAGCAACGATAACAAAAACAAGGATGGGTGCAACGGCTTTCAGGGCCTTGACGAACAAGCTTCCAAAAAGGCCAGCAGAGCCTGCTGCACTCGGCGAAGCAACGGCAAGAAGAACTCCAGCAATGATTCCGATCAAAATCTGAAGCACAAGGCTTCCCTCAGCGATGCGTTTGAAGATACCTGTTACTTGATTCATGAACACTCCCCAATTTTGATGCATTTTTGATGATTCCGTAAAAAACTGTACCACAGGCCCCCACCATCTGGAGTTTACGCCCTTCTCTTCCCAGGATGGCGTGGAGGTCGCACTTTTTTACAGACTCACCATTTTTGATGCCCTTGAAAAGTCGGTACGGCCCCCTTCAAGGCACCCGACGCGAACTTTCATCTCCCCTCCACAAAGAGGAGTCCGCCCGGCAGACAATTTCTCCAGGGACATCATTTTTACAATACCGCCAGCTTCGATTCATAAGAGAGTTATAGTTTATATGTCAATATTTTAATTAAATTTCGATCAATTCTTAAACCTTATATAAATTTTTTACATTTTCGTCATTCACTATTCTGAACAAGAGTCCTTGTGCAAACAAAAAAGCGTCCTGTGTTTTTTCGCCACAGGACGCTTTTGTTTTTCCTATTTAATAACAAACAATTAAACAACACATACCTCCTCAAGGAACCCAAAGTTCAATGGCCTCGGAAACCCCGCACGAATCGTTGGCAGCCACGGCTTCAAAATGAGATTTCAGCTCTTCAGGGGCGTTGTCAACCACAAAGCCTCGACCGGCCCAATGGAGAAGATCTTCGTCGTTGAAGTCATTTCCCACAGCCATGGTACCGGAGACCGGCACTCCGCACTCCTGGGCCAGCCACGAGGCTGCATCGCTTTTGCAGACCCCCTTGGGAAACACCTCCAACCATGTACTAACCCCATTAAAAGGAGAGGTGGTTCGAATCACCGTAAACTCCGACAGGACAGAAGCAACCTCCGCAAACAAAACGCTGCCTCGCTCTTCATGGGTAATAGCCAGAAATTGAGATGCCGGCCCTTGAAACCCATCTGTTATGGGAGATGCAAGACCCTCATAAAACGAAAGGCGCGTCTGAAAATCTTCATTATCCTTATGGTGACGCTGATAAACAAACCGGTGGTTCTCCGGCATGGTGTCATGCACCATGTAATCCAGCCCAAACCTATCAAACACCTCTCTAATATGAAGACACGCCTCACAACTCAACTGGGACTCCCGAATCATATTGGAGGCTGGCTCTGGATATCGGGCAATGCCCACCCCCGTCGAAAAAATCAAGTAATCCACGGGAAGATCTGCCGGAGCCGCCCTCATGAATGAAAAAAGGTTGCGACCTGTGGCAATCACTCGAATGACCCCTTTCTCGCCCAACCGCCTGAGGCTCTCGATATCCTTTTGCGCCACCGTACGATCACTTCGAAAAAGGGTTCCATCAAAATCGGTCAACACCATTCGTCTCATCAGCGCCATGCCTCCGCACTCTCTCAAACATTTCCTCTTCATAGGCCAGTCAGGACCTCACCAATTTACATGCACCATACCACACCCCCTGCGACCTCCAAACAAGGGCTTTGCACCCCCAACCGATTGACTCCCATGCGTCAACAACGTATCATTGTATTTTAGCCTACAATATGACGGGTACCCTTCCCACAGGGGTACCTGGGTCTTTGTATAAAAAGGTGCATCCCTTCTGGTTTACCGCCTTTGCAGCCCAACCCTTTTTATAGGCTGAAACGATCACCCCATAGAACACCTTCCACCATAAAACCCGAGGAACAAAACGGAGTCCTTTATGGATAAAGCCTTTCAAAAGATCACCGACACCATCAGCCAGGTTGTTTTCGGCAAAACCGAAGAGGTAAAGCTCGCCCTCACCTGCCTTTTTGCCGGAGGACACCTTCTGATCGAAGACCGACCCGGAATCGGAAAAACCACCCTTGGTAAAGTGCTTTCCCAATGCCTCGGACTCGCTTTTACCCGCATACAATACACCAGCGACATGCTTCCCGGAGACCTCATCGGTGTCTCCATCTATCATCAAGAATCGGGAAGTTTTTTATTTCATAAAGGCCCCATCTTTACTCAGGTTCTTTTGGCCGACGAAATCAACCGGGCTACCCCCAAAACCCAAAGTGCTCTTCTTGAAGCCATGGAAGAGTGGCAGGTCACCGTGGAGGGGAAAACCCACACATTAGAAAAACCCTTTTTTGTCATCGCCACCCAGAACCCTTTGGAGCAGTCCGGCACCTACCCGCTTCCCGAATCCCAGCTGGACCGATTTCTCATGCGCATCAGCATCGGCTACCCAGACCGCAAGGCGGAAAGACGACTCCTTGAGACCGGAAACCGTAAAACAGTTATCGAAGAGATTGAACCGGTGCTGGACACCCAACAAGTCATGGACATTCGAGAACAAATTGCCGCGGTGCATGTCTCTGAAACCTTTTACGACTACATGCAGGATGTGCTGGAATTCACTCGAAGCTCCATTCACTTTACCCACGGCCTCTCCCCACGTGCTGGGCTGGCCCTTCTGCACACCACACGTTCCTGGGCTTTTCTCGCCGGACGAGATCATGTGATTCCCGAAGACCTTCAAGCCATCTTCCCCTTTGTGGCCAGCCATCGCCTTCAAAGCCGAGAGACGATGGGAGAGTACTCGTTTCAGCAACTCAAAGAGCTCCTCATGGAGGTGCCGGTGCCTTGAAGTCTGACCTGATAGCCAAACTTTCGCACATCCTCTTCAAAGAGCAGCCGCAGCCCCTTCCCATCTCGTTGAAGAAACGACGCATTTACATTCTCCCTACAAAACGGGGCGCACTCTTTACCCTTGTGGTAATCGCCATGATCTTTGGGTCACTCAACTACAATAACAATGCGGGCTTTCTCTTCGCATTTCTTCTCTCCAGCATGTGCATGGTCTCCACCTTTTACACGCAGAAAAACCTTGCCAACCTCACCGTGGTCTCCCAAAAGCATACTCCGGTTTTTGCTGGCGAAACAATCTGGTTTCACCTTGCCATCAAATCCCACCACAAGACCCGGTACAAAATCACCGCAGGTTTTCCTGGTCAAAAAGAGGCAACCCACGACATACCTCACAAAGAAACCGTCATCTTCAGGGTCTGCCTTGAAACCAAAACCCGCGGCAAATTCAAGCCCCAACGTATTATTCTTTCCACCACATACCCTTTCGGGCTTTTTCGAACTTGGGTGGTGCTTCGGCCCGACTTTGACTATGTGGTCTTTCCCGAGCCCCTGCCTCACCCTTTTGTTGCCACACACCAAAAGGGCCAAAGTGAAGGCCACGGCACCTCAAATGATCCGGGAAGCGATGACTTTCGAGAGCTCATCACCTACCGGCCAGGTGATCCCATAAACCGCATTGCCTGGAAAACCCTTGCCAGAGGCCAGGGGCTCTGGACACGAACGTTTGAGGCCGAACAAGGACCTCCTGTCTTTATCAACTGGAGAGACCTTACCACCACAGACCATGAAAAGCGCATCTCCCAACTCTGCTTTCTCATCACCCAAGCCTACCAGCAGAGCAAAACTTTTGGACTCATGCTTCCCGGGCTTACCATTCCCGCAAAACAGGGATCTGGCGTTGCCCACCGCGATCAATGTCTCACAGCCCTTGCCATGATGCCGCAAAGTACAGAGGCCGGCCCATGACACTATTTGCACTCAAAAAAAAACAAAAAAAAGGGCGCCCCCCGCGTGAAACGCTGGTCCTGGGATCCATCCCATGGATTGTCTCAGCCTTGGTGGCCGGACTTATTCCCCATATCCCGGCCATTCCCCTCTGGATTCCGCTCTGGTGTTTTCTTCTTTGGGGCTACAGCATCGCAGCCGAAGTCAAAGGGCTTCCCATGCCCCGCCCCATCACCCGTTTTTTTCTAACCCTTTTGGGGATAGCCTGCGTCCTTATCTCATCGGCAGGAATTGTGGATAACGCCTTTGGAGCCAGCCTTCTCTGCACCATGGCCGGTTTAAAACCCCTTGAAATACGTAACGAGAGAGACCTTTTTATCTCCATTTTCATCGCCTATTTTATGGTGGTCTCCAGTCTCTTCTTTTCTGCATCTCTGATGATGACCCTCTACATGGTCACCGCCATGATTCACATCACCGCGGTTCTCATTCGAGTCAATACACCGGCAAGCACCATCAACGAGGCCCTGAAAATTGCCAGCGCAATAACCGCCAAAGCGATTCCCCTCACCCTGGTTCTCTTTTTCTTCTTCCCTCGAATCGACGGCAATCTTTTCGGCATTACCCCCAGAAAGTCTGCCACTTCAGGATTTTCAAACACCCTCTCGCCCGGCAGTGTTTCCCAATTGGCACGAAGCAATGTTCCCGTTTTTCGTGTCTCGTTTGACTCTGAGATCCCCGCACCAGAAAAGCGCTACTTCAGAGGTATTGTCTTTCAGGAATTTGATGGCCAAAGCTGGCGGGCAAGTGCCACACCGCCTGGCATCAAAGGCGCGGTCAAGGTAAGGGGCACCCTCACCTATCGCATCCACTTTGAAACCCGTCAGGTGGATCGCCTCTTTCCCATGGATCTTCCCTTAAAATTACCAGCAGGAACTGTTTTACGTGGCGATTTCACGGCAAAGAATCCAAAAGAAGGCATCAAAGACTCTCCGTACACCTTTCGTTCCAGCCTTGCC
>JAKSCC010000148.1 GCA_022360815.1 Desulfobacterales bacterium
CCAAGTGGCCTTTGGGGCGGTATTGGATACCGTTAAAATCGTTAAGCTGGTCAGAACCCTCATGCGAAGCGGAAGCCAGGCCATTCAGGCCGCTTCTAAAACCGCCCATGCTCTCACCTATGCAGGGGAGGTGGTGGGAGCCGGCTTTATGGCCGCCAATGTGGTTTTGGATTCCATCCAACTGGCCAATGCGGAAAACGATGCTCAACGGGCGGTATTTGGCACCCAGTTGGCTTTTGATGCCACGGGTTTGGTGCTCTCCGGAGCTGGTATCGGGATCTCCATTACCGCAGATGTTGCCACGGCTGTTGGGGCCACGGCAGTGGCCACGGCCGCCGGAACCGCCGGAGCGATTTTGGGCGGTGTGGGCGTGATTGTGGCAGGGCTGGGCATTGGTGCGGCGGCTTTGGCACAAAATTACGCGGCCATTGCTCAGAAAGCCGATGCCATCGGTACCTATTTCAAGGCCATTGACGATGGGTATGCAGGAAATGGGTTTGAATACCGGGAAAATGGGGGTAATCCCATTCTGGTGGCTCGATCCGGTGCCGTGGTCACCGAGGTGGATTTCAGGGCAAACAGGGTCCATTTCGGCAACCAATACATCAGCCAGACCACCCATGGTCCCAGTGGGTCTGGCAAGATCAACTATTTTTTCTGGGCTTCGGATATTCCTCAGGAAAATGAAGACGCCCAGCTCAACATTCGCACGGAATTGGGGTATGCAGACTCCGTTTCTTTGATCGCCCCCAATACCAACATGGTGGTGCTCCCCGGCACCCCTGAAGTCCATATGTCCGATTTGAGCTGGCAGACCCTACCCGGAGCCACATCCCGGTACGATGCCGGTTTTGAAGTGCTGCGACGCCTGGAAAACAACTATCTCTTTGATTACGACTTCTATGTCTTTCCCAGTGAATACATTCTCCATGAGATCAATGAGGTGGCGTATCGCACGACCACGGTGAATGTGAAGCTGGATGCCCAGAGCCGAACCCTGGTTATGCCGGATTTTCCAGATGAGCACAGCGGCCACATCCACTATGAATTTTATGGTCAGGGTGGGGAGTATGTGGTGGCCTTAAACGAGGGCTCTTGGCTCACCCTTCATGACGAGGGCGATGCTCCGTCTACCTGGATTTTGGATACCACCAACCTGCAATACCAAGGGGCTCATTTTCAATACGGAAACCTTCGTGTGGGCGGTTACCTGGTGGTGCCGCCACCCGGGCATCAGAACCAAATTCTGGTGGTGAATCATGCTCGGGATATCTTTTCTGTGGATACAGCCACCCGCACCGTTAACCTGGTGAGTGTGGATGCCGCTGCCCGTGGAGAAGGATTGCTCACCTATCTATCGGGGCTCACTTTTCCCGGTCGGTTTATGGAGGTCACCAACTATGAGGTGGGGGGTCGCAGCATCGGCAATGCCTGGTACGATAAGGACGATCAGGTGATTCGTTACGTGGACTTGGGAAGTGCCTCCATGACCGCCAACCTCCAGCTTTTGGATCTGGTGGATGGCAAACTGATCTTTTCAGCCGCCAAAAATGGCAAGTTGGAAATCTGGGAAGTCGACCCCACCACACACCTTTTGGGCAACCGTTACGCCATGGTGGCCTCTTCGGATGGGGACACCTCTCGCCTTTCTCGCGTTTGGCACGATGGCAACCAAATATTGTTTGAACAGACTCAAACCGGCACTTCAGGGACCATCGTTCGTCGTTATCGTCTTACCGATCAGGGGTTGAAGCTCTCCACGGTCATGGGGGACGCCAGTTTGGTAACCCAATTCAGCACCGGGGACGCGCTGGCCGTAAACTGGACCTTCCATCTGTTGCCCCAAGTGGTGCACCTCATCTCCTGGGATCAGGATTCTTCTGGTGCGACTTTGCGGACGGGCCGCTTTCGAAGCACCGGTGTGGATGCCTGGGTGACCATCATCAGCGACACCCGTAGGGTTTGGATTCACAGGGATACTCGAGAGGTGGTGATTCCGGGCATGGAAACCATTCCCGATGATTTGCAGATCGTGGGATTGGACACCGAGGGTGGGTTGGATATTGCTCTCTTTTATTCGGAATCGGATCAGACGGTCTACCGCCAGCAGGGCCGTGGTGATGATCAAACCATCGATGCATACGGCCAGATTCAGCGCCTTTACAGCATGGGTGAGCATCCTATCTTTGAAACCCTTACAGGAGAATTGCGTCGTCTGGAGAGCAGCGGGGATACCCAATTGACCGGGGTGACCCAATCTTGGCTTGAGGCCCATCCGAATCGTGACGTGGTGGCACGGCCCGATTTGGTTCATCTGGCGCAGCACACCTCTCACGATGCCAACAGACCTGAAAACCTGCCTGAAACACCCGAGCGTGTGGAGCATCACACTTGGCGTAGGGATATTCGGGATCTGGTGGCCCGTGAGGGGATACATGCCGACCCCATTTTGGTGATTCAGGGTCTTTCCGATGGGGATGGCAACACGGTGGCCGGTTGGTACGATGTGAACGCCGATCGCTTTGTTCTGGCTCAGGCCCCTTCGGCCGGTTCCTTTATCTATCTGGGTCTGACGGCAAATGGGGAACGGGCCCTTCTCTACGATCAGGTGGGCCGGCAACTGTTTTTCACAACCCTTTTGGATGACGCGGCCCTGGCTTTGGTCTTTGGCGACGATCATATTCTTGAGGACCATGCGGTATTGCCTGCTCTTTTTGATGTGTTTGAGGGAACCGGCCTTACCCTATCCAATCTGGTTCCTCACGATGGCAATCAGTATCTGGCCGTTACCACC
>JAKSCC010000337.1 GCA_022360815.1 Desulfobacterales bacterium
ATGCGTTGGGCCACCTCATGGGTGGTTCGCATCAGGGCTTCTTCTCTGCTGGCATTGAAGAAGCCGGCAATGGAGCGATCAATGGCCTCTCGCTTTTGGCTGAAGGGGTTTGCACGAACAGCCTGGCGGACCAGATCAAAAAAATGGCGCTGTTTTTGGGTGAGTCTGAGCATGAAAGGGTCTCTTTTTTTGAAAGTGAAGTGTCTTTCAAAAAATGTATACCTAAGTATCAAAAAATGACAAGGGCTTGCTGGTTGGTGGCGAGGTTAAAAAGGTGTTTTTTGCGGACAACACCCTGAATGTGAAGATGTTTCTTGCGTGATGCGTTTTTTGGCACAGCTCTTGATAAGACCCAGGATGAACAAGACAAACAGCAGATGACACACACTCTTTTTTTAAGGAACACCCCATGACGCTTCTCTCTACCCGGCGCTTTGCTCCCTTCTTCTGGACCCAGTTTGCAGGAGCTTTTAATGACAATGTTTTTAAAAACGTGCTGATGCTTCTTCTTGCGTTTCGAGCCACCGGCGCGGGGAACACCAGTGTGCTGATGAATCTGGCAGCTGGCCTTTTTATCCTTCCCTTTTTTCTCTTCTCGTCACTGGCAGGCCAGATTGCCGACAAGTATGAAAAAGGGCGGTTGATTCGACTCATCAAAGTGGCTGAGATCGGAATTATGACAGCCGGTGCAGCCGCGCTTCTTGCCGGGAGTACCGCCTCACTTCTGGCGCTTCTCTTTCTTATGGGAACACAGTCAGCCTTTTTCGGGCCGGTGAAGTACAGCATCATGCCTCAGCATTTAAAAGCGACAGAGATCGTTGGAGGCAACGCCCTTGTGGAGATGGGAACCTTTGTGGCGATCCTTTTGGGAACCCTGGCTGGCGGTCTTCTCGTTCAGGGGCCCATGATTTTTCCAGCGGCAGCCGTGGTGATTCTGGCGGTGGGCGGCTGGCTTTTCAGCCGGAAGATACCCGAGGCACCTGCTGCCAGCCCGGGGTTGAGGGTGAGTTTCAATATTTGGGAGCAAAGCCTGAAAACCCTGGGGTACGCCCGTAAAGATCGTTTGGTCTTTCTCTCTATCCTCGGTATCTCCTGGTTCTGGTTTCTTGGGGCCTGTTATGTGACCCAGATTCCAGCCTGGACCAAAGATGTGCTCCACGGCCGCGAGTCGGTGGCCACCCTTCTTCTGGCCATGTTCTCCATCGGAATCGGGGCGGGATCCCTTCTTTGTGAGTATCTCTCCGGAAAAAAGGTGGAGTATGGGCTGGTGCCCATTGGCTCTTTGGGCTTGAGCCTTTTCGGGATTCATCTGGCCTCAGCAGGAAGCCTTACGCCCGGTGAGGCTCCCTATACCCTTGTGGGGTTTCTCATGGCTTCGGGCAGCTTTCCGATTCTTCTGGACCTGATTCTGGTGGGGGTGTTTGGAGGACTCTATATTGTACCTCTTTTTGCCATCGTTCAAACCCGCAGCAGAGCCGAGGTCCGTTCGCGGATTATTGCAGCCAACAACATATTCAATGCTCTTTTTATGGTGGGC
The DNA here is from genome assembly GCA_022360815.1 of Desulfobacterales bacterium. Taxonomy (GTDB): domain Bacteria; phylum Desulfobacterota; class Desulfobacteria; order Desulfobacterales; family Desulfolunaceae; genus Desulfoluna. Next base: position 1,538 of record JAKSCC010000337.1, read on the forward strand.
TCGGCGGTTTTTGGCGGGGTTTTTCTGGGGTTTTTGGGGTTTTCGATTCCAGCACTCTTTCTTACCATCACCCTGATGAATATCGGGGTGGCTCTCTACATCTATACCCTGGTTCCTGAATTTACCATGCGCTGTCTCGTCTGGGCGATCACCCATCTTTTCTACCGTATTGACCACCGGCATCTGGATCGCATTCCCCAGGAGGGGGCGGCCGTGATCGTCTGCAATCACGTCAGCTATATGGACGCCCTGATCATTGCCAGCTGCTGCAGGCGTCCCGTGCGTTTTGTGATGGACAAAGGGATCTTTAAAATCCCCGTGCTCAATTATATTTTTAGAACCAGCAAGACCATTCCCATCACCTCTCGAAAAAAAGATCCTGAAACCTATGAGAGAGCCTTTGAGCGCATTGCCGAAGAGCTGGATGCGGGTGACGTGGTCTGCATCTTTCCCGAAGGCAAGCTGACCCGGGATGGGGATCTTGCCGAATTTAAAAAGGGTATCGACAAGATTATTGCTCGAAACCCCGTGCCCGTGATCCCTTCGGCTCTCTCCGGGCTCTGGGGCAGTTTTTTTAGCCACAAGGGGGGCGTGGCCTTGAAAAAACGGCCCAGCCGTTTCTACTCTCGAATTCGCTACACCGTGGGTGATCCCATGGCACCGGAGGCCGCCTGTGCATCTGTGCTTCACACTGTGGTGTCAGGGTTGTTGTTGTGAGGAAGGAAAAGCATATTTTATCTCGGTTGACTCTATATCAAAAAGTGCTTTTTTAGAATTTTTACTGATCAAGTGAGTTGAGATGTTGAGAAATATTTCAACTTGTTGTCTCTTTCGATCTTCTTTGGTATGGTCTTTTTGCGTTCCTTGTGGGTGAACACAGTATGAGCGAGTAGCGATTTTTCTCGGCTTGAAAAAGAAAGATCAATTTACCACATGAGAAATGAAAGGGCAGGTATGAAGTATTTTGTTTTGCTTATGGTTGGGGTTTTATTTTTTGCTTCCTGTGACACCGAAGATCTTTGTGATGTGGCAGGGCTTCACGGGGGGGATTGCTACTACAACCGAATTCAAAATGGCAACGATCTAAGGGGGATGCTGGATGCGTTTGTCGAGGATGCCGCACAATACGATATCGACTTGAGCTATGTCTACCGCTATCCCATTTCACTGACCATACGAAATGATGTGATGTACAACGGATACCATTACGGGGCATTGGCCTATGGGCGATGTGATGATGAGCGGGTTGAGATCGCTTTTGAGAGAACCACCTGGGATTATCTCTCCAATATGGACAAGTTGCGGGTGATGTACCATGAGCTGGGACACGATATCTTTAACCTGGACCACTCTGACCACGGCCCTGCCATTATGAACTACTCTGGTAACATTTCGGCCAGAGAGTTTCTCAGCCTGAAAGATAAGATGTTTCGAGGCATTGCCACGGATGGACGGGAGTTTTCCGGCCACGTCAAGCGCTATGATGTAGCGCAGTATACGGCTTGCCAGTATGGGTGGTAGCGTGTTTGATCGGGTGTGAAGAGGCTTTTTGGGGCCCGGTATTTGAGCCGGGCCCCTTGTTTTATGTGGCCACGAAAAAGGGGGCGTGGTTGGCGTTGAAGACAGGTGGGTCGCCATGGACGATGGGGGCGATGTTGGGGTGCTTTTTAAACTCTTTCTCCAGAAAGTGGCGAATCTGGGCGCGGTTCCACCCCAAGGGGTGGTTGAACTCGCTGTAGAGGGTGAGGTCGCCGTCGTAGAAGTCGCTGGTCTCCAAGGTTTTGGCCTCGGGAGCAAAGTAGGGGAGGTTGAAGACTGAC
>JAKSCC010000067.1 GCA_022360815.1 Desulfobacterales bacterium
GCGCTCTTGTTTTAGAGACGACGGCCAGCTGAGGGCATCCGGAGTCTCAAAAAGAGGACAGGCTCCATAGGCACGTTGGGTCAAGTGAGATGTTTGCGATAGGTGCTGGTTTAACTTGATGAAAAGATTGAAATTCAAGGGGTGTATGCTTTTTTGGTCGAGACTTTGGAAGGGGTGGTGGGTTTCGTCTCAAGAGGAGGCGCCCATGGTTGACGATGTGGGCGACAGTCCTTTTTTGAGGACCTTTTGGCCCCTTCTATTTAACTGGGTAAAAAAGTGGATGGCATGGGGGGCGTATGATTTTTGGGAGCGATGGCCTGTTTTGAGGCGGAACGTCTGTTGCAATCGTGAGGGGCGGATCACCCTGTTTTCACCCGTAGCGCCTTGTTTCAAGGGGATAAAATGAAAAATCGGGGCTGTAGGCATAAAACTTGAAATGTAGCATTCCCAGCGTTTTGTGGCTTTATCTGCGTTTATCTCTTACGGGTCTCCCTCACTGGGGCTGTGGCTGGTGAAGGCGGGTAACAAACATGTCCCGGCTTTCGAATCGGGCTCACCATTTCAAATCTTAAGTAAGGGGGATTTGATATGTCGTTAGGAGTATTAGCATTTATCGCCTTTGTTCCCATTGCCCTTGTTCTTATCTTTATGGTGGGAATGAGATGGCCCGCCACCAAGGCAATGCCACTGGCTTGGGGGGTCTGCGCCCTCATCGCCATGACCATCTGGAAGATGCCTTTGGGGTTTGTGGCGGCCTCGACGTTGTCGGGGTTTGGCAGCGCCATCAATGTGCTGATCATCGTCTTTGGTGCCATCATTATCCTCTATACCATGCAGGTGAGCGGGGCCATGGAGACGATCAGCTACGGCTTTTTAGGCATCTCGCGAGACAGGCGGATTCAGGCCATCATCATCGCCTTTACCTTTGGTGCCTTTATTGAAGGCTCTGCAGGCTTTGGCACGCCAGCGGCCATTGCGGCGCCTCTTCTTCTGGGGCTGGGTTTTCCCGCCCTTGCTGCCGTTTGTATCTGCCTTATCTTTAACTCGGTTCCCGTGACCTTTGGGGCGGTGGGCACCCCCGTGTGGTTCGGTTTTAAAACCCTTCGAACCCCCATTGAACAAGCCCTTGCCGATGGGTCGATGGTCACCGGCTTTTCGACGTTTGATGAGTTTTTAAAGCATGTGGGGCAGTGGGCCGCCTTAACGCATGCCATTATTGCCTGTTTTCTTCTTGTCTTTGTGGTCTGTTTCCTCACCCGTTTTTTCGGCAAAAACAAGAGCTGGTCAGAGGGGCTCGGTGTCTGGAAATTTGCCCTTTTTACCGCCATCACCTTTGATGTGATCTACCTCTCCACCGCCTTTCTTTTTGGGGTGGAGTTCCCTTCTCTTATCGGCGGTCTGGTGAGCCTGGGTATCGTGATTGCCGCAGCCAAAAACGGCCTCTTTATGCCGGATGAGATCTGGGATTTTGGCGAGCGCTCCACCTGGGAGAAGGATTGGGTGGGCGAAATTGAGCCGGGCAATACCGATATCAAGCCCCACATGAGCCAGCTTATGGCATGGATGCCGTATGTGCTGATCGCCCTTCTTCTGGTTCTGACCCGTATCGGCTCTTTGCCCTTTAAGGCCATGGTGACAGCCTGGGTGATCAAGTTTCCCCATATTCTTGGTTACGAAACCGTAAACTTTGCCACCAAACCCCTCTACCTTCCCGGGGTGATTCCCTTTATGCTGGTGGCCCTTCTCACCATCTTTCTGCACAGAATTCCCGCTGAAAAGGCGATTGGTGCCTGGAAAGAGAGTTTTATTCGCATGAAGAACCCCACCATCGCCATGCTCTTTGCGGTGGCCATGGTGGAGATCATGAAGCAGTCGGGCCACAACACCGTGGGATACAGCTCCCTGCCGCTGACCATGGCCCAGGCTGTGGCGTCCATTGCCGGGCAGACCTGGCCCATGTTTGCCTCCTATGTGGGGGCTCTGGGGTCGTTTATCACCGGATCCAACACCGTCTCCGACCTTCTCTTTGCCGACTTCCAGTACGGCCTGGCCACCACCATCGGTGCGAGTCGTGAGATTGTCGTGGCCCTTCAGGGCGTCGGTGGCGCCATGGGCAATATGATCTGCGTCCACAATGTGGTGGCGGCTTCGGCCACCGTGGGGTTGGTCGGCATGGAGGGGCTTATTATCCGCCGCACCATGGTGCCCCTTATTCTCTACGGTATCATGGCGGGCACCATTGGCACCCTCTTCTGCTATGTGCTCTTCCCAACGGTCTTTTAGGGCGCTGTCTCTTTGAGAGAAAAGTGTATCCTGCAGGCCCGTGTGACTGGGCCTGCAGGCGACTTTTTATGCCCCGTAAAGGGGACGGGTCTGTTTTTTTCAGCACCCATCACAACGTAAACATGAAAGCATTTTGAACCTGTGGGAGGGGCTCTATGATTTCGAATAATCTTAAAAAAGAGTTTGTGGCCCTTTTGGGCGAAACCGGCGTGATGGCTGATGAAGTGACACGCATGAGCTATGCTTACGATGCCGCTGTGCTGGATCCGGTGATGCCAGCTCTGGTGCTTCGGCCGTCATCCTCTGAGCAGCTGGGGGCCACCCTTCGACTGTGCGGGGAGAGCGGAATTCCGGTGACGGTGCGCGGTGCGGGCACCAACCTTTCTGGGGGCACCATTCCTTTAAAAAACGGGGTGGTGATTCTCACCAACGCCATGAACAAGATCATCGAAATCAACGAGGCCGATATGTACGCCATCGTGCAACCCGGGGTGGTGACAGCCGATTTTGCGGCAGCCGTCGCGGAGAGGGGGCTTTTCTATCCCCCGGACCCCGGCAGCCAGAAAGTCTCCACTATCGCCGGCAACGTGGCTGAAAATGCGGGCGGCCTTCGTGGTTTGAAGTATGGGGTGACCAAAGATTACCTGATGGGCATGGATTTTTTTGACGCCCAAGGGGATCTGGTGAAGACCGGTTCCAAAACCGTGAAGTGTGTGACCGGTTTTAACGTCGGGGGCCTTATGGTGGCCTCGGAGGGGTGCTTGGGCGTCTTCAATGAGATCACCTTAAAGCTGGTGCCTCCCCCGCGGGCCGCCAAATCCATGATGGCTGTCTACGACAGCGTGGCCGATGCCACCGAGACCGTGGCTGCCATCATTGCCGCCAAAATTGTTCCGTGCACCCTGGAGTTTATGGACAACTTCACCATTAAGGCGGTGGAAGATTACGCCAAGGCCGGGCTTCCCACCGAAGCCAAAGCCCTTCTTCTTATTGAGGTGGACGGTCACCCCGGTGAGGTGGCCGAGGATGCCGATAAAATCGAGGCGATCTGCAAGGCGCATCACGCCAGCCGCATTCAGGTGGCAAAGGATGAGGCCGAAAAGAACAAGGTGTGGGAAGCAAGGCGGGCAGCCCTTTCCGCCCTGGCCAAGCTGAAACCCACTCTGGTTCTGGAGGATGCCACCGTACCCCGAAGCCAGATTCCCGAGA
>JAKSCC010000139.1 GCA_022360815.1 Desulfobacterales bacterium
AAGGTGGAAACAACAAAATTGAAAATTTGACATTACTTTGCGAAGACTGTCATTCAGACCAACATGGAGGTAGGAGTTTTTCAGGTGATTTTTCAAATAAAGAATCAGCATTTTCAAAACGGCTTCAGAATATAAAACACGCAATATCTGATGGCTTGCAAATCAAATTTTCTTATAAAAAACCTACAGATTCAAAGTACATTACAAGAACTGTAACACCCTCTGAAATAGTTAGCGTTCCACATAGACAAGGAGGTGGATCTACTCTTTGTGTCAGAGGATACTGTGAACTCCGAAATGAAGAACGCACATTCGCTCTTAAGAGGATGAAAAATTTAAAAGTAATAGACGTATAACAAGTCGCTTTAAGGGACCGCTTGGGGCTGCGCCCCAGTCCCCTCGCTCCGCTCGGCGGCCCCTAAGCTCAAGCGTTAGGCAATAGGAAGTTTAGGTTTCTTTTTTAACTCGGTAGTTTAAGTGGCAGAATGGGGCTTTCGAAACATTTCGTTCCGGTGTGCTCCGCCTTATGCGGTAACAATTTTAGGGTGGGAATCGACTCGGCGTTCTCGGGTAAATAAAGCATTTGCGGCACGGTGAATCGGCGTCGCAGGTTGTTATTCGAGCATTTTCACTTTGGCTACCGATTGAAAAGCATTTTTAGAGTAGGGGTGTGGTTTAGAAGTGGCAGTTTGGCACGCAATCATTGCCTAACAAATCGCTTAAAGGGACGCAAACTGCTGCGCAGTTTGTACCCTCGCTGCGCTCGGCGTCCATTAGCTCAAACGTTAGCGCTATGTTAGTCGTTCTAAGTTTAGTTAGCTATTTTAGTGATATCTTTAAAAAGTTTAAAGCGTATTAAAAACGGATTTTAATATAGTCTCATGTAATTTAAAATATAGCTCTTGAGTGAGGTTTTATGAAAATAAAATGTCCTATCTGTGCAAAGGTAATCCCTTCCTCTCAAACGAATATAGCTACAGATTTAGCTTTTTGCGAAAAGTGCAATGAAAGCTTTAGTATTTCAGAGTTTATCGAAATGGCTTCACTTGACACAGATCCTTTGAATGAAGAGCCACCAAAAGGAGCATGGCTAAAAAGGGGAATGTTTAACATTGTTGTTGGGGCTTCAACTCGATCACCTATAGCTTTTTTTCTTATTCCATTTATGTGTGTTTGGTCAGGGGGGGCATTAATGGGTATATACGGCTCCCAAATCAAAAGTGGTCAATTTGATCTTAGAGTCTCACTATTAGGCGTTCCTTTTTTACTCGGCACTATAGTGTTGGGTGCATGGAGTTTGATGACAATTATTGGAAAAGTTGAAGTATCTGTAGGTAATGATAGTTCAGTCTTCGTTGGAATTGGGTCTTTTGGCTGGACTCGTAGATTCGATTGGCAATCTGTTAAGTCAATAAAAGAAGGTTATTCGAAAAATGATACGACAGAAATTGTACTTGATGGAAAGAAGCATCTGAAGTTTGGCTCTGGTTTGAATGAAGATCGCAAACATTATCTTATTAAGGTACTTAAATATCTAAAATATAAAGGCGCTAACAAGTCGCTTTAAGGGACCGCTTGGGGCTGCGCCCCAGTTCCCTCGCTTCGCTCGGCGGCCCCTAAGCTCAAGCGTTGTGCAATAGTTGTAAAAGGTTAGAATATGA
>JAKSCC010000050.1 GCA_022360815.1 Desulfobacterales bacterium
ATGGCGTGAAGGTGGTCACAAAACAGACCATTGGACTAAAAAAACACCAGCAAAACAAACCGTTATTATAACTCAAAAAAGGTACAAAAAAGCACTATAGTGTGGTCCCAAATCGTTCCATCCATACACCCTTTAGTGCCCTCTCTGATCAAAAAATAATGCCCAGAGACTTCATCGCACAACCATCTGATTTCAAAGTATTCTTACAACTCACGCAACGTTCTACACCCTGATTTTGTATATGTCTTCCCTTTAACGGCAAAGAAATTGCTACCCAACACGAAAAAACGCAGTCTTAACGAATCCATAAGCAACACATTTTAAACCATTTCAAAACGGCTCTCCGGGCCAGAGAGGAGGTTTTCATGATTGTAGGGATTTTAAAAGAGATCAAAGCCGAGGAGAATCGTGTCGCCATGACCCCTTCGGGGGTTGAAGTAATGATCGCCTCAGGCCATCAGCTCCTTGTGGAGAAAAGCGCAGGCGTTGGCAGTGGATTTTCCGATACGCTCTACCTTAAGGCTGGAGCTGAAATTGTGGAGACACCCTCTGAAATTTTCCAACGGGCCGACATGGTCATGCATGTCAAAGAGCCTCAGCCCTCCGAATATCCGCTCATTCGAAAAGATCAGATCGTCTTTACCTACATGCACTTTGCAGCCGATGAATCCCTCACACGCGGCTTCATGAAAACCGGTGCCGTGGCCATCGCCTATGAAACCATCGAAGATCCCTCAGGGGGCCTTCCCCTTCTCACCCCCATGAGTGAGGTGGCAGGTCGCATGTCTATTCAAGAAGCCGCCAAGTATCTGGAGCGAGCACAAGGTGGACGGGGCATTCTCATGGGAGGGGTCACCGGTGTGGCACCTGCCACGGTGGTGGTAATCGGAGGCGGTATTGTCGGCACCAATGCCGCCCAGATGGCCTGTGGCCTGGGTGCCAAGGTCTACCTTCTTGATATGAATTTAAACCGGTTGCGCTACCTCTCTGAGGTGATGCCCAAAAACTGCTTCCCTATGATGAGCTCACCGGCCACCGTTCGCGAATTGATTCCGCAGGCGGATGTGGTGGTGGGAGCGGTTCTTATTCCAGGAGCCAAAGCCCCCAAACTCATCACAAAAGAGATGCTCTCCAGCATGAAACCCGGATCGGTTATTGTTGATGTGGCCATCGATCAGGGGGGATGTTTTGAAACATCCAAACCAACCACCCACGGAGACCCCATCTACTCGGTAAGTGGTATTGTTCACTACTGCGTGGCCAATATGCCCGGAGCCGTGCCCATCACCAGCACCATTGCCCTGACCAATGCCACACTCCCTTATGCGGTGGAGATTGCAAACAAAGGTTGGAAAAAGGCGTGCCTGGAAAACCCCGGCATCAAGCTGGGACTTAATATGGTCGGTGAGACCATCACCTACAAGGGTGTAGCCGACGCCTTTGATCTCCCCTACACCCCTGTAAGTCAAATGTTATAGCCCCACTCAAAAAAGCCTACAAAAACCCCCACACCCGTACTGCATGGGTGTGGGGGTTTATTTTTCGCTGTTCTCTTTAAGAAATTGCTTAAGCAACCACTCCTCTCAAAGAGGGCTTTCTCTATACATCAAATTCCAAATCTTTCTTCGCCCCTTTTCTCTCACCCCAGGCCCATCGCATTTAACAAACGGCCAATTCCACTGATCCTGATTATTCTCAGCCCAAAACGTTTAAAAACAATTGACTTTGCATTGAAATATTATATTCTACTCGAGTATGTTCCCTCACAGGAAACATACACCATCTCACCTCAACACCCTGGACAAAAGAAGAATCAACGCATCATAGACATAAGGCCAACTCAGGTACCCGATGATAAGCCCTTCATGTCCATTGAGATGGTGAGATTTAACGCGATACATGGTCAGCGCCTTGACCATCACAAAAAATCGCAAAACAAACGGCACTGCACCAAGAAAGGGACAGGATAAATATTTGCCCTCACGGCGTTGTACTCACCGGTCAAGATCACCATCTCGACCCTTACCCAACATCTTCAAACAGGAGGCAATATCCACAGGGGGGGGACAGGTTAAAAGTTGTGTGAGAAGCCAAGGGGCTCTCACGCCTATCATCAAGGGCTTTGCTCTAATTGCCACACACTGATTTTACTCTTCCACTACGCATCGTTTCTCATGTTCGTACTCTGTTTTTGTATGGCACCGGATCTGATCCACAACACGAGCCCGCATTGACCACTTTCGTCAGGAGATTTTTTAATGAAACTATTTCTCTCCACTTTATGCACCCTCATGGCTCTCTTTCTCTTTGGAGCCTGCAACTCCAGTGGCCCATCCATCACGCTTCCCACTGTTGCCGATCATAACTTTCCCATCTACCAAAACGTTCAGCTCACACTGCCAGCCGCAACCAAGGGAAAGCACCCCATCACCTATACCTTGAGCCCCTCATTGCCCCAGGGACTCACCTTTAACCCTGTCACTCGAATCCTTTCTGGAACCCCCACTCAGGGCGTTGCCAGAACAACCTACACCCTGACTGCCAGAGATGCCGACGACTCTTCTGCCTCCTCTGCATTTTGCATCACCGTACCTGCCCGCCTGGCTATTCATACCCAGGGCCTTGAGGGGTCCTACACCATCGAGAATACCATTGAAGGAGGCCGTAGGCTTGAGGTGACCGAAAACGGAAATGCCCTTTTTTCAGGTGCCCTTTCCGAAAACCTTCCCTTCAACCTTGAAATCACCAACCAACCTTTAAACCAAACCTGCATCATACCTCACCACTTTAAAGGATCCAGCCCAGAAGACGGATCACAGCCAATAAACGTCTACTGCGGCACCCAAATGATAAGTGTCTCGGGTGAAACACCCCTTGATACGCATCAGTACATCTCCCCAGATGGGACCCATATTTTGTATCGTGCCACCCCCAGCTCTGGCACAGGAGAAATTCTTAAAGTGGTCTCCGTTTCCGATGGCAGATCCCGCCTTTTGGCATCGGCTAATCGCTTCACCGCCATCACCTTCACACCGGATGGTTCACAGGTCGTCTACATTGCATCCAATGAAAATGGAAAAGCCCTGTACAGCGCTCCAACTGCCGCAGGGGACGTTCATCGTCTCACCGATTATGGCCATTTTACCGATGGCATTTTGCGTATCACGCCCGACAGTCTGAAGGTACTCTATCTTTTTAAAGGAGCGAATCAATCCACCTATGGCCTGTATGCCATCTCCACGTCAGGAGGAACCCCCACGCGCATCAACGAAACCCTTCCCTCTGGTGTTTCGGTAAGTGATTTTTATATCAGCCCCAACGGGGCCCATGTTGTTTATGCTGCAGACAAAAACAAAAACGGTCTCAATGAATTTTTCCACACCACCCTTTCCGGCGGCAAACCCTTTCTGATCACACCAAACCAAGCCCGGGAGATGAGTAGCTACACCGCCCGTTTCACCAAAAACAGCTCCCACTTCGTCTACTGGGATCAGTCTCAAATTTTAAGCTTTACCACGTCACAAAAAAGGCGTTCCCAAAGAATCAGCCCGAGTCTATCTCGTCAGCAAACCATCAAAAAAACGACCCTCACGCCCAACGGCAATTTTGTTATCTACCATCTTGCCAACAATGCAACAGGAGCACTTCAAGGGATTTACCGAGTCTCAATCGGCGGTGGATCAGCCACCTCTCTTGTTCTTCCAACCCGTGGGAAGAACATTATCGACACCTTTGCCATCAGCCCGGACTCAAGTACCCTCGTCTTCACCTTTGGTGACCGAAACTACCATAACTATCTTCAAATACACGCCGTTCCTGTTTCAGGCGGAACCATCAAAAGACTGAGTCCCCCACCAATAGAATCAGTTGTGTGCAATACCCATTTCACCATCAGTCCAGACAGCCGCCATGTGGTTTATGTGACCATTAAACACGATCAACGAGGCAAAAGTTACAATGCAAGGCAGGTCTACAGTGTTCCCATCACCGGTGGACAAAGCGTCAGACTCAATGCGCCCCTCACCTCCGGTGGAATCGTCCTTCACAACGACACACCGGGACTTCAAATCAGCCCGAACAGCTCTCGGGTTGTCTATGTGGCCAGCCAGGAACGAGCCGGTGCTTTCGAAATGTACAGCGTACCTATTGAGGGTGGAACACCCGTCAAAGTCAACGGCACCCTTCCCTCTGGTTCCACCGGATTTGGAAACCGCTTTGCCATAGCTCCAGGCAAAACGATTTTTACAGAGGACGGCTCCCGCGTGGTCTACACCCTTATACAGGGTCAAGAAAGTGGGAAGGCGATCTACATGCACTAAACCACGAACGGCGCGATTCGTATAAGAATCGCGCCGTTTCATGCGGCCCAAACGGTAGGAAGGCCGAGACAAACCTTTGGAAAGATTCTTATAAGGTGGGTCAATTGCGGAAAGCAAGGCCCTCTTCGGGAGAGGCCTGCTCATAAAATCGCCTGATGTGCTCTTGCTGCTTTTCAAAGGCCCAATGGACCTCTTTAAGAAAACGAGTGGCTGCTTCACGGTCGTCCGATTTAAGCAAACGAATCAACTCGTCATGCTCGTCACAGTTCACACTTTCCCACTCCGGGATACAGGAGCGAGAAAGAAAATCGTAGAGTCTCTGCTTGATAAGCCTTAAGATGCGGCGCATCTGACTGTTTTTTGAAAGAGAAAGAAACGCATCGTGAAAATCGATATTCAAACTGTAAAAGCGGTCGGGGTCTTTCTCTTTTGTGGCGGCCATCATCTCGTTGTTGATGGCCTCCATTTTGGCAATGCAGTCTTCATCGATATGGTCAAAAAGCTTGTTCATCATCTCATATTCGAAAACCCTGCAGATCTCCCAAGATTCCCGAACATCGGCCAGGGTCAGCCGGTTGACCATCACCCCCTTTCGAGGAAGAATGGTCACAAAACCGTCACACTCCAGTTGAATCAACGCTTCACGAAGTGGGGTTTTGCTGATCCCTAAGCTTCGGCTGATCTTACTGGTGTTGACCAGCTCGCCCGGCTGAAGGTTCCCCTTGTTGATCTCATCCCGCATGTACTCGTATATCTGCTCGCGCAGAGGCTGTATGTTAATCATTACCCGATACCTTATCCCATGCAGACAACGTCAAACTCTGCGCGACACACTTAAATCATCTAAAAAAAACAATCACCTACCCTGTCGAATACAAGTGCACCCATCTGCGGTATTGTAAGCACTGTTGCAGATGGGCTCTCTCGTTTTCACTCCTAAAGGGTCAGTTCAGAAGCCTCGGTGATCTCATGACGGAGCTTGAGGAACTCCATATCGGTAAACTTTCTGGGACGCGGCAAATTCACCTCATACACTTCTCGAATACGGCCGGGAAGCTTTCCCTCCATGCAGATGATGCGGTCGCCAAGGAAAAGGGCTTCGTCGATGTTGTTGGTTACAAAAATAACGGTTCGTTTCTCCTGCTCCCAGATGCGAACCGTCTCCTGTTCCATGTAGATACGGGTCTGAGCGTCAAGCTGACCAAAGGGTTCGTCTAAAAGCATCACCTCGGGGTTGTTGGCATAGGCTCTAGCGATACCAACCCTCTGCTTCATGCCCCCGGAGAGCTGATGGGGAAACTTGTTTTCAAACCCCTGAAGGCCCACCATGTCAATGTAGTGCTGGGCGATTTTGCGGCGCTCCTCTTTGCCCACACCGCGCAATTTGGGCCCCATCTCCACGTTGCCCATGACGGTTCGCCAAGCAAAAAGCATGTAGCTCTGAAAAACCAGGCCGCGGTCCTGGCCGGGGCCGTCTACCTCTTTGCCGTTGATGGTGACGCTTCCTTTACTGGGGGTCTCAAGGCCTGCCATAATCCGAAGAAGGGTCGATTTGCCCGACTGACCAGGCCCCAAAATCACCACGAACTCGTTCTCTTTTACATCCAGGCTGATATCTTCGAGGACGTGAACCTTCTGGTTCCCCTTCTGGATAAAGGTCTTGCTGACGTTCTTACACGATATTTTTGCGTTTTCAGACATGCTCTTTTTCATCCATCCTTGCTGTTGATGCCTGTGTGACAGGCCGAAGCACCTTCAGCCTGTCCAAGCCTCTCAATACCCATTAAAGGCCTTCAATCTCACGCTTCCAGGGACAAAGCACCCTCTCCAAAAGGCCGACTGCCTGTGAGGTGAGAAGGGCTGCCAGAGCAATGGCAATCATGCCGCCCAAAACCATGGCAGGACGGCCCAGGTTCATGCCTTTGATGATGACATAGCCAAGACCCGAACGGGCGCTCACCAGCTCTGCGGCCAGAACGCAGGTCCAAGCAATGGAGAGCGAAATCTGGAGCCCTGCAAAAATCGCAGGAAACGCCGCAGGAAAGCAAACCTGAAGAATCTCGTCCCGACGGTTGCCCCCAAGAACCTTGACGACGTCGTAGAGTTCGGGCTCCACAAGACGCACGCCGTTGTAGGAGTTCAAAAGGCAGGGTACAAAGGTTCCGATGATGATGATAAACACCTTGGAGGGCTCTCCGATGCCGAACCAAAGAATGGAGATGGAGATCCATGCGATGGGAGGCATGGGCTTCATCAGGTCAAAAATGGGTTTCACAATGGCGTTGATATGCTTATTGAGCGCCATCATAAGGCCCAATGGCACGGCAAGAACCGAAGCGATGGAGAAACCGATGATAATACGCCGTGTGGAGGCCCAAATATGACCCCACAAGGAGTTCCCGGCCAGGCGGTGGTTGATCATGTAGCCCATGTAGTCCACCACCTCCAGAGGGCGGGCCAGTGAACTTCCCAGAATCTTCTGGTAGGCCACGTAATCCCAAAGCCCGAAGAAAAAAGAGAGGGAGACGGCATAGAGAAACCACTTGTTGGTGAGCACGCCCATCACGGTAATGGGCTGGCGCTCTTTGGTGGTGCTTTGTGTTTCGTTGGCTATTGATGACATCTTCTCTACCTCCGAATACCAGCCAGAAGGCGTTTTTCCACAGCATCAATCACAATGCCGATGACAGCGCCGGTGAGTCCCACCATGGCCATGCCAAGAAGAACCATGTCGGGCATGGCAAGACGGCGGCCCATGGTAATCATAAAACCAAGGCCATTGTCAGCCGCCAGAAGCTCGGCACCCACGAGGTTGGTCCAGCAGTAGGCAAGCGCAATCTGAAGGGCTCCAAAAACCATGGGAAGGGCGGAAGGAATACAGATTTTGGTAAAAATCTGCCAGTTGGAAGCACCGTAGGTTCGGGCCATCTGAATAAGCACCGGGTTGGTCATCTTGACACCCACATAGGAATTGATGACGCAGGGCACAATGCCAGCGATCCAGATGATAAAGACTTTACCGGGGATACCGATACCAAACCAGAAGATGGTCAGCGGAATCCAAGCGATGGGAGGAATGGGACGAATCAGCTCAAAAATCGGTCGGGCCAGGCCCTCTACCACGGAGAACCACCCCATGGCAAGGCCCAGAGGAATCCCCACGATCAGCGCCAGGATGTAGCCGGTAAAGGCCTCCTGAATACTGGTCCACATGTGGGTGGAGAGCAGCGCGCCATCGGGATTCACCTGGGTCCACTTGGCAAAAAAGAGTTTTAAAACCTGTAAGGGGGATGCCAGAAGGGAGCTGGGAACCACCCCAAAAGTGAGCAGGCTCTGCCAGATCCCGAAAAATGCAATGATACTTATGATTGGAAGGATCACCATCGATGGTTCTTTGGTAACCTTCACCTCTTCATAACTCATGGACAATGAACCTCCGAGTCATAGTCAAATGCGGTGTCAGAGTGGCCCCTCTCCTGACCGCTTTGGGTTAGGAGAGGGGGCGCAGATCAGATCCTTTGGGTCAGGGGTGTCTTTAAAAGACGTGCCGAGAACGCTCAAAGACACCTCCTGAGGCTTAAGGCTAGTTGTATGCGGGGATGGGCGTCTTAACCATCTTCAGGAACTTGTCGGTGATGTAATCGCTGCCAACCACCTTATCACGCTCAGCCTGGGTGAACTTGCCCTGGGCGGTGAAGAAGTCGGTGATGTCGCGCATCCAGATCTCAGCGGTGCTGAGCTCACCACCCTTCTTGGCGAAGAGTTCAAGCTGCTCTTCCAAAGTGAAGACGGGGTGCATTTTGATGTCCATCATGGCCATCTCTTTGGTAAGCGGGGTGCCCACCCACTCTTCAAAGAAACGCATGTAGTCGGCAAGAAGCTGCTTGGAGGTGGGGGTGTCGAAGTTACCCTGACCGTGCTCTTTCATGAGGTTGACAACGCGGAAGTACTGACGGAGGAACTTGGCGACGATCTCGGGGTTCTTGTCACCGAAACCGCGATCCACCATCATGGTAATGGGAAGGCTGGTGCCCGAGGTGTTGATGTTGCCGGCAACTTTCCATCCACGATCCATGCCGATGTACATGTTGGGAGCCCAGAGGCAAACGGCGTCGCCTACGCCGGACTCAAAGGCAGCCATGGCCTGGGCCTGATCCATGTGTTTAACAACCACATCCTTGTCTTTGAGGCCGAACACTTTCAGCCAGGAGCTCATGGTGTAGTGGGGAGAAGAGACGGTGGTGGTAAGAATGGTGATGCCTTTGATGGACTCAGGAGAACCGTACACCTCGGGGTGCTTGGGGTTCCACCCCTTGGTCTTTAAGATGGGGCTGTTGGCACGAACGAGAACCGAGTTGGTGAAAGACTCGTCGTTTCCGATCATCACGCAATAGGTGCCGTAACGAAGGCCCGCCAGAACGTGGGGAGTCGCGCCGTTACCGCCCAGATGCCAGGACTTTGAGGGAAGGGCTTCAAGCTGAGCCATACCTGAATCGTAGTACTGGAGTTCCATATCCAGCCCCTCTTCCTTGTCCCAGCCTTTCTCTACCATGTACCAGGCCATGAACGCTTCGTGTTCAGGGAGCCAGCAGGTCTTCAGCTTAAAATTCTTCTTGGCAAAGGCGGTGCCCATGCCCGTGAGGCTCACCAGAAGAACGAGGCAGACAATGCCCAACAGTCTAAGCTTTCTCATCATACTCTCCTTAGCATAACAACAGTTTTTGTTTCTCAAAGGCCCCTTTTAAAGAAGCCTCTCCTCCTTGCATATTGCCCCAAAAGCGGCTTGCTACCACCAGCGGATCAGCTCAGTCACCTGCTCTCTGATCTCAACAAATTTGGGGTCCATGGGGTTGCGAGGCCTGGGAAGGTCCACAACCACTTCTGCACGAACATTGGTGGGTTTGTTGCTCAAAACCAAAATGCGATCGGCAACATAGACCGCCTCTTCGATGTTGTGCGTAACGAAAACGACGGTACTTTTGAGCTTCTGCTGCAGAGCCACCAACTCGTCTTCGAGGTAGTAACGCAGCTTCACATCCAGCTGACCGTACGGCTCATCCATCAGCAGAAGGTCGGGGTCTACAGAAAAGGCCCTTGCCACCGCGATGCGCTGAATCATGGAGGCCGAGACCTGGTTGGGGTAGAGATCGGCACAATCGGAAAGCCCCACCATCTCCATGATGCGATCCAAACGCTCTTTTTTTTCCGACTCAGAAACATCTTTGACCTCCATACCAAAGGCCACATTCTCACGAACGGTACGCCAAGGCAGGCAGGTGGGCTCCTGAAAAACAAAAGCGAGGTTGTGCTTGGTAGGGTCGGCCACCTCTCCATCAATAAAAATGTTGCCATCCGAGGAAGGCATGAGTGTGGACAAAAGGTTCAAAAACGTGGTCTTTCCGCACCCTGTGGGACCGACAATACTGAGGAACTCCCCCTCGGCCACGCTGAAGTTGATCTTGTCAAGAACCAGAAGATCCCCGAAACGCTTGGTCAGGTCCTTTACTTCAATTTTGTTTTTTACGGCTGGATTGTTCCCCACCTTAAAGCTCCCTCATATCAATGCATTGCTGTTACTCTTTGATCCTTATCCACGCGGAGGCTTTCGATGCGCCTACTCTTTGCCTGCACTTGTCTGTACAAGTAAAACCGAGCAGGTCGCATGATGAACCACATGGTTACTGGCTTTTCCTAGCAAAAGATCCGCCAGGGTACCTCGGTTGGTTCGCCCCAGCACAATGAGATCGGCTCCCCAGTCTCGAGCGTAGGCCACAATATCTTCACCGGGTTTGCCCACGGCCACATGGGTTCGTGTTGCCACCCCCGCTTGTTTTGCAGGGTCTGAAAGCCCTTCAAGCCAAGCCTGGCAATGCGCCACCCTTTTCTCTTTCTGCCCAAGACGCTTTCGATGTGCCTCGGCCTGATCCATCTCCGTAAAGGCCCCCACACGCTCTTCCAGCCCAGCCGCTGTGGACTGCTGAAGGCAATGAAAAAGGGCCATTGCCCCCCCTTCTTGGGAAACCAGCTCTATGGCCTTTTCCACAAGAAGGGAACTGGCCTCATTGGAATCCACCGCCACCAAGATACGTTTGTACGTCATCTCTTCACCTCCCGTTCGTCACAAGGTATCCGGATTGATTGCAAGGCTCAGTCAAACGCCAAACTCTGCAAAGCCATCCCACCCGGCCACGCCTTCAAAAGGGGACACCTTGTTCTGGGTAAAAACGACACGTCTTTTGCCCCGAGTTTTGTGAGTTCTGCTCCCACCAAGACAAAGAGGAAGACAACACACAATCAAGGGCAAAACCTTATCTATTGCTACTGTGAGGTGAGATTTTACGTACCTCACCATCTGTCAAATTGACTATCCAGCGCCATTCATACTATTTTGTGATGCGTGATCTTATATATCTGATATATTAGACACCAAATGTCAGGGTCAAGTTAAAAAAACAGCGTTTAGCCTCTTTTTTTATCATGAAACATGGCGTGTTACCCAAAAACCCCTTCCTCATCACCACACCCTCACACGCCGAAAACCCTTGCAAACTCTTGAATATTTCCATCAAGAAGACTGATGATAAAAAGCGTGCCAAAGTCTTCTTTCAGTATTTTTTTAAAATGAAATTCTTCCTCACTTTTTTGAAATATCTCATTTGGAAATTCGGAATAAAACACCTCAAATTCAGTTTCAAAAAAGGCATCAAGAAAGTGATTTTAGAAGGAATAACAAAAAAACGCCTCGCGTCTTCCCTGCAATCAGGACGCCGCGAAGCGTTTCTGTTGGTACCTTATTTTCCACCTGCCCAAGCAGGTTCAACCACCCTTATCCCAATTCAAGGGCGGTAACCCCATAAAGTCCAGACATGGGCCTTGCAGGCGGATCACCTTTGTAAAGGGAAATCCACCGCTCGCCAGGGGTCAGTTCAAATGTTTCCATAAAGGTTTCGGCGTGAGAATTTGCCAGAGGCACGTCAATATAAACGGGACCCTGGCCCCCATAGGCTTTCAGGGCATTGTAGAGTCTGTAGGCATGGGAGGGGTGAATGGCATACAAAGGCCCCACACGAAAACCATCGCAAGCCTGACGAAGCACGCCATACCCCGCCAGATGCCCATCCTGAAGCACCCCGAGCGCTATCACGCCGGGCCGGGTAATCCAAGAGGCAAGAAACGCTTCCCGTTTCACAGAAAAAAAGGTGGCGTCAAAATCCACCAAGCGCTGAAACGGAACATCTGTCAAAGGAATAAGAAAGGGGTCAGCAGAAAGAACACCTCCGGCATCCCCACGGCATCTTACCACCGTATACAATGGGGCAAACCCCTTCCGTAAAAAGATAGGTTCCAAATATTCGGGGCAGTTGATATTGACCGAGCATCCA
The DNA here is from genome assembly GCA_022360815.1 of Desulfobacterales bacterium. GTDB lineage: Bacteria > Desulfobacterota > Desulfobacteria > Desulfobacterales > Desulfolunaceae > Desulfoluna. The sequence goes on from JAKSCC010000050.1 coordinate 11,702, forward strand.
GAAACCTTCTTTTCGACATGCTTCCGCAACGCACGGCCAACACCTCGGCCTCTGCAGTCGGGCCGCACCAGATAGAGCCCCAGATTTGCCGACTGGCTTGGAAGCCAGGACGCAGAGAGCATTCCCACCACCTGATCCTCCTCCTCGGCTACCAAAACACCTTCACGATTTCCCGAAATAAGGGCAACGCCATCATGGATACCAGGGTTCCACCCTTCACGGTCCGCCCAGGAGACAACCATAGCCACCTCCTCTTCTTCCATTCTGCGAATGATCCAGGGGTCTGTCATGCTTACCTCCTATAAAAAGAGTCCATACAGGGGACACTTGAAAACATAGTTCCTTGCCCGTAAGGGCTTTCCAAAGATATCCCAATTTGTCTTTTTTTTTCAATCATTCTCACAGAAAAAAAGCAGTTTAATGACACCCCTATCTTTTTTCTGCCTGCCTACAGCAGCACCCAATAAGTCTTTCCGCAAACTGTATGTGGTCTTCAAACCTTGAAGGTGCACACGTTCGAAGACCGAGTTCAGGTACGCAGGAAGGATCTCACGGACACCTCTTGATCTATTGGGAATAGATTGCATCTCATTCCGTTATAAACCACTTCACACCCCGGAAAGAGCACTTTATCCCTAAGGTGAGCTCCTTTTATAGACACACACAAAATCCCCATGGTAGATTCAGGCCATTTCATCCTTTGCGCCCCGACCGACTGCTCGAAAGAGAACATCTTAAACCGCTCCCACGCCAAGGAGGCACGATGTTTGATACCCTCTTTTCGCCCATCACTGTCAATGGCCTCACACTTAAAAATCGCATCGCTTACCCTTCGCTTGGTCTACTCTACAGTTGGGACCGAAAACCCAATGCACGCTATCAAAACTACTTCAAAGAGATTGCCAAAGGTGGAGCCGGTATTGTCACCGTTGGACCCGTGGGGGTAGATTTTATCGGATCGGGTATTGCCGTCCTCGGACTGGACACCGACGAGGCCATCGATGAATTCAAAGGAATCACCGACACCATCCGTTCTCAGGGTGCATCTCCCTGGATTCAGCTCTTTCACGCCGGGGCATATTCCCACCCCATCCTCATCAACGGCCAAACACCCATGGCACCATCGCCCCGTTTCTCGCCCTATTCAAAGGTCACCCCAAGGGAGATGGACTTAAACGACATCACGGACGTTCAAGAAGCTTATGCCCTGGCAGCCCGGCGCGCGGTTAAGGCAGGATTTGATGGGGTGGAGATCCTTGCTTCAGCGGGTTATCTTCTTACCCAATTTCTCTCTCCCCTAACCAACTTTAGAGAAGACGACTATGGGGGCTCTTTTGACAACCGACTCCGTTTTCCCTGTGACATCATCAAAGCCTGCCGCCAGGCTGTGGGAGACGACGTCCCCCTTTCCATACGCATGGCCGGTAACGATTTTGTACCCCAAAGCAACACCGACGCAGAAACACCTCGTATTGCCAAGGCGTATCAACAAAGCGGCATTGACCTTTTAAATGTCACCGGAGGATGGCACGAGTCCAAAGTGCCCCAGCTCCCCATGGACCTGCCTCGAACAGGGTATGCCTACCTGGCAGCCACTGTGCGTCAGGCAACCTCGGTTCCTGTGATGGCCTCCAACCGCATCACCACGCCAATTGATGCCGAAAAGATCTTAAACGACGGCTCTTGCGATATGGTCAACCTGGGCCGTGTTCTCATCGCAGATCCCTTCTGGCCCACCAAAGCCCAAGAGGGCCGCGTGGATGAAATCCGCCCCTGCGTCGCCTGCTCCCAAGGGTGCACCGACCAAATATTCAGCGGCAATCCGGTCTCCTGTGTGGGCAATCCTCGGGCTGGCTTTGAGGCAGAACGGGTGATTCAACGTACCGAGGCCCCCAAAACCATTCTTGTGGCCGGAGCCGGGCCTTCGGGCCTTGAGGCGGCTGTTGCCGCAGCACAAATGGGCCACCGGGTTCACCTGGCCGAGGCGACCGATGCCATCGGCGGTCAGATTCCTCTGGCTGCAACCCCTCCGCACAAATCCGAGCTCAATGAATTTGTAAGATACTACAACGCCATGATCCGACGTACCGGTGTTACTCTTTCACTCAACACCCCGGTAACCCCTGAATTTATCACCAACCTTAAACCCGACCACATCATCGTGGCAGAAGGGGCTATACCAGCGATTCCTCCCATTGAGGGAGCCGATGCACCCGGCATTGTCGGTGCCTGGTCCCTCCTCAAAAAAGATCGGCCCCTGGGCCGACGTGTGGCTGTTGTTGGCGGAGGTGCCGTGGGCCTTGAAACCGCCATGCACATTGCCGCCAAAGGGACCTTAACGCCAGAGATGCTCCACTTTCTCATGCTTCACAAGGGAGACTCCCTTGAAAACCTTGAAAAGAGGCTGGTCACCGGCAACCATGAGGTCACCGTCTTTGAGATGGGTCCCAAAATGGGAGGGGACATGGGCAAATCAACCAAGTGGATCATGATGGCCAATCTCAGGCGATATGGTGTGGAGCTGATCAATGGAGCCAAAGTCACCTGCCTGGCCGAAAAAAAGGTGAGCTGGCAGGAGGGAGAGAAGGCGAGAGACCGCTTTTTTGACACCGTGGTTCTGGCCACAGGTTCCCGCTCCAACACCCATTTGGCCAACCAACTGGGCAAACTTGGCATCCCGTATACCGTGGTGGGAGATGCCAAGACCCCTGGAAAGTTTGACGGAGCGATCCACGGCGGATTTTTGGCAGCCTTGGCCCTTGAAAATCAAACACAATGAGATCGAAAAAAAGGAATTTGTTTTAAATCATAGCAGAAAGTAAGGAGAATGGACTTAAGATGAAAAGCGAATACTATCTCGTAAAAAAAGAGGGTGCCGTTGCCACGGTGTGGCTCAATCGACCGGAAAAGAAAAATGCCATGAACCCTCCGGCCTGGACAGACAGTGTGGGAATCTTCACCGAGCTGGACGAAGACCCGGAAGTTCGCGTCATCATCATTGCAGCCAAGGGAGACGACTTCTGCGCAGGCATCGACCTTTTTGATATGGTGAACCACCTTCCCGAGCTCCTCAACACCGAGCAGAAAGGTGGTGTCAAGTGGCCCTTCCTTCGTAAAATTCACGGCATGCAAGACGCCATGACCGTGGTGGAACGCATCCGCAAGCCCGTTATTGCAGCCGTGCAAGGCCGATGCATTGGGGCGGGGCTGGATCTTATCAGTGCCTGCGATATTCGCCTTGCCACGGCAGACGCCTCATTTACCTTGCGTGAAGCAGCCATGGGTATGGTGGCAGACATGGGCGTTCTTCAACGACTTCCCCACATCGTGGGCCAGGGAATCACCCGGGAGCTGGCCTACACCGCCAAGTTTATCGATGCCTCCAGAGCTCGCGAAATCCACTTGATCAACGAAATCTTTCCCGACCTGGATGCGCTTATGGAGGGTGCTCGAAAACTGGCTGAAGAGATCGCCAACGTGGCCCCCCTTGCCGTTCAGGCCTCCAAAGAGGTTTTGGGACGGGCCATCGCGCCTCAAATCGACGAAGGCCTTCGTTATGTGGCCTCGGTAAGCGCCAACATCGTCCCCTCAAACGATCTCTTTGAGGCGATCACCGCCCTTACAGAGAAGCGAAAACCCAAATACACGGGAAGCTAACCCGAGCCCATGTGTCTCTTCCCTCTTGCAGCGCAATGTGATCTATTCCACAAAGACCCCTTGCAAAGCCCCGGTAACATGCCGATACTTTCAATCGGACTCTACCGGGGCTTTTTTCTTTGAGTAAAAGTGGCATCACAGAGACTGAAACACAGCCCACTCACACTCCCGTTTACCCACTTCTATATTTAGAAAAGGCTTACGCTCCGGCACGCATCAGTGCCAAAGTGGTATCCAGCATGCGGTTGGCATACCCCCACTCATTATCAAACCAAGCCAAAACACTGACCGTGTTTCCAGAGACCCGGGTCTGGGTACCGTCCACCACAGAGGAGCGAGGATCGTGGTTGTAATCACAAGAGACCAGAGGCGCCTCGGTGTATCCAAGTATGCCCTCCATGCCATTTTCGGCTGCCGCTCGAAGCACCTCGTTTACCTCTTCAGCCCGGCATCCCTTTTTCACCTGAACGGTCAACTGCATGGCCGAAACATTGATGGTGGGAACCCTTAGAGCAAGGGCTTGAAAGCAACCGGCAAGCTCCGGAAGAATTCGATCGAGCCCCTTGGCAAGCCCTGTGTTCACCGGAATAATCGAATGACTGGAACTGCGTGTTTTGCGCAAATCCTGATCGTGATAGGCATCAATGACCGGCTGATCATTCATAACAGCATGGGTGGTGGTGATCACCCCGCTCTCGATTCCAAAGGCTCCGTTAAGGGTTCGAATGACCGGTACAATGCAGTTGGTTGTACACGATGCATTGGAGACCACAGTGTGCTCCGCCCTAAGGTCCCCATGGTTCACGCCATAAACAATCGTGGCATCCACATCGGGCTCGGCCGGGCATGAAAAAAGAACCTTTCCCGCCCCTGCATCAAGGTGTTTCTCCGCCAGAGACCTTTGGGTAAAACTGCCGGTACACTCCAGCACCACATCCACTCCCAGCGCCTCCCACTCCAGCCGCGACAGCTCTTTCTGGTAACTGACGGCAATGGGGTCTCCGTTCACCACAAGGGTATGGCCTTCGCAACGCACCTCTCCCTTGAATCGACCATGGGTGGAATCGTATTGGGTAAGATGGGCAATGGACTCAATGTCCGAAAGCTCGTTAATTCCCACCACAACCATATCGTCCCTGTGGCCAGACTCATAAAGGGCCCGCAAAATGCACCTACCGATGCGACCATATCCGTTAATTGCAACTCTGTATTTCATGAAAGCCAACCAAATTCTGCCACTGTTATGCGGATAGCGACACGACACGTCAAAGGCATTTCCCTTCTGAGCCGAGTCGCATGAGACTTTACCTCTCCATTGATGATTCTCTCGTATCAACGGAAAAAAGCGTGTGGAGGAGCGTTCTCCTCGTAGCGAGTCGATACGTCACAATATCAACCCTGCCATTTCCATATACGAAAACAGATCAACCTTCCAGAGAAGAAACCGCCACACGGATTGCCCGGAAAATGACATCGCTCAAATCGGCAAAGAAACGCCCTTCCAAGCCACACAGAGTCAAAAGAGCCATCTCCAAAAAGAAAGCCTTAAACCAGGAGGTTCCACCCTCTATCTCCATTGCTTCGTCCTCATTCACGTCCGTATGGATTCCCAACGCCACCTTAACAATCAAAAAAATCCTTGAGTCTGTCTCAATACCCTGTCGGGTAGCAGGGCATTTTTGAAAATTTCCGATGGGGGTTTCAAGAATTGTACTTTTATTCTTTGACAAGGTGGCAGAATTCAATTTCGAGAGGGCGCTTCTCCCTCAAGACTCCTTATGCCATCGCCTTGTGCCTGAATAGCTTCATCAAATTCGATATGGAGCACGCAAGTGTCCACTCGCTTTTTACTGCTTCCAGGCCGCGGCGTAAAAAAGTGTCCATGTTCAAGCATTGTTTGATCTGGCCGAAGACTGGTTCGATGGTGTGGCTTCTTTTTTATAGATGTTGTAGCCACGTTGTGTCTGAAGTCTGCGATCCATCCGGTCCCGAGTTGAAATATTTTTCGGTATTCGTCCCTTGGGAGCCCCCTTCTCCTTGGGTACTTTCCGAAGTTTATGGCTCTTTTTGGTGCAGATTAGCAGTTCCGGCCCCTTTTTCTCGATGCCTTCAATGTCAAGGTCATCCCGAAAATAGCCGGCATCGGCAGCGAGGGTTTTTATCTTTCCATCAACACCGGATTCACTGAGGGTCGATTGTGTCATTTGCAACATAGGTTCAAGCTGGTGGAGATCATTTTCATCCTGGGAAACATCCGTGGTTACAATAATCTGATCTTCGGTACATGCTGCCTGACAGTTGTAGGCCTGGAGGAACCCTTTCCGGTCTTTCATTATCCGACTCTCAGAATCGGTAATATTGGCCTTCTTATCGATCGTTACTTCATCCGATGATTTGGGCTTTCGACCCCGCTTGGGACCGGATTCTTTATGTTCCTTGACCCGTTGAGCCTGTTTATCTTTCTTCTGCTTCAGCTCTCTATCAAGACGTGCTTTGGCCTCTTTGATCCGCTTCATCCGTTCTTTGGGATCCGCCAGTTCCTTGGGGAGGCGATCACCACGCTCTGACTCCCCAAACGCCTTATCTTCCTCTTTATCAAAGGCATCAGCCTCTTCAAGGATTTTGGTGATGTGGCCCAAAGTGTGGTTGGCGGATAAAGCCGCATTGGCTCTGATCTTGGTCCCGTCGAGAAAGATCTTACCGAGGTGGACCAGATCGGCTTCAGCGCACAGGCGCAAGGTCTCGTTGAAGAATTTTTTAAAGTCCTTCTCGTGATTGGAGCGGAATCGGCAGATGGTTCTATGGTCAGGTGCGATATTGCCGCTTATCCAACGGAATGGGACTTCCTCCTCACAGGCTTTTGAAATTTTACGCGAAGATCGCATCCCCTTGCTGTAGGCGTATATCAGGATACCGAGCATCGTTTGAGGATCGTAGGGAGGTCGACCTTCGCTGCCATAGTGCTCATAGAAACATCGTAAATCCATCTGTTCCAAACATGCCTGGACAAAGCGAACCGGGTGATCCGATGAAACCCAGTCGTCCATCGAGGGCGGAAGGAGGAATATCTGATGCCTGTTACCTTTTATAAAACCGCGAGCCATCTGTCGTTGTAATCCTCATGGGCTGGTTAAAATGTAGTGCGGATGCATACTATCAGCTTGATTGGGCCATGCAAGTAGATATGAGTTTTGGGACAGGCTCTGCTGGGTATGTTTAACCCGTAAGAATGATTACACAACGTTTGAGCTAATGGGCGCCGAGCGAAGCGAGGGTACAAGCTGCGCAGCAGCTTGCGTCCCTTTAAGCGATTTGTTAGGCAAT
>JAKSCC010000054.1 GCA_022360815.1 Desulfobacterales bacterium
CAAAGCAGCGAACCTTGGAGGGATTGTCGAGGCGATCCATCATGTTGGTGATGCCGCCGTGCTTCAGGGCCTCGGTCACGGTCTCCCAGCCGTACTGGATGAGTTTGCTGGCGTAGCCGGTGTCCATGCCTTTTTCGATCATCTTATCAAAGCAGAGGATGGAGCCGGTCTGGAGCATGCCGCAGAGGATGGTCTGCTCGCCCATGAGGTCGGACTTTACTTCGGCAATGAAAGAGGAGAGAAGAACGCCTGCGCGGTGACCTCCGGTACCGGCGGCGTAAGCCTTGGCAATTTCGAGGCCGTCGCCGTTGGGGTCGTTCTCTTCGTGAACGGCAATGAGGGTGGGCACGCCAAAGCCGCGCTTGTACTCTTCACGCACCTCGGTTCCAGGCGATTTCGGGGCCACCATGACAACGGTGAGGTCGTCGCGGACCTGCATGCCCTCTTCCACGATGTTGAAACCGTGGGAGTAGGCGAGGCAGGCACCCTTTTTCATGAGGGGCATGACTGCCTTGACCACATTGGTGTGCTGCTTGTCGGGGGTGAGGTTTAAAACGAGGTCGGCGCTTGGGAGCATCTCTTCGTAGGTGCCGACGGAAAAGCCGTTTTCAGAGGCGTTCAGAAAAGATTGACGCTTTTCGTCAATGGCTGCCTGACGCAGGGTGTAGGAGACGTCCAGGCCGCTGTCACGCAAGTTGAGGCCCTGGTTCAAGCCCTGTGCGCCGCAGCCCACAATCACGATCTTTTTCCCTTTGAGCTTTTCCACCCCGTTAAATTCAGAGGGGTCCATGAAACTGCACTTTCCGAGCTGTTCCAGTTGAAGGCGAAGGGGAAGGGTATTGAAGTAATTCATCTTTAAGCGCTCCATGTTGATGATTTTGCTGGGTTGCGAATGTTTTATGGGATTGCACCTTGTTTTATTTCATTCGCGTACGGCCATTGGCCGTGGGCATTATCGTATTTGGTGATGGCTCGGCAAAAAGTCTGGGCACCTCTTTGTGGCCCCATGTTTGCGTGATGGGCCCATTTTGTAGGTTGCGAGGACTTTTTACAACGTTAGCAAATGTTGTGAAAACGTTTTTTGCAGCCGCTTACGGCTGCAAACTATATGTGGTCGGAGAGGCCGACGGGGTTTGACTTCAGGTACTCCAGACGGTTGAGGCCGTTGATGTAGGCCTTGGCGCTGGCGGTGATGATGTCGGGGTCGGCGCCGCGGCCTAAGGCAACAACATCTCCCTCCTTGATTCTGACGGTCACCTCCCCTTGGGCATCGGTGCCGCCGGTTAAGGCCCCAATGGAGAAGCGTAAGAGCTCAGGCTCCCTTTGGGCAAGCTCGGCAATGGTGTTGAAGACGGCGTCGATGGGGCCGGTGCCCTCAATGGCCCCTTTGCGGATTTTGCCGTGGACCCCCAAATGGACGCTGGCTACGGGAAAGACGTTGGTGCCCGAGGTGACGTGGAGATACTCCAGGGTGTACACCTCATGCCCCCTTAAGATAACGTCGGCCACCAGGGCTTCCAGGTCTTCGTCAAGAATCTCTTTTTTGCGGTCGGCAAGGGCCTTGAAGCTCTCAAAGACGGTGTTGAGCTCTTCGTCGGTGAGGTTGTACTGCATCTCCTCAAGGCGGGATCTCAAGGCGAAACGTCCCGAAAGTTTTCCCAGCACCAGCCTGTTGGTGGTGAGCCCCACGGTTTCGGGCTTCATGATCTCATAGGTCATGGGGTTTTTGAGCATGCCGTCCTGGTGGATGCCCGATTCGTGGGAGAAGGCGTTGGCACCCACAATGGCCTTGTTGGGCTGCACCATGATGCCGGTGATGGTGCTCACCAGCTTGCCGGTGGCGTGGATGCGGGTGGTATCGATGCCGGTGGTCATGGGAAAACAGCCCTTTCGGGTCTGAATGGCCATGACCACCTCTTCAAGGGCGGTGTTTCCGGCCCGCTCGCCAATGCCGTTGATGGTGACCTCCGCCTGCCCGGCACCGGCTGCCAGAGCGGCCAGGGTGTTGGCCGTGGCAAGGCCCAGGTCGTTGTGGCAGTGGACGCTTAAAGTTGCTCCGCCCATGCCCGGTGTGTTTTCCATGACGTATCGAACCAGCTCAGAAAACTCGCTGGGAACGGCATAGCCCACGGTGTCCGGCAGGTTGACGGTGGTGGCCCCTGCTTTGATCACCTCACCGAAGATGCGGCAGAGAAACTCCCGGTCGGTTCGAGAGCCGTCTTCGGCGGAAAACTCCACATTTTTTGTGTAGGACTTTGCGTGTTTCACCGCTTCGACGGCCCGTTTCACCACCTCATCGCGGTCCATGCGGAGTTTGTACTCCAGGTGGATGTCCGAGGTGGCGATAAAGGTGTGGATGCGAGGGTTGACCGCCTCTTTGATCGCCTCCCACGCTCTGTCGATATCGTTTTTACTGGCGCGGCACAAGGCGGCCACTTGGGCCCTTTTCACCGTTTTGGCGATGCTCTCCACCGCCTCAAAATCACCCGGAGACGAGGCGGGAAATCCTGCCTCGATCACATCCACGCCCAGTCCGTCCAGGTGGGTGGCGATGCGCAGCTTCTCTGCGGTGTTCATGCTGGCGCCGGGAGACTGCTCTCCATCGCGCAGGGTGGTGTCAAAGATGGTTATCTTTCGTGCTGTCATCTGAATCTTTTGCTCCAAAATTAGGATTTGCCCGTTTTCTCTTGGCACGGA
>JAKSCC010000276.1 GCA_022360815.1 Desulfobacterales bacterium
CCGAGGCGCGAACGAGCCGGGCATACTGAGGAATGGCGGCGATGCCCACGGCCAGCATGAGGTTGAAAAGCCCAGGGCCCAGAGAGGCCGCCACAGAGATGGCCAAAAGAAGCTGGGGGATGGAGAGCAGCACGTCCATGCAACGCATCACAATGTTATCGGTACGGCCGCCGTAGTATCCTGCCACGGCACCCAGAAAGCCTCCGGCCACAACCGAAAAACCAACGGCCACAAAACCCACCTGAAGGGAGATGCGGCTGCCGTAGATAATTCGGCTGAAGATATCCCGGCCGAACTCATCGGTACCGAACCAGTGGGCTCTTGAGGGGCCCTCCAGGGTCGCGAAAAGGTCCTGCTCATCAAAGGGAAAAGGAGCAATGAAATCGGCAAAAAGGGCGAGAATCACCAGCCCCACGAGAATGGCAAGGCCAATCAAAGCCATGCGGTTTTTTTTGAGGCGCACAAATACCTGGCCCCAGAGTGAATTTTTCTTTGTCTTCACGGCAAGGCCTCCTTTAGGTGTACTGGGATTTGATGCGGGGATCGAGCCATGCGTAAAGCAGGTCCACACCCAGGTTCACCAGGCAAAAGGCCACGGCAATAAAGAGAACCCCACCCTGAACCATGGGGTAGTCCCGCATTTCAATGGAGCTGACCATCAAGCGCCCGAGCCCGGGGATTGAGAAGATGATCTCCGTCAAAACCGCACCGCCCAGAAGAATGCCGAACTGGATACCGGCGATGGTCACAACCGGCACCAGGGCGTTGGGAAGGGCGTGCTTTCTGATCACCACGCTCTCTTTCTGGCCTTTGGAACGGGCGGTCCGAATGTAGTCCTGACGCACCACCTCCAGCATGGAAGATCGCGTCATTCGCGTGATGATGGCCACGCTCTGAAGGCCCAGGGTCACGGCAGGCATGATCATGGCATCAAAGGAGTCAAAGCCCGAAGGTGGCAGCCAGGCAAGCCGCACCGTAAAAAGCAGAATCAGAAGAAGGCCCAGCCAGAACACCGGCATGGAGATACCTATCAGGGCAAAAAGGGTAACGATGTTGTCAAAAATCGAATACTGCTTCACCGCCGTCACAATGCCGCAGGGAATCCCCACCAGAAGGGCGATGCCCATGGCCATGGCCGAGAGTTTCAGGGTGATGGGAAAAGCGGTCATGATCTCGTTAATAACCGGCCGTTTGGTAATGTAAGAACGACCAATGTCTCCCTGGACAACCGCCTTGTATACATACCGTCCAAACTGAAGAAGAAACGGGTCATCAAGCCCCATCTCCGCCCTCAGATTATCCACATCCACCTGGGGAGCCTGCTCTCCCAGCACCATGCGCGCCGGGTCTCCAGGGGTCATGTAAAGCATCACAAATACGATAAAGACAACGCCGAAGATTACCGGAATCAACATCGCGCATCGCCTCAAAAAATATCCAAACACATCCTTCTCCAATTGTGGATTCTTGCCCGGGTTGTTTTTGAACGGATTCACCCAAAGGCAGAATGAGGGTCATTGATTAATTAGACTGGCCTCGGACAAGGCCGCCCCTTGAACCAAAAGCAAAACCGATAGAAACAGCTCGGCACGTGATCCTTATCCTTCAGGAGTCACGTGCCGAACCAGAGTCCTTCATAGCCAAAAGGATTCCGTGAAATCTACTTCTTGAGCTTTACCTTATAAAGGGTATGGAAGCCAAAAGGGCTGGGGTTGAACCCTTCGATGTAATCCTGAGCCCCGTAGGCGTATTTGCGGTTGGCAAGGAAGACCCAGGGAGCCTTCTCTTTCAACATGTCCTGGGCTTTGAAATAGAGGGCTTTTCGCTCGGGGCCGTCGGCGGTGACGCGGGCCTTGTCCAACACGGCATCGACGTCAGCATCGCCAAAGTGCGCGAAGTTGTTGCACCCTTTCTGGGAAGAGTGAAAGGTGGGAAACACGGCCATATCGGGGTCGGGAGTCTGACAGGTCCAACCGACGATAAAGAGCTGATGTTCGTTGTTCTTCAGCCCCTGAAGATAGGCACCCCACTCCAGGACCTGAATCTTTACATTCACGCCGATCTTCTTCAGCTGGGCCTGAATGATGGTGGCCATATCCACACGAACTTTCTTGGCGTTGGTCCAGAGAACGGTGTCAAGACCATTGGGATAACCGGCTTCGGCCAGAAGCGCCTTGGCTTTTTTCAGATCCGCCTTGGAGGGCTGAAGATCGGGGTTGGCATACTTCACATTGGGTGCAATGGGACCTGCAGCAGGATAACCTGTCCCTCTGAAGACCGCCTTCACACTGGCAGGAATGTTGATGGCCATGGTGATGGCCTGACGCAGCTTCTGGTTATCGTAAGGTGCCTTGCTGCAGTTAAAGCCCATGTAAGTGGTGGCGTTGTCCACCAGTTCAATGAGCTGAAGGCTTTTGTGGGCCTTCACGCGGGAGACGTCCAATGAAGAGATCTCAAAGGCAATATCCACATCACCGCTCTCCAACTCGATGGTACGGTTGGAGGCCTCGGGAATCACGCGCAGGCTCATCTTGGCAAACTCGGGCTTTTTCCCATAGAAGCCTTCAAAACGCTCAAGCTCCATGCGGTCGCCTTTTTTCCAACTGACAAGCTTGTAGGGGCCGGTACCCACGGGCTTAAAGCCGTAATCGTCTCCGGCTGACTCCACCGCTTTTTTATTAACGATAACACCACCGCCAAAGTGGGTTAATGCAGCCAGAAAAGAACTCATGGCCTCCTTGGTTTTCACTTCAAAGGTGAGATCATCCACCTTTTTGAAACCAGTGGGGTCAATCTCGCCCATGATATGACGTACAGAAGCACCTTTTTCAAAAGCGCGCTTGAGACTGTAGAGAGCGTCCTCAGAGGTCAGGGTTTCGCCGTTGTGAAACTTCACACCTTTTTTTAACGTAAAGCGATAGGTTTTTCCATCCACACGCTCTACCTTCTCGGCCAGATCATTTACGATACTGCCGTTGTCATCAATGGTAACAAGGGTGTTGTAGATCTGACGCATGGCATTGGATGACGCCACATCATTGGTCATGCAAGGGTCAAGGGTCTTGGCGTCGTAGGTGGTGGCCACAACCAGAGTATCGGGATGCTTGGATGTGCGGGCCAGGGCAACAGGAGCTGCCATCAGACAGGCCATCATCACCACGATGCCACCTTTGACAACTTGACTAAAAGAGAACTTCCGGTTCATTCAAAACCTCCAGTGGTTGTAGAAAAAAACAATTCTATCTCAGTTGCCCCATTCCTTTAGTAATGTCAAATTGTTTGTACGGCTCAGACCTCGTCTATGCACCACCTTTTGAACTCTCTCAATCTGCGTTCCCCTTAAAGACACACGCAAGCACAACACAAATAACATATTAAAATAAAAAACAATAAAAAGACGAGACAAAACACATGGCTTTGCCTGGTGAAAACAACCAACCAGGTTTCCCTCAAAGGTCACATTTGTACACAGCCATCTGAAATCATTTGTATACATACAAAAAAACGGGCCGAGCAGCCCGCCTCAATTTCTCACCTTAAAAAACTCAATATTTCCAACAACACACAACGCTTCATCCTGAAGAGATGAAAGTGTAAAAAATCAGTAATGCAGCACCCACAATATTGTGGATTCCTATAACAGCGAACGGGCTTTTTACGAAACCATCAAAAAAAGCCTGCCCTTTTCCTTGGCGGCCTTGTTTTTTAACTTCTGTGCCTTGGCCGGACTTCCCGATTCAATCCACCTCTGTGCCGGAAACGTCGGCCCTCGAGCCACAATGCCGACATGAAAAAACCTTACCCCTGCGGCTATCATATCTCGGCAACTTATTATATTCATTATATCATATCCATTTTTTATATGATAAAATTTCCATTACCAATCCAGCCATGCGGCATTTCCATGCTGAGATATCACACCCTCTGCCGCACCCACGCATCACCCCTCAACGGATACACGTATCCTCCCATCACCCCACTCAACCAAGGAGAGACACAATGGATATTTCGACCAGCTATATGGGTATTCCCCTTGAAAACCCCATTATCGTAGGCAGCTCGGGCCTCACCGCCACCGTCGATGGTGTCAAACGTCTGGCCGAAGCAGGGGCCGGAGCCGTGGTTTTAAAATCCCTTTTTCAAGAAGAGATCACCCTCCAAACGGACAAGGCGATAAAGGAGGCTCGAAACAGTGACGGCTCTGTGGCCTGGTTTGACTACAAAGGACGGCAAACTCCCATGGAGTTCTATGGTTACAAAGTCAAAGAAGACAACCTGGAGCGATACACCGAGCTTATCACGCGATGCAGGGAATCGGTATCCATCCCTGTTATTGCCAGCATCAACTGCTTTTACGACTCCCTGGAGTGGATCGCCTTTGCCAAAGAGATAGAGCAAGTCGGTGCACAGGCCATTGAACTCAATATGTTCTTCTCGCCCACGCGTTTTGGCCAGCCCTCCCACGAAAAAGAGGCCCTCTACTTCAAGGTTATTGACCAAATTTTAAAGGCCGTTACCATTCCCGTCTCCCTTAAAATATCATACTACTTCACCGACCTTGCCCCCATGATCCAGAGGCTCTCCACCACAGGTATCGGTGGATTGGTCCTCTTCAATCGTTTCTTCAGCCCAGATTTTGACATCACCAAAATCGAGGTAACCCCCTCTCATCTCTTCAGTACACCGTCTGAAATGGCCCTCTCCCTAAAGTGGATCGCCATCATGGCCCAAAAGGTCGAGTGTGAACTGGCTGCCTCAACCGGAGTTCACGACGGAGAAGGCGTTATCAAGCAAATTCTTGCCGGTGCACAAGCGGTTCAAGTGGTCTCAACCCTCTATAAAAATGGAATCAAACATCTACCGGTGATGATTGAGACCCTGAAGAGTTGGATGGGCAGCAAGGGCATAAAAACCGTTGCAGACTTTCGGGGCCGTCTTGCCCAAGAGAGCACCACCGACCCAACGGTTTACGAACGCATGCAATTTATGAAGTATTTTACCGATAAAAAAAGGGTGAAGGCCCTTTGATAAAACAGCATCCAAAAGCGTATGTGCAAGGAGCTCTTCTTAAAGAATCAAAATGAGCTGACAGGGAACCTACTTCCTGATAGGCTTTTTTCACTCTATCTGAACCCCTCTTTCTGCAGGTCGAAAAATATCCAAACAGAAAGATCGAGTCACCCCAGAGCCCGTGAGATATGACAAGGAGAAAATGATGATCAAGCACATTGTCGCTTTTCGAATCAAACCCGAATTTGCCCCCGAAAAAAAACAAGAAATCATGGAAACCATGAAGGAGCGACTCGAAGCTCTTCCTCCAAAAATTACAGCACTGCAAAGCGCCGAGGTGGGCCTCAATTTCAACCCCACAGAGGCGGCCTTTGATGTGGTCCTTACCACCACACACCAAACCAAAGAAGACCTGGCCGCCTATGCCATCCACCCCGACCATCAAGAGGTGGTGAAGTACATTGTGGCCCACATCTCCGATCGTGTTGTGGTGGATTACGCCGCCTGATGGCGTATTCCCCTCATCGCAATGCATAAAAAAGGCCGGGAGCATACTTGACTCCCGGCCTCTGTTTATCTTTTCAAAACCGTACCTAAAAAACTACCCTCCAAGGCGCTGCACATCACTGACAAATTTAAGCTTTCGAACAGCCTGCATCACTTTCTTCAGCTGGTCGGTGTCGCTCACATTCAGGGTAAATGTGCACTCATATCCTCCCCCGTCCTGTTGGATCATCACCAGATCCACAATATTGGCCCGATGCACGCTAATAGCCGACGTGATCTCAGCCAGAAGCCCTACCTGGTCTTGGCTCTGCACCACGATATTCACAGGATGACTCTCTTCAATTTCCGAGGCCCACATCACATCCACACAACGCTCCGGACTCATCTGAAGGGCATTGACGCAGTTCTGCCGGTGAATGGTCACCCCCTGGCCTTGCGTCACGTAACCAATGATATCATCTCCCGGAACCGGATTGCAGCACTTGCCCAACCGAATAAGAATGTTGTCGATCCCCTTCACTACCACCGAATCTTCTTCACTCTTCTTCTTTTTGCGGGAGCGGCCCATAATCCGTTCAAAAAAGGAGGAATTCTCCTGTTTTTTGACCTCTTTGGGCTCTTGCGGAATAAAACGGTTCACCACCTGGCGGGGGGTCACCTTTCCGTAACCCACATTCTCAACGAGGGAATCCACGGTCTTGTACCCGTACCCTGCGGCCACCATCTCCATCTGGTCACTGGATGAGAGCTTGTTGAAGTTGAGGCTGTGTTTTCGAAACTCTTTTTCCAAAAGGTCCTTTCCCAGAGCGATACTGTGGACCTTCTCTTCAGATCGAATAAAATTTCGAATCCGCTGACGGGCCTTGGTGGTTTTCACAAATCCCAACCAATCCCGGCTGGGGGTATGCCCTTTGGTGATGATAATCTCCACCGTATCGCCGCTCTTAAGCTCGTAGGTAAGAGAGACCAGCCGACCATTCACCTTGGCCCCGGTGCACTGGTTGCCCACCTCGGTATGAATGGCGTAGGCAAAATCGATGGGTGTGGCCCCTTGCGGAAGGGTCTTCACCTGCCCTTTGGGGGTAAAAACGTAGACCTCTTCCTGAAAGAGGTCGATGCGCACGTTTTCCATGAATTCGCCAGGATTTTTGACATACTCCTGGTTTTCCACCAGATCCTGCACCCAGCCATAAGCCTTGCCATACTTCTCGTCCACCACCTTGCCCTCTTTGTAGGACCAGTGAGCGGCAATACCAGACTTGGCAATCTTATCCATCTCATAGGTTCGAATCTGAATCTCAATACGCTGCCCTTTGGGCCCCACCACCGTGGTGTGCAAAGATTGGTACATGTTGGGCTTGGGCATGGCGATGTAGTCTTTGATCTTGCCCGACACCGGAGGCCAGGTTCCATGAATCAGGCCCAAGGCCGTGTAACACTGGGGCACGGTGTCCAGCAAAATACGAAAGGCCACCAGATCATAAATCTCTTCAAAGGGAAGCTTCTGGGAAACCATCTTGTGGTGGATACTGTAAAAGCGCTTGTAACGCCCCATAACCCGACACTTGAGCCCCGCATCTTCCATAAAGGCTCGAATGGTGTTTCGAGTGTTCACCACTTTCTCTTCTCGCCCCAGCTGATCGTCCTTCACCAGCTCCTGAAGCCTTTTGTACTCTTCAGGATTGAGGGTGGAAAAGGCGATATCCTCCAGCTCCTGCTTCAGGGAGTAGATGCCCAAACGCGAAGCGATGGGCACGTAAAGATCCATGGTTTCCTGAGCGATGCTGCGCTTTTTGGACTCCTTCTTATGAAATCCAATGGTGCGCATGTTGTGGAGACGGTCGGCCAACTTGATGAGAATCACGCGGATGTCGTTGGCCATGGCCAAGATCATCTTTCGAATGCTCTCGGCCTGGCGCTCTTCAGACGACGACACGTTGAGCTTGCTCAGCTTGGTGACGCCATTGACCATATGGCAGACGCCCTTGCCGAAGTATTCGGTGATCTCCTCTTCAGTGGCATGGGTGTCTTCAATGACATCGTGAAGAAGGGCGGCTGCCACACTCTCCACGTCCAGCTTCATGTCTGCCAGAATATAGGCCACTTCCAGTGGATGAGTCAGATACGGCTCTCCGGACAGACGCGTCTGTCCGTCATGGACCCGCGCCGAAAAGACGTAGGCACGCTCCACGATGTCCAGATCGGCATCGGGATGGTTCTCAAGAATTCTGTCCAGAATATCATTAATTCGAATCATACATCACCCGGGTTCGCAAATGCTCCGAGGCTACGCCTCGTCACATTTGCTTACGGCCTGCGGCCGTGAGAATAAAGCCAATATAAAAGACTGTTAAACCATGTATGTCCAAGGCACTGGAGTCACCAGCAGCTTTGGTGTGAATGCCATATGGCAACGCATCGAGTTACGAAATCCGTGGCGCATTCACCTTACGGTTTCGAGGTGCCTGCACCTCGGCGCCGGAGGCAAAAAAGCCGGAATCCCAACTGGGTTCCGGCTTTTTCGATTAATACGATTTGGCGAAGATAACGCGTTTGGTGCTGGGTTTTCCGCAGCAGATACAGGTGCCTTCTTCTTCGACGGCATCAAAGGGGATGCAGCGAATGGTGACGCTTAAGTCCTTCTTGATGGTCTCTTCACACTCGCCGCTGCCACACCAATGAGAGAGGGCGAAACCGGCGTGGATTTCGGGTTTCTCTTCACTCTTGGGTGTGAACCACGCGTAGAAATCCTCTTTGGTGTCCACGGGGCGGGTGTTCTCGTCGCGGTAGGCCACGGCGCGGTCGAAGAGGTTCTTCTGCATCTCATCGAGAATGGCAGGCAGGGTTTCGAGGAGCTCTTCGCGCTTGACGCCGCGCTTGTCGCGGTGGCCCAGATCGCGGCGTGCCATGAAGACCGAGTCTTCCTTCATGTCGCGAGGCCCGATCTCGGCTCTCACGGGAATCCCTTTTTTGATCCACTCCCAGTTACGGGTACCGCCGATCTCACGCTCGTCCACTTCCACCACAATCTTGCGGCCATGGTACTCAACGCCGGAGAGCTCCTTGGCGAGGTTTCGGGTGTACTCCAGAACGTCGGCCTTCTCGTTCTCCTTGCGGTAGATGGGCAGAAGCACGATGTGTGCAGGGGCCACGCGGGGGGGCATGATGATGCCGTCGTCGTCGGCGTGGGTCATGATCATGCCGCCGATCATACGGGTGGAGGTGCCCCAGGATGTGGTCCAGGCGTACTCTTCCTTCTCATCGGCGCTCTGGAAGGTGATGTTGGAGCCTTTGGCGAAGTTCTGTCCCAGGAAGTGGGAGGTGCCGGCCTGAAGGGCTTTGCGATCCTGCATCATGGCCTCAATGCAGAGGGTGTCCACGGCGCCGGGGAAACGCTCGGCGTCGGATTTACGTCCTCTGATCACGGGCATTGCCAGGTACTCTTCCACGAACTTGGCGTAGATATCCAGCATCTGCTCGGTACGCTCAACGGCCTCTTCGGAGGTGGCGTGGGCGGTGTGGCCCTCCTGCCAGAGGAACTCGCTGGTGCGGAGGAAGGTACGGGTACGCATCTCCCAGCGCACCACGTTGGCCCACTGGTTGATGAGGATGGGCAGATCGCGGTAGCTGTTCACCCACTTGGAGAAGGAGCCCCCGATGATGGTCTCAGAGGTGGGACGTACGATGAGGGGCTCGGCAAGCTCGCCGGCG
>JAKSCC010000240.1 GCA_022360815.1 Desulfobacterales bacterium
ATAATCATTCCTCTAAAAAAAGGTGATTGTGGAGCTAGTGGCATACCGCTATACAAAGATAAAAACCACATTAGGTTTTGGATTGAGATCACCAAAAGAGGGTTTTTCGCAATAGCTTTTGGTGTAATTCCTTTTTTTGTTTTAAATTAGGTTTTCAAATGATCTATTTATAACCTAAGCTATAGCGTCAAGTATAATTCTCTAAGGTGCAAATATGCAGCAACCCATTGATTATGCGGACAGAGAAGTAAAAGGATTAGAACGATACCTTCCAACAAGATTATCAAAAATATTGGTCGGTACCTTGTGCGCTTTCCCACCTTCTATTTTTGCTTTTCTTATCGCAAATAAAGAAAACCTTCCAATTGGATCCACAAATCTTGAACATATCTTGGGTTCTATCACTGCTGCACTCTTCATCGCTATATTGATTTTTTTGTTATTGGTTTTCGAACTAACATCGATCCTAAATAAATCAAAACATAGTCGAATTAAAAGTTGGTCACAGGAACACCCACTAATGACCTTTAAATGGTTGGCAAGTAATGCAACACTAAAACACTATATGTCATTATTCTGCATTCTCCTTATAGGATTCATTTCGTGTTTATTATTGGTATATTTTTATCCAGAAATTATATGTAAATTATTGCAAGTAAGCACTTAACAAGTCGCTTTAAGGGACCGCTTACTGCTGCGCAGTAAGTTCCCTCGCCTTCGGCTCGGCGGCCCCTAAGCTCAAGCGTTGGGCATCAAACCAAAGATATCGATAAATTATGCGAAATTACTTATACATATGGCATGACTCGAAGCAAAAATTCATTATTACATCCGGCATTACTTTTAAAGATATAGCATCATATTTCGGCAATTCTTCAGGACTGATTCTTTTGAATCATGACTCTGAAAATGCAGAATTCGATGATCCAAGCAGATTCGAGTATGTTAACCAAGATAGCGTAAATTTACTTTCGGAAGAAGATATATACTCGTGGGGTAATTTTTGTTGGATAGACTATAAAAACAACGATTCTTTTCCAAATTTAAAATCTCAAGAAATTGCAGAAATTCTTTATTTTGGACATCAGCATGAACCATTAACTGATGTAAAAGTAATACCATTGAACAATACTTTCATGTACTACGCCCATGATGACGGTTGGTTTTCGAAAATATATTATTCGTCATGGGATGATGTTTCATCATTATTAAATACGCTTGATTTACCCTTTAATCGAAGTGAGCTTATAAACGATCTGAAAATATCAGAAAATGCTTTCTGGGTTTCAAATGGAACAATCACTACAGAAGACAAAACACTAAATATTGACGAGATATTAAACAAATATTTATAACGACTTAATGCCCAACAAGTCGCTTTAAGGGACCGCTTGGGGCTGCGCCCCAGTCCCCTCGCTCCGCTCGGCGGCCCCTAAGCTCAAGCGTTAGGCAATAGGAAGCTTGGGTTTCTTTTTTAACTCGGTAGTTTAAGCGGCAGAATCGGAATTTCGAAGCATTTTATCCCAGTTGGCTCCGCCTTATGCGGTAACAATTTTGGAGTAGGAATCGACTCGGTGTTCTCGGTCAAATAATGCGTTTGCGGCACGGTGAATCGGCGTCGCAGATTGCTATTCAAGCATTTTTGCTTCGGCAACCGATTGAAAAACATTATTAGAGTAGGGGTGTGGTTTGGAAGTGGCAATTTGGCACGCAATCATTGCCTAACAAATCGCTTAAAGGGACGCAAGCTGCTGCGCAGCTTGTACCCTCGCTGCGCTCGGCGCCCATTAGCTCAAACGTTGTGCAATTGTCGTAAAAGATTAGAATATGAGAGGTTTGTGAAAATATTGGTGGTTTTGGCCACCAATGTCGTTTTTGGTAGGATGTTGGGGTAAGTGGCATTCGTTTTTCACAGGTTCAAAGTTTCTCAATTGGTTTCGTAACTCAAGTAAGTGTGACGATTCTGCGTCTTTGAATCATTAGTATGTTGCAAATACTGGATTTTCACGTAATCTTATCGAGATCTTTTCACTTTTTTGGCATGAGAGGATTCGGTAGGGGACACGATTACATGGTTGCCTTTTTTCAATGGTGAGTGTTGAAACGGTGAAATAATAGAAGCATTTTAAAAACATCGCTAAACGAAATAATCATGTTTTTCGAAATGGTTATCAAGAAAAATCACTTGCACAACAAGTCGCTTTAAGGGACCGCTTGGGGCTGCGCCCCAGTTCCCTCGCTTCGCTCGGCGGCCCCTAAGCTCAAGCGTTATGTGGTAGAAGCCATCAACGGAGAAGTACATGTTCAACGAATTAAAAAAAATCAACGAACGTCCAAAACCATTTGAGTTTTACATAGCTGATGAGCTGTGGACAAATGAGCACACCTCAAAGCAAATGCTCGCTTGCCACTTGAATGAAGACATAGACCTTTCATCTCGAAATAAAAAATTTATCGAACGTTCTGCAGCGTGGATTACCTCATACTTTCAGCTTGGAAATAATTCACAAATTATCGATTTTGGTTGTGGCCCTGGTCTTTATGCAACTTTATTGGCTGAAGCAGGAGCTTCCGTTACTGGTATTGATTTTTCTAAAAATTCATTACGTTATGCAAAGAATATTGCTGAACATCAAAATTTAAAAATTGACTATATTCATGCAGATTATCTAAATTTTGAAATAAGTAAAAAATTTGATCTTGCCATGATGATCATGTGCGATTTTTGTGCTTTGAGTCCAACACAAAGAAAAACAATGCTCAATAAATTTGAGTCTATACTAAAAAAAGATGGAGCTCTATTACTTGATGTTTATTCACTCAACAGTTTTAATGAAATATCAGAATCATCATCATATGAACTTAACCAATTAAACAATTTTTGGGCACCAGACGATTACTATTCATTCTTAAACACTTTCAAATATAAAAAAGAAAAAGTATCTCTCGACAAATATACAATTATCGAAAAATATCAAACCCGAGTTGTCTATAATTGGTTGCAATATTATAACCAAGAGACTTTAAATAAGGAATTTCAAAACAACGGTTTGAAAATAGAAAAATTCTATTTAAATGTTGTGGGCGATTCTTTTGACCAAGATGCTAATGAATTCGCAGTTGTTGCAAGAAAACTATAGAAACACATAACAAGTCGCTTTAAGGGACC
>JAKSCC010000269.1 GCA_022360815.1 Desulfobacterales bacterium
CCCTTGAATTTCAATCTTTTCATCAAGTTAAACCAGCACCTATCGCAAACATCTCACTTGACCCAACGTGCCTATGGAGCCTGTCCTCTTTTTGAGACTCCGGATGCCCTCAGCTGGCCGTCGTCTCTAAAACAAGAGCGCCACACTTTTTTCATCGCCTTTTCGAGAGGGTAAAGCTGCGTTATGCTGGAGCAAAAAGGAGAAAGGATTTGCACACCCCATCCTTAAAGAGAGAGGACCCACTGGCATAAATCTTGATGGAATGTGTGGAAGCGAATCCCGTTGAGGTGAGCGACAAGTGTGCTCTGCCAAGCAGAGCTGACGTGATTTCTAAAAAAATGAAGGCTCAAAAAAAGGGCCAGCTGCCTTGCGCAAGCCTCATTTCAACCCATTGCCCCAACCCGAGTTCTCTTTGGGAGAGAGTATCGATGAAACGCATTTTCGTGATCTGGTTTTACTTAGCCGTTTTTCTTATCGTCCACGCAAGCGTGGTTTCGGCTCAGAAAACCAACATCTTCTATATCAACTCCTATGAAAGCGGGTACACGTGGTCGGACAACATCCTTGAAGGCATCCACTCGATTTTTACCCAAAGCGGGCTCACCTATGACCTTCAAATCGAATACATGGATTCCAAAAAGTACCCGGGCCCAGAGATGGAGAGACACCTTCTGGCCATCTACCGCACCAAGCTCAGCTACTTCAGGCCCGATGTGATCCTTGTCTCAGACAACAACGCCTTTCGCTTTGCCATCGACCACCGTAACGAGCTCTTTAAAGGGATTCCCATTGTCTTTTGCGGGGTCAACGATTTTTCTCCCGAACTCCTCAAGGGAGAGCCCCAGGTCACGGGTGTTGCAGAGGCTGTGGATATTTCAGGCAACATCAATATCGCCCTAAAGCTTCACCCCTCTCGAAACCGCATTGTGGTGATCACCGACTCTTCCGCCACAGGCCGGGCCATGACCAATGCCATCCAGAAAGAGTTTCCCGGGCGAAGCCGCAACCTTCAGATCGAATTTATCGACATGCAAGAGCGCCAGGCCCTCTTTGATACCGTTCGCCAGGCCAGCCCGGAGACCATCTTCTTTTTTATCCCTCAATACAGGGCTGGAAACGGCACCTTTTATGGAATTGACGACATCTTTCCCGCCCTTGAGAGGAACACCCAGGCCCCCATCTACAGTTTCTGGAAGTTCTTCATCGGCCATGGCGTGGTGGGCGGCCGCCTGACCAGTGGGCTGCTTCAGGGTAAAACCGCTGCGGCCATGGCCCTGGCTATCATCAAAGGGACCCCTGCCTCCGACATTCCGGTCTCCTACGATGCCCAGTACCACTTGATCTTCGACCACCACCAACTGCTCAAATTTGGTATCACCAAAGCCCAGCTTCCCAAGGGCGCCGAGGTGATCAACGCCCCCCAGCCCTTCTACCGTCTCAACCGGGAACTCTTCTGGGTTCTGGTTATCTGCTTCGGCATCTTATCGGTGGTTCTCATCTTTCTCATCATCAACATCGACGAGATGAAAAAGGCCCAGACCAACCTCCAAAAGGCCGAAAAGCGCTACCGAAGCATCTTTGAAAACGCCAGCAAGGGCATCTTTCTCGCCGATCTCTCCGGCCACATTTTAAACATCAACAACGCCTTTGCTCAGATGCTGGGCTACAAAAACCAAAACGACGCCCTGGCTGGCATGGAAACCATCCAGAAGCACTACGCCTCTTCGGAAACCGGAGCGCAGCTGAGACGATACATCAATGAGGGAAAGGATATCTCAGGTTTTGAGATTGAATTTTACACCACGCAAAAAGAGAAGAGATGGGCCTCCATCAACGCCACCCTCGTGAAAAACAAGGCCGGCACCATTGAGCATGTGGAGGGGATCTGTGAGGACATCACCAAGAGAAAAGAGGCGGAGATTGCCGTAGGGGTCTCCAAAGACAAACTCCAGATGGTTCTGGATAACATTCCCCAACTGGTCTACTGGCAGGATGAGACCCTCACCTACGTCGGGGGAAACCGCTCCTTTAAACTATTTTACGGGTTGCCCGAGCACCATGAGGTCAACGCCTGCTATGAAGAGATCATCTGCGAAAAGGATGCAGAGGTCTCCCGAAAGCTGGACGGCTCCATCATCCAGGCCGGCACGCCCCGATACCGCATCAAGCGTCCCCTTAGAAAAAAGGTGGATGGTAAAGAGGTCTGTCTTGAGGTAAACAAAATCCCCCTTACCGATAAGACAGGCAAGGTAACCGGACTTCTGGGAACGGCAGAAGATATCACCCGCAAGGTCAACCTTGAAAAACAACTCTTTCAGGCCCAAAAGATGGAGGCGCTGGGCACCCTCTCCGGGGGCATCGCCCACGACTTCAACAACATCCTCACCTCCATCATCAACTCAACCGAGCTGGCCCTTGAAGAAGTGGAGACACAGAGCATGGCCGCCTCAGACCTCAAACGGGTTCTCAAAGCCAGTGCCAGAGGCAGCGAGCTTGTCAATCGCATTGTCGCGTTTTCACGCCCCTCACGCGAGGAGTTTCAGATAGTCAACGTCACCGAGATTGTGGAGGAGACCCTCTCCCTCTTTGAGGCCACCATCACCGGTAACATTCATCTCACTCGGGACACCCGCTGCCGCAGCTGCATCTGCCTGGCCGACCCGACACAGCTCCACCAGGTCATCATGAACCTCTGTACCAACTCGTTTCAGGCCATGAGAAAGGTGGGTGGCAAAATCGGTGTCACCGTGAACACGGCAGAGGTCGAACCGTCTCAGGGCGCTCTTCTCAACCTCACCCCTGGCTCCTATTGCCGCATTGCCATCTGCGACAACGGCCCCGGCATAGCAGAGAGCCACATCGACAAAATCTTCGACCCCTTTTTCACCACCAAAGAGAAGGGGGTGGGCACCGGCCTTGGCCTGGCAGTGGCCCACGGCATCCTCAAAAGCCACAGGGGAAACATCGTGGTCACCAGCCTGCCTGAGGTGAAAACCACCTTTGAGGTCTATCTCCCTCGCACCCTTCAGGAAGAGAGCCCCGGAGTCCACGCCGCAGACCGGCCCAAAATGGGAACCGAGACCATCCTCTTTGTGGAGGACGATAAAGAGCAGCGAGAGACCGTGCCCAGGGTGCTCAACCGCCTGGGATACAAGGTTCTCGTGGCCAAGGATACCCGCCATGCCCTCTCGCTTTTCGCTGCACACCAAAGCTCGGTGGATCTGGTTATTACCGATTTTGACATGCCCGGAGAAAACGGGTTTGCCCTGGCCGCCCACCTTCATGAGATGGATCCAGGCTGCCCGGTGATTATCGTTTCAGGACGCCAGAAGAGCCTCTCTTTAAAACGCACCCCAAATGTCTGCGACGTGATACTCAAGCCCTACAACCGCCAAAGCCTTTCAAAGAGCATCAACCGCGCTCTCCACAACGAAACCAAGGAGACCCCATGACCACCATCCTCATCATCGACGACGATATCGATTTCTGTGAAACCATGGAGAGCCTTGTGGGGCGCATGAGCCACCACTGTATTACCGCAAACACCCTGGCCCAGGGCATGGAGGCCCTGGAAAACAAAAGGGTGGATGTGGTGTTTCTGGATGTTCGCCTGCCCGATGGCAATGGGTTGGAAGCTCTGCCCGCCATCAAAAAAGCATCCAGTGAACCCGAGGTGATCATCCTAACCGGCCAGGGAGACCCGGACGGAGCCGAACTGGCCATCCAAGGTGGCGTGTGGGACTACCTGGTCAAACCCACCTCCATCAAACAGACCCGTCTCAGCCTGACACGCGCCCTCAAATACCGCGAAGAGAAGAGAGCCGAAGTTCCCGTGGCCCTGAAGCTCGACAACATCATTGGAACGAGCAGGGCCATGCGGGCGTGTTTTGACCTGGTGGCCAAGGCCGCCGTCTCCAACTCCCAGACCCTCATCACCGGAGAGACCGGAACGGGAAAAGAGCTCTTCGCCCGTACCATCCATGAAAACAGCCCCCGGGCAGAAGGAAACTTCGTCATTGTCGACTGTGCCTCTCTCACGGAGACCCTTTTGGAGAGCACCCTCTTTGGCCATCGCAAAGGGGCCTTTACCGGAGCCGATGCCGACCGTGTGGGCCTGGTCAAGGTGGCCGATGGCGGCACCCTCTTCCTGGATGAGGTGGGCGACATGCCCCTTGCCATCCAGCGCTCCTTTTTAAGGGTGCTCCAAGAGAAACGCTTTCGCCCCGTGGGCCAGACCCAGGAGGTGAGCAGCAACTTCCGCCTCATTGCCGCCACCAACCGCAACCTTGAAAAAATGGTTGAAAAAGGTGCGTTTCGAAAAGACCTCCTCTTCAGACTCTGGACCATTCATCTGGAGCTTCCCCCTCTGCGCAACCGAAAAGAGGATATCAAACGTCTTGCCATGTTTTTTATCGACCGTCTCTGTGAAGAGTACGGTGTTGCCAACAAGGGGTTTGACTCCGATTTCTTTGAGACCTTAAACGCCTACACCTGGCCCGGCAATGTTCGAGAGCTCTTTAATGTTCTGGAGATGGCCTTTATCTCATCGGGAGGCACCAGCACCCTCTACGCCATGAACCTTCCCAGCCATATCCGTATCAAGGTGGCCAAAGCGGTCTTGACCCGTAAACCTCAAAGGCCCCTTCCCCTTGAGCACGAGCAGGGTCTTTCACCTGAAGTCTCCCACGTTCTGAGCGAAACCGGGCAAGAGATCTGGCGCCGCTACAGCAATCGCATTCCAGAGCTCAAGGAGTTCAAGGGAGCCCTTGAAGAGCACTACTTAAAGCAACTCATTCGCCATACCGATGGAAATGCCCGGCAGGTTATGAAGATCTCTGGACTCTCCAAATCTCACTTTTACACCCTGCTTAAAAAACGCGGGATATCCATCTCACAGGAAGAGTGAACCCCATGACGCCTAAGCACCGTAATCACACAGTACTCTACAAGGGTACGATATATGAGACTGTACCAAGAATGGGTCCTTTCAACCGGCATTTCCCAAAAAACAAAGAGAAGGCGACACATGATGCTGCCTTTTCCGCAAAGAGTTCTAAATGCCTATTCATCAGCTGGTTTCGGCTCAAGGAAAGAAAACCAAACAGACAAAATGTCTTCTTTTAAAGAGAGTTACATAGACCGCCTCAACGGAGCACAGAAAAGCAAACGAGCAAAAAAAGAGGTGACAGGCCAAATTAATCCATGACGTGGCACGGCTTTTGTATTATAAGTAATATAACCTGTTAGATTCTCTTTCTCCTGCTGGGTTTAACAGTGTTACACAAAAATACTCCAAAACTGCGTCTGATATGAGGGCCCATCTCCTGGGCCCTCATGTCAATCTCGCGTCATCTGCAAAAGGCGCTGGCTCTTTTTGATCCAAACCAGGCTTCGAGCATCCACACCTCGTTCGGTTTCTCTTTTACCCTTCGGCCCGTCCCTTTTAAAATTACAGCTTTCTCTGTATCTTCACAGAAACGGCACTTTAATGCGGGCACTCACCATTTTTGGTATGCTGACAGAAAAACCACTTAAATTTTCTAGACAGAAAAAGGACCACGTCCATGCTCAAACATATTGTTCTGCTCCGACTCAAAAATGACGCCAAAGGAGCCACAGCTTCTGAAAATGCCCTGAAACTGAAAGAGATGTTAGAAGCTTTGCCTCCCAAAATAGCTGAGATCAAATCTTTTGAAATAGGGCTCAACATCTTTCCGGGCAGCCAAGCTTCCCACATCTGCCTCTACTCGGAGTTTGATGACGAGGCCGCCCTTAACCGATACGCCACTCACCCCGAGCACCAAAGGGTCGTCGCCTTTATCCAACAGGTGATGGAAGAACGACGTGTTGTGGACTATTTCACCTGATTTTTCAATAGTCTTCCTCTTTTTTTGCTGCAACGCACAAAAAATATCTTGACACACCGTCTCCAAGCATTACATTGTTTATCAAAGAAAAATAAAAGCACAAACCCACCCCTCTCTTCTCACCTTGACCCCTATCTCTCGATTCCCAGACACCCTTTCATCCAACACCAGAGGGAAAAACCAACCCACCACTTTGGAGGTGCAGCATGAACGAAGCCACAAGCTTCATCCGAAAGGCATATGAGCTCAACAAAAACGGCGTCGAGAGCGCTTTTTCCGCTGCAGAAACGTTTCAAAAACAGGCCGAGACCATCACCCTTCGCCTATTAAACGAATCACCCTTGGTTCCAGAACCCACCAAAAAGATAGTTCAAAGCGGTTTTGAAACATCACGACAAAGCCGTGAAACCCTCAAGGGCCAAATGGAAAAAAGCCAGAAAGCCTTTGAAGAACTTCTGGATGCTGTCAGCCTTTAGCCTTTCTTCTCCACGCCCACCGCCTCCCCCAAAGGGGAGGTGCACCACCTTCCAACCGGAGGATCTCATGGACACCTCTCTGATTCAGGAGCTCCCGGAGATTTTCGCCAAGTTCACCGAAAAACAAAAAGCCATCTGGGCCCAAAGCTTTACCCCATCCGCCCAAAGCACCCGACGCGCCAAAGAGGCCTACGCTCAAGATGCCCTAAAGATGGCCCGAGCCATGGCTTCTCACCCCGAGGCCATGCTCCACGCCTGGGGGCACTGGGTAACCCACGCTCCGCTCCACGCGTTCTCTCTTTTCGAAGAAGAGCACCCTCAGCCCCAAGAGTTTACCCAGCTTCTTAAAGAGTATTTCACCGGATTTCATACCCTCTCCAAGGAGACCCTTGCCCAATGGGTTTCGGAGCTTGAGGAGGTGGATGAAAAGAGCCGACATCGCTTTCTCTTCTATACCCTTCAATGGATGGAGGCCCTCTCACCGGCCCACAACATCTTCACCAATCCAGAACTTGCGACCCACACCCTCAAAGAGGGAGGAGACAACCTTTTTAAAGGGTTTGACAACTTTCTCAATGATATCAGCTGCACCAGTGGGGAACTCTCCATTCGAATGACCGATCCCCACGCCTTTGAGGTGGGAAAAAACCTGGCCACCACCCCTGGAGCTGTGGTCCATAGAAATGATGTGATGGAGCTTATTCACTATGCTCCCACCACCGAAACCGTCTACAAGCGGCCCCTTCTTCTGGTGCCACCCTGGATCAACAAATTCTATATTCTCGATCTCAACGAAAAAACTTCCATGGTAAAATGGCTTGTGGATCAAGGATTTTCTCTTTTTCTCATCTCATGGGTCAACCCAGACGGCCCCATGGAAAAGGGAAGTTTTGAAGGGTATATGAAAGAGGGGATTCTCACCGCCCTTACGGTCATCACCGAAATTACGGGAGAAAAAAGACCCCATGCGGCAGGGTACTGCACCGGTGGCACGCTTTTGGCCACGACCCTTGCCTGGCTTGCCGCTAAAAAAGAAGACCGAGTGGCTTCAGCCACTTTTATGGCCACACCCATTGATTTTTCCATGCCCGGTGACCTCGGCATTTTTATTGATCAAGCCCAAGTGGATGCGCTGATCAGCGAAACCTCCCAAACCGGATATTTAGATGGGCAAAAGCTGGCCACCATTTTCAATATGCTCAGGCCCAACGACCTCGTCTGGAACTATGTGGTAAAAAACTACCTCAAAGGCGAGGCCCCCATCCCCTTTGATATTCTCTACTGGAACTCCGACTCCACCCACATTCCTGCCGAGATGTACGCCTGGCATCTAAAAAACACCTATTTAGAAAACAACCTCGCCAAATCCGAGGGCGTCAAGTTGGCCGGACGCACCCTGAAAATCAAAGCGATAAAAATCCCCACCTACCATCTCGCCACCCTTGAAGACCATATTGTTCTATGGCAAGGGGCTTATAAAGGAGCACACCTCATGGGTGGCCCCATTCGTTTTGTATTGGCCGAGTCAGGCCACGTGGCTGGTGTGGTCAACCCGCCCCCAAAAGAGAAATACGGTTTTTATACCAATCGGGCCACGTCCAAGACGCCAGAAGGGTGGCAAAAAAACAGCACCCACCACACGGGCTCCTGGTGGAAAGACTGGGCCCGCTGGCTAAAACCCCGTTCTGGCAAAAAAGTGGCGGCAAGCCCTTCTGATCCGGGGCCACTTGGCCCCGCACCTGGCACGTATGTCACCCAAACCATCGGTCCCCCAAAAAGGTGCAGAGACGCCTGTTCCTGCCAAAAGCCACCGGATCCAAACGCCTTTCCCATGGCGCCGTAAAGGCTTCCTAAAAAAGCAGTCCTCCTTGCCAAAGCCAAAACGCAAAAAAGCCGCTCCCAAAAACTGGGAGCGGCTTTTTTTATTCAAATCTCACAAAAAGAGGCTGGAAAACCTACTTCTCTTCTGAGCCTCGCTCGGCAAGGTGCTTGTACATTTCGTACTTGTGGTTCACCTCTTCTTCGATCTGGGCACGGAGCTTCTTGGACTCTTCAGGGAAGCTCTTCTCCAGAGCGGCGTAACGGTTCTCACCGCCCAGAAACTCCTGGATGGTGCCGTTGGGCGCCTTGGACTCGAAGATGAAGGGGTTCTTGCCCTGCTCTTTCAAGAGAGGGTTGAACCTGTAGAGGGGCCAGTAGCCACACTCAACAGCCAGTTTGGACTCGTATTGGGTCTTGCCCATGCCTTTTCGAATGCCGTGGTTAATACAGGGCGCGTAGCAGATCACCACAGAAGGTCCAGGATACGCTTCGGCTTCGAGAATGGCTTTCAGAGTCTGCTGCTTGTTGGCACCCATGGAGATAGAAGCCACATAGACGTAGCCGTAGCTCATGGCGATGGCACCCAGATCTTTTTTGGAGACCTTCTTACCGGAAGCGGCAAACTTGGCGATGGAGCCGGTTGGTGTTGACTTGGAGCACTGGCCACCGGTGTTGGAGTAGACCTCGGTATCCATCACAAAGATGTTGATGTCTTCGCCGGAAGCGATCACGTGGTCAAGGCCTCCGAAACCGATGTCGTAGGCCCAGCCGTCGCCGCCGAACACCCAGAAGGACTTCTTGGTGAAGAGGTCCGCCTGCATGGCGATCTCATCAATGATGGGATCATCGCAAGGCTCAACGGTGAGAAGGGCTTCCATGGTCTGGCCGGCAGCTTTGGAGCCTTCGGCGTCATCCATCTTCTCAACCCACTCGCCCATGGCGGCCTTGAGCTCATCAGAGATCTCAAGCTCCATGGCCTTTTCAACCTGGTTCTTTAAAGCATTTCGACGGTGAACGATGGCCACCTGCTTGCCGTATCCGAACTCAGCGGCATCTTCAAAGAGGGAGTTGCCCCAGGTGGGACCGAAACCATCTTTGTTGACACAGTAAGGTGAAGAGGGAGCAGAAGCACCCCAGATGGAAGAGCAGCCGGTGGCGTTTGCAATGTACATGCGATCGCCAAAGAGCTGGGTGATGAGCTTGACGTAAGGTGTCTCACCACAACCGGAGCAGGCACCGGAAAACTCAAGGAGGGGTTTCTGAAGCTGGCTGCCCTTCACGCTGGTCTTGGGCATCACGTCATCTTTGAACTCAACAGTGGTAGAGAACTCGTGGTTGGGAACTTCAACCGCGGTCTGGGTTGCCAGAGGCTTCATGACAAGAGCAGGGGTCTTGGCGGGGCAGATGTCGGCGCAGTTGCCACAACCCAGGCAGTCCAGAGTGTTCACCTGAATACGGAACTTGTACTTGCCTTTGAGCTCTTTGCCCATGGCATCAAGGGTATTGAAGGTCTCGGGAGCTCCCTCAAGTTCCTCTTCGGTGGCCAGAACAGGCAGAATGGAGGCATGGGGGCAGACAAAGGAGCACTGGTTACACTGAATGCAGTTTTCAGCGATCCATTCGGGCACTTCAATGGCCACACCACGCTTCTCGTACTGGCTGGTCGCCACAGGGAAGACACCGTCGGGCTCAAAAGCGCTTACGGGAAGGTCGTCACCTTTCTGAGCAAGAATGGGCTTCATGACGTTTTCAACAAACTCGGGAGCGTCAGAGGCTTCGGCTCTCTCCATCTCAGCATCGGCCCACTCAGAAGGAACGGGGACTTCGATCAGCTGATCGATGGCCTTGTCAACCGCTTCGATGTTCATATTGACGATGTGATCGCCTTTGCGGCCGTAAGTCTTCTTGATATCGGCCTTGAGGAAGGCGATGGCCTCTTCGATGGGAAGCACATTGGCCAGTTTGAAGAAGGCGGTCTGCATCACCATGTTGATGCGGTTGCCAAGGCCCACTTCACCGGCGATCTTCACGGCGTCGATGGTGTAGAGCTTGATCTTCTTCTCAGCCAGAACGCGCTTCATGGAGCCAGGCAGACGGCTTCCCATCTCTTCGGCGCTCCAGGAGGAGTTGAGCACAAAGGTGCCGCCCTCTTTGATCCCTTCAAGCACATCGTAGAGGGTAACGTAGGCAGGGTTGTGACACCCCACGTAGTCGGCTGCGGTCACCAGATACGTGGAACGGATGGGGTGATCCCCGAAACGAAGATGAGAAACGGTGATACCGCCGGACTTCTTGGAGTCGTAAGAGAAGTAGCCCTGAGCAAACTTATCGGTGTTGTCACCGATAATTTTGATGGCACTCTTGTTGGCGCCAACAGTACCGTCGGCACCCAGGCCCCAGAATTTGGCCTGAACCGTACCGGGCATAACGGTGTCGATCACACCCTCCACTTCAAGGGAGGTGTAGGAGACGTCATCTTTGATGCCCACGGTGAAGTGATGCTTGGGCTGAGTGGCTTTCATGTTGTCGAAAACCGCTTTCACCATAGCAGGGGTGAACTCTTTGGAACCAAGACCATATCGGCCTGCGGTGATCTGAGGAGTCATCACGTCGCTCTCCATGAAAGCAGCGCAAACGTCCAGATAGAGAGGATCTCCAAGAGCACCGGGCTCTTTGGTTCGGTCGAGCACAGTGATGCGATCGCAGGTGGCGGGCAGCACGTTAAGGAAAGCCTCGGTAACAAAGGGGCGATAGAGGCGGACCTTAATCAGACCCACTTTTTCGCCTTTATCCATCATGTGACAGATGGTCTCTTCGATGGTCTCACAGGCAGAACCCATGGCCACAATCACACGCTCGGCTTCGGGATGGCCCACGTAATCAAAGGGACGATAGCGACGGCCGGTGGCTTCGTAGAGCTTGTCCATGTAGTCCACCACGATGGAAGGAATCGCATCGTAGTAGAGGTTGGCGGCTTCACGACCCTGGAAGTAGATGTCGGGGTTCTGAGCGGTACCACGCACTTCAGGGTGCTCAGGGTTCATGGCGTTGGCCTTGAACTCGGCAATGGCCTCCATGTTCACCATCTCTTTCATGGAGTCGTACTCCATGACGTCGATCTTCTGGATCTCGTGGGAGGTACGGAAACCATCAAAGAAGTGGAGGAAAGGCACGCGACCTTCAATTGTGGCCAGGTGAGAGACAAGCGCCATGTCATGGGCTTCCTGAACCGAGTTGGAGCAGAGCATGGCAAAACCAGTCTGACGGGTTGCCATCACATCCTGATGATCGCCAAAGATAGAGAGAGCATGTGCAGCAATGGCACGGGCGGTCACATGGAAGACGCAGGGAAGGAGCTCACCGGAGATCTTGTACATGTTGGGGATCATCAGAAGAAGCCCCTGGGAAGCGGTAAAGGTGCTGGTAAGAGCACCGGCTGCAATGGCACCGTGAACAGCACCCGCAGCGCCCGCTTCGGACTGCATCTCTTTGATGGTGAGGGTCTCACCAAAGATATTCTTCAGACCACCTGCAGCCCACACATCGGCGTTCTCACCAATGGGGGTAGAGGGGGTAATGGGGTAAATGGCGGCCACATCGCTCATGGCATATGCCACATGAGCGGCAGCGGTATTGCCATCGATGGTCTTTTTAACCTGTTTAATCTGGTTCACAAGAAGACTCCCTTGTCTTTTGAATGTTCTCATGCCGCAGACCGGGCTGGCACGACCCGTCGTCTGCACCGCCTATAGATAATATGGATAAAGCGGCTGTCAGCACTGCCTGATTAGGTGACGTTCTCCAAGAAAAAGCCATCGCGCATCAACCCAAGACCGCGTACCGACCCGGGGTGCTGCCGCATCAAATATGCCTGCGGTGCCATCGCTTTTAAGCGGAGCCATCATTATAAGAGCCCTGCCCATTTCCAAAACAGGGGACAGAGCAAATTGCCACGTTCACGGGCATTACACCTGTGAGATGTCGAAGCCTCCCCTCACAGAATGGAATATATTTAAGGAAAGAAGGTGAAATTGTTCTGGTCTTTTTGAACGATTTCCCATGAAGGGTGGTTTTCGACAACCCGGCAACCATACAAAAGTCGTGCCACAAGATCAAGCAAACAAAATAAAACCATAGAGTTCACACGATCAACCATTTCAATTTTCACCCAAACCCGCCATTTCAAGCCCCTTCATTTTTTTCTATTCAAATGGTGGAAAGCCTTAAATCAAAGGGCTATACATCTCGGCCTTTCGAACAGAATCGGCTTTTGAAAACCCCATACTCAACCTTAAAAAAAGGGGTGCTCCCCCTTTTCTCAGCTTTAAAGGAACCCCAATGTGCACAGCCAGAAAAGCCACTAAACTTATTGGTTTTTTTAAAAAAACAGCTTTTATATTCCTATTTTTAGAGAAAGAGCAGGGCTTTAACGGGGGTGGAAAGGTACCTTTTTCTCGTTTGAATCAGAAGCGTTGCAAAGGAACAAAACGCGTAGTTTATCGGGTAGAGATGGTGAATTTTTTTCTTTTTGGCTGTGACGCCCACAAAGTGAATGCAGAAGATACATCCTGTGCGCACAGAAGCATGAAATACTCCACAATAGAAGGGAGAACCGCTCAGATAGTGGTTTGACGGGGTGAATCCCCATGGTGGAGCCTATAGAAATGTTCCCTGTGAATATCCCTATATGTGTAACACCTTTACCTTTTCTGGAAAAGTCCGAATTTTGAAACCACAGGACTAAAAAAACAACCCGCTCTCCCAGACCGGAAAGCCTATGGGAAGGGATGGATCTTGGGTCGAGCGGGATGTCTGTAATACAAGCCCCTTTTCATCTCACAATGTCACGGGCACGGCACCTGAGCACCGTTCACCCCTTCTCCTTCAACAGGAACTCGGCCATGTGCATTACTTTCAGCTTAACACCCAGTTTTTCAGCGGCACCTCGAATCTGGAGCACGCAGCCTGGGCAATCGGTCACCAGAGTGGTGGCTTGGGTGGCTTGGGCATTCTCCAGCTTATGGGCAACCATGGTGCG
>JAKSCC010000166.1 GCA_022360815.1 Desulfobacterales bacterium
ACATTTTGCCGAAGTGGTGGAATTGGTAGACGCGCACGGTTGAGGGCCGTGTGGGGCAACCCGTGGGAGTTCAAGTCTCCCCTTCGGCACCATTTGACTTCAACCCCCTTGTTGTTTTACAGCAAGGGGGTTTTTGCGTTTCATCGTTAAAAATCCGTGATGGACTTGTAAAAATTACCGACACCCTGAAAAAGAGATCAGCAAGCCCCAAAAAAGGGATGAAGCACTTCCACAAGGACGAAGGCCATGACATCTAAATTGCGGATCAATTGCCGGCAATGCACCCACTTTTACATCACCTGGGACAAAAAGCATCCTTACGGGTGCCGAGCCATGGGCTTTAAAAGCCCCGTCATCCCAAGCCTCGCTGTTTTCCAAAGCTCAGGAGAGCGGTGCCTTCGTTTCAAACAAAAAGAAAAAACAAAACCAACACCCCCACACTGCGGCATTGTTGCTTAGGCGCAAGGGTTTCAAAAAAGAGCCATGTGCACACCCCAAAACCGTAACCAACTCTCTTTTCTCCCATCAATCGCGCCTTGACAAAGCCTGCCCCCTTTTATTAACGTGGCCTTTCATCAATAAACAATGATCTCTTATGCGAGGAGCGTGTCCATGATGACCATCCACCCTGTTGAAGGGTACATCGAAAACCTCTTTCTTGCCGTATACGACAAAAAAGTGCTCCTTCTCGACTCTGGATGCCGAAGCGATGCACCGCGCATTGAAAAGGCCATGAAAAAAAAGCTCAAACGCCCCATCAGCCAGATTGCCCTTGCCGTGGCCTCACACACCCACCCCGACCATGCCGGAGGTGCCCATGTGCTTCGAAAACGTTTCGGCACACCGGTGGCCGCCCCCAAAGAGATCAACAAATGGTACGCTGGCGTTTCAGGTGCACTCCAGCACTTCATCGATACCATGCTTGCCCACTATGTTGCCTGGACCCAGAAATACCCTGTCGAGCGCCTCTGGTACAAAAAACGCCTCACCTTTGACCACCCCCTGAAAGAGGGCGAAACCCTTCCCGGGTTTACCGATTGGAAAATTATCGAAACCCCGGGGCACACGGCCCACGATATGGTCCTCTATCATGAGAAGAGCAAAACCCTCTACGCTGCCGATGTCATCCTCAAGGTGGGAAAAAACTTTCGCCTCCCCTTTCCTGTCTCCATGCGTCAGGAGATGCGCTGCAGCCTTGAAAAATTAAAAAGCCTTGAAGTCGAGCATCTTCTCATGGCCCATGGCGGTTCCCATGACACCGATGATTTTCCCGCCATCATCGACACACTCCTTGAAGAGGTAGAAAGGGGCTATCCTCCGGAAATGGCACGTCTGAAACCGTTGGAGCGTTTCTCTCCTGTTTTGAAAAAATACTACAAAGAGCTTCAGGAGACTCAAAAGGTGGCTTAATTTTTGATAAGTCCATATTATGGATATCTTGCCTCGGCATCGACTTTTTTACGACGTCATCACTCTTTGAACCCACACAAAAAAAGGCCGACCCTGCACCCTGCAGAATCGGCCTTTTTTATGACATCGTGTTGGCTTCTCTTTTAAGCCCCTTACAATTTAAGGGCATCCTCTTCATCAAAGAGCAGATCGCAAATCAATCGCACCCCAAAGCCGGTTCCACCAGGACGAATGTACGCATTGTCTTTATGGGCTAAAGCCGGACCTGCAATATCAACATGCGCCCACCGGCTCTTGCCCACAAACTCCGAAAGAAACAGAGCCGCGGTAATGGAGCCTCCGAAACGGTGTGGTGCCACATTGGAGAGATCCGCCACCTCGCTTTTCAAACCATCCCGGTACTCTTCGGGCATGGGCAGAGGCCAGCATCTCTCATACACCCTGTCTGAAGCCTGCTTGATGGCCTTGCCAAGCTTTTCATCGTTTGCAAAGACCCCCGCAATATCCCGGCCCAACGCCACCAAACAGGCCCCGGTAAGGGTGGCCAGGTCGATCATAAGATCGGGCTTGTAGGTCTTGTTGGCCCAGGCCAGGGCATCGGCTAAAATCAAACGCCCTTCGGCATCCGTGTTACCCACCTCAATGGTCTTTCCAGAACAGCTTTTTAAAACATCCCCCACACGAAGGGCACGACCCGAAGGCATGTTTTCCACCAGAGGCATCACCCCCACCACACGCACATCAGGCTGAAGAAGCCCCGCATTGTACAGCACACCGGCCACGGCTGCCGCTCCGGCCATGTCTGACTTCATGTCTTTCAGGCCTTCTGCAGGTTTGAGATTCAGACCTCCAGAGTCGTAGGTCACGCCCTTGCCCACCAGCACCACAGTTTTTCGAGCACCTTCGGGGTGGTAGTCTGCCACCACCATACGCGCCGGGCTCTCGCTGCCCATGGCCACCCCCAAAAGGGCCCTGCACTTCATTCGTGCCAGCTCTTTTTCATCCTTTATGTCGACAGAGACATTCACCTCTTCCAGGTGTTTCTCAATCATCTTTGCAAATTTTTCAGGCACCTTGTCCATGGGCGGTGTGGAGACAAAATCACGAGCCAAAAGCGTTCCCTGAACCCCCAACGAGGCACGCTGAGCAATGGGCTTCAGACGGTTCACCTCATTTCTTGCAATCAAAACTTCAATGGCCGCAAGGGGCTTTACTTTTCGCTCTTTTTTGCCCCGATACTTATGAAAAAGGTGATTGGCCAAAAGCGCCCCTTCAATCACAGCCACAACCTGGCGCTCCCTCTCCACCTTCAGACTCCCCAGATCCGGCATCACAAGGGTCAACTTGGACTGGCCGCACTCCAGCGCTTTTCGCACACCGTTGGCCGCCATCTTTCGAAGATCCTCTTCCTCAACCTGGCGTGCTTTCCCCAACCCCAAAAAAATAAGACGCTCAGCTTTTACTCCGCCGGTGGCATACCGAATAAGGCTATCCCCCTTTTTTCCCTCAAATTCGGCAAGGGTCAAGGCGTCATCCACAAGAGGTGCAAGACGCGCCTCGGCGGTAATCGATTTTTTTTCACAAACAGGCACCACAATATTGGCAAAGCGACGCCTGGAAAGATCAGCACTTTTCAGGATAATCATATAAGGGGGTCTCCATGAGCTGGGGGTTAAAACGTATCAAGAAATCGAAATGTCAAGGGCCCACATGAAATCAGACCCCTGACACAAAGGCAGGATTAGGATGCGGAGACGGCGGTGTGAACCGAACGAACCATGCAAAGATGGCCGGCACCACCGTCGAGAACCATGGAGTGGGTCACCACCCCAAAGCTGTCGTTTTCCACGCCGGCAAGAAAGGTGCCGCCAGAGATCCCGGTAGCCACAAAGCAGGCCTTTTCACTGTCCACCAGGTCGGTGGTGGTGAGCAGACGATCGATATCGGTGCCGTAGTCAACCACAGCCTTTCGCTCTTCATCGGTTTTGGGGTCCAGACGACCAAAAATGGCTCCACCCAAAGCCACCACCGCGCAGGCTGAAATCACGCCTTCGGGCGTTCCTCCGGTCCCCAACATCATATCCACACCAGAGCCAGGGGTCACGGCCATCAAAGAGCCTGCCACATCCCCGTCGGTATGAAGCTGCACTCGGGCCCCTTTGGCGCGAATTCGCTGAATCAGATCCAAATGGCGCGGCTTATCCAGCACAAAAATCACCAAGTCCCGCACATCTTTTCCCAAGGCCTTTGCTGTGGCATCCAGCGTCTCTTCCACAGGTGCGTCAATGTCTACAACATTAGCCGCCTCTTTGGGTACCACAAGCTTTTTCATGTAGTAGCTGGGACCGGGATCGTACATGGAACCACGGGGTGCCGCACCGATTACCGCAATGGCGTTGGGACGACCCAAAGCCATGAGGTTGGTGCCTTCCACAGGGTCCACAGCAATATCCACTGCCAGCCCGTGGCCGTTACCCACCTCTTCTCCGGTGTAGAGCATCGGCGCTTCATCCTTCTCACCTTCACCGATGACCACACGACCCGAAAGGTCAATGCTGGAAAAGGCCTCACGCATGGCAGCCACTGCGGCACCATCTCCAGCCTTTTTTCGTCCTGTTCCCACCCACTTGGCTGCCTCAATGGCTGCAGCCTCGGTTACCTTCATCAAGTCAAATGCAATGTTCATGCGCTTTCAGCTTCTTTCGTATGTATTGTGTCGCACTGCCTCTCTTGGCAATGAGACGCTGAATGGTCATTAAAATGTTAAAAATATTGCCCCTATAGCACAAATTTTCAAAATCAGGTCAACATATTCATCAAATGCGCCAGGGTCATGGATCCCACAAGAGAGACCGCTGCTGCCCAAACCATCAATCGGCAAGCCGCTTCCACAGTGGAAGGAACGTACGGATTCTCTTTGTACGCTTCGCAAATGTAAGGCTTCTCCACCACCTTTCCGAAATAGATTGATGGGCCGCCCATGGTCACCCTCAACGCCTCGGCAAACGACGATTCAGGAAAACCCGCGTTGGGGCTTAGGTGATTGCGTCCATCGCGCCAAGCCGAAGAGAATATCTCCTTCCAGCGCTTTTCAAGACCAAGGTTTGCAAGGGCCACACAGACCACCGAGAGGCGAGCGGGGATAAAATTGGCCACATCATCCAGCCGCGCAGACACCTTTCCAAACAGAATATACTTTTCGTTTCGATACCCCACCATGGAGTCAAGGGTGTTGATCATTTTATAGGCCATGGCTAAGGGCGCTCCGCCAATGGCGGCAAAAAAGAGAGGAGAAATGACCCCATCCACCAGATTTTCGGCCACCGTCTCCACAGCGGCTTTAAGAACGCCGCGCTCGTCCAGCTCGGAGGTGTCCCGACCCACAATCATTCCCACCTTTTTACGGGCAGCCTCAAGCCCTCCCATGCGCAATGCATCAGAGACAGCCAGAGCGGCCTGCTTAAGAGAGCGCGTGGAGATGGCAAGCCAGATCATCACGATCTCCATCACTCGAGCCAAATCCACATGAACCAACGTCGCCACCGTCATCACAAGGGTGGCAGCCAGCCACACGGTCAACACCATGGCCAAGGCAAAAAAACCTCCGGCAAGAACCGTGGGGATTTTCAACTTTCTGAAACGATCTTCAGCCCACGTGATGAGGCTGCCCATCCAACACACCGGATGGGGAATGTAGGCAGGGTCTCCCAAAAGAAGATCCAACAGAAAAGCAGCAGGAAGAATATACCACTCAGAGATGGGAAACATAGGGAATCCTCAAATAATAAAGGGTAACCCCGCAAAAAAATCAACCGACTCCACTCATCTCGACGTATCGACTTTTTGCAAGGGCACCATGAAAATGGAGATGAAAAAACAGGTGCTACGCATCGGATCAAACCGTTCTTTTCCAAACACACTGAGGTTGACTTAGTGAAACACCCCATCAAAGTCAAGATAGGAGATAAAATCCAGCGTCCTATTTCAGCCTTGAACTCCCCTTTAAAAAAGATGATGATAGGCCAACCACATGGTGGCGTCGCTATCTTTCCCGGCGCTTACTCAAAAAAAAGCTATCCACAGCACCCGCACCATATACACAACACGCACTTACCAAAGGCTTTACGGGCAGCAGCCAGCCACCTTAATCCCTTGAGCGCACATTATACAGGTCCATTATGATTGAGATAAAACAGTGGGGAGAAACAATTCTGAATGTTTGGAAAAACGGTCTCTTTGGAATGAATGTCGGACAAATTATAGCAGCCCTGGCTATTTTTCTCACCTCCCTTTTCTTAAGAAAATCAATCTCAAAAGTGGTGGTGAACCGACTGAAAAAATGGACCCAAAAAACAGAAACCCAGGTGGATGATCAGATCATTGATGCCCTTAAGTCCCCTTTAAATCTCCTACCTGTTATTTTGGGAATCTTTTTTGCCAGAGAGGTGGCGGGCTTTGATGGCACTTTTTTAGCAAGACTCATTCGATCGCTGGTGGTCTTTGGCCTTTTCTGGTGCCTTTTCAATGTGGTAATGCCCCTCTCCTATCTCTTCAAAAAGCTTGAAGGGGTCTTTGACCGCTCTCTTCTCGACTGGTTTTTCAACGCTGTACGCGCAGGTATAGCCCTCATTGGCGCAGCCACGGTTCTTGAAATTTGGGGCATTCGGGTGGGCCCCATCATCGCAGGCCTCGGTCTTTTTGGTGTGGCCGTGGCC
This sequence comes from Desulfobacterales bacterium, assembly GCA_022360815.1. Lineage (GTDB taxonomy): Bacteria > Desulfobacterota > Desulfobacteria > Desulfobacterales > Desulfolunaceae > Desulfoluna. Next base: position 6,126 of record JAKSCC010000166.1, read on the forward strand.
CTGGGCGCTCAGGACCTCTTCAAAAACCTCATATCGGGCACACTTCTGCTGGCCGAACGCCGTTTTAAGGTCGAAGACTGGATCCTTGTCCCCGGAGTGGTTGAGGGTACGGTGGAAAAAATAGGCTTTCGCTCTACCCGTATCCGACGGTTTGACAAAGCCCCGGTCTTTGTCCCCAACACCTTGCTCTCCGACAACATCCTCATCAACTTCTCAGCCATGACTTTCCGCCGAATTTCATGGCTTGTGGGGCTGGAATACCGCACCACCATTCCGCAGCTCAAGGCCATCCAGAAAAAGGTGGACAGTTGGCTCCGCGCCCATAAAGATTTTGTAAACCCACCTGAAGCCCCGCTTTTTGTCCGCATCGAAAAATTTTCAGATTCGTCCATTGATATGATGGTCTACTGCTTCACCCGCAGCACAAAATGGGGGCTTTGGCTGGAGAAAAAAGAAGAGTTGGTGATGGCGATCAAAGAAATTGTAGAAGAGGAAGGGGCTGGGTTTGCCTTTCCCAGCCAGTCCATCTATGTGGAGGCTCTCCCCTGGCAAGAGGGGCCACTTTCGTGCTCCCCCCAAGAAGAGAAAAAGGATCAGCAGCGATAGACAGCCAGCGAGGCAAGCCCGTGACCTCCGCCATAATACTTAGGAATATAAACCTCAAAGACAAATTTAAGCAGAAACAAGGGGTGGTTACGATGATAGAACACCCCCTGATTCGAATCGAAAAACTCCCCGTCTGTCATATCCAGGGCCATGGCGTGCCCTCCTCCAGAATTGAACCAAAGGCCGATCACGTACATGTGCTTATCATGAAGGCGGCGCTTGCTGCGTGAAGATTGCTCCATGTTTCGCTTAACCATTTCCGTATAGCGTCCCATGGGAACCTTCATGGGCTGCTTGGCATCAAACACCTGGCAAGCCGGGTTAAAATTTCCCTCGGTGGCGTAGCGCAACACATTAAGAAAAACCGGGTCTATGGGCGTATTCCCTTCAAGAAGGTGCATTTGTTTAAGAATTTTCATTTGATTAAGCATCAGTTGAATGGGCGCCCCGTTTCGACTTTTGAGTTCGCGGTTGGTGTAGATATCAAGGGGAAAAATGTCATGCCCTATAATTTTGTGACGAAGCCAATAAGCGCTGATTCCAAGACACCACCCTCGCTCGGTAACCGACGTTTGATACAAACGGATGTCATAATCTTGAATATAGGGGTGTCTGATGGAAACCTCATACCGCCTGCGATACTTAAGCCGGGTCACCGCCAGATCCTCAAACTTCTCACGCACAAGCACATTCAAATCCCTTGCCGAGTTCACCTCAAGATCCTTCATCATCTGAGGGTGTACTGAAATCTCGGCCAGATACATCCCATGCTTGCTATCAATGGGCGCACGCTCATTTTCCATGAGAGCCTTTGCAAAGGTATTGAAAAAATCACTCATGGGATTGGACGTCGCAACCTTTTGAGGTGCGCTGATCTCCATCTGCTTTTTCTTTTTTCTTTTGAATAGACTCATTGGTCCTCTCCTGCGTTTTCAAAGGCAGCCCCTTGATGGCAACCCGATGTGCCATTAAAATAGAAGCTTCCCCCCTAACCGTTGTGCAGTCCTGATGCTCCTGTAAAAGGCGAAGTTCAAACAAGACACTCTCAATATCAAGGGCACACAAAACAGACCTGCCCTGATACCATCCGCCGCCATGGCGGCAAGCTCACCCTTTTTTTGAAGCCATCATCAAGGAATTTACTTACGCAATATAAATGCCAAACACAGAGGCCAACGATCCATTCAACCGCTCATTGGCAAGTCGTTTTTTACGAAAACTCCGGTAAAAAAGGCTTTCATGTAAAAGAGCAGCACCCACAGAAATCAAACGGCCCACAAAAAGACTTGTTTCGCAAAACTTTCAAAAAGTTACACAGACAGGAGAGCAGAAAGATATTGCGTATCAATTTGAGAGAAAGGAAGCTGAAGAGGCCTATATTTTGATAGATGCGATGGAAGAATAGCCGAAGATAAAAAAGCGACTTCCAACTCACCTAAACAGAGTTTATTCAACGAAATTCCCCCCTTTGATCCAGAGCACAGAGCTAAAGCTTATACCCAAAACGACCCCAACAAAGCTTGCCATGCGAACCAAAGCAGTGGAAGAAAAATAGCGGGAAGAAGGTTGCCGGCCCGAATCCTGGTTATGTTCAGCATGTTGAAACCAATAATCATAATAATAAGCCCTCCGGAGGAGGTCATTTGGGCTACCACATCGGGCGTAAGGTAGGGTTTGATCAAACCGGCTGCCAAGGCAATCCCTCCTTGATAAACAAAAACAGCCACCGCCGAAAAAATCACCCCAAGCCCCAAGGTGGTGGCAAAGATCACAGAGATAATGCCATCTAAAACCGCTTTGGCAAAAAGAGTTTCATGGCTTCCGGTAAGCCCGCTTTCGAGGGAGCCGACAATGGCCATGGAACCCACGCAAAAAACCAGACTGGCCGTCACAAACCCTTTTGCGATAGAGCCTTCGCCCGAAGGAACCCGGGACTCCAACCACTTTCCCAAAGATCCCAGCCGCTCTTCAATGCGAAGGGCTTCTCCCAAAACCGCCCCCACCACCAAAGAGAGAATCACCACCAAAAGGGCATCGGAGGCCAGTGCTGCCTTGATGCCCACAAGGATGACGCACAGGCTTACAGCATGCATGACGGTCTCTTTGTATCGCTCGGCAAGCCCACCTTTAAACACCAACCCCACAAGGCTTCCCGCCACAATAGCAAACGCATTGACAATGGTCCCCAGCATTCCAACATCTCCTTACACTCAATAAGACCTGCCCGTATAAAACATCAACATCCCGACGCCACCCACGACATCCTGAAGCAAAATAAAAAATGGCGCTGAAGTCCCACATGTTATGCGGTTGCTATGACTCAGGTTGACTTTTTTCCGAGCACTCAAAAAAAACACCATGTGGTAAAAATCCTTCATGCTTTATACTTCACATTTATCTATCAGAAAACGAAAACCACACCCCAAAAACCCGATCCGACATCTTGACAGAAAAATCAACAACATAAAGACGCCCTCACGAATCTCACAAATTTATCTTACACTTCAACAAATCATCACCACACCCACCCTTTACCTACTAAGAAAGAGGATTTCCCGTCCCCTTCATGGGGAAAAACCATTGACATCTTTTCGGGAACTCCATTAACTTGACTCATCCACATGACACAGGAATGGAGCCCCCGCATGAAACTCTCCACCAAAAGCCGCTATGGTGCCAGAATCCTCGTGGAACTGGCCAAGCACCATGATCGAGGAACCCCTGTTCAAGTCAGCGAGATTGCAAGAATCCAGGAGATTCCTGTCAAGTATCTTGAGCAACTTATCAGGCTTCTCCGCCTTGCCGGTCTGGTGGAGAGCGTCCGAGGCCCAAAAGGTGGCCATCTTCTCACCACCCCGCCCCATAAAATCACCTTGGGCCAAGTGGTCCGCATCTTTGAAGGTCAGGAAGAGCTGGTGGAGTGTGTGGGAAAACCCGAGGCGTGTGGAAAATCATCCACCTGCCGTTTTCGAGAGGCGTGGAGAGAAGCCACAGAAGCCCTTTACGACAATCTGGACAGAGTTCGGATTTCAGATCTTATGGGGGACACCACAGGACCTTGCGGAGAAAAGTGATTTTCTGTGCTCTCTTTTCAAAAGAGCACCTCTCCCCTTTCATCAACGCATAAAAAAAGGGCGGCATCGATGTTTGAAAACATCGATGCCGCCCTTTTTTAACGACTTTCTAAAAAAGAGTCAGTGCCCCTCCTCTTTGAGTTTTCCCAAGGCCTTGGTCAGCTCCACAAGAACCCCGAGCCCTTCTTTCATCTCTGCATTCATGGTGGCCATGGCAAGGCCTGCCGGCCCTACTTTTGGAGCAGCATCCAGATCCACCAAGGAGGGAAGAGCCGCCAGACGATTGAGAAACTCAACCGCCCTGGGATCGGCAAGGCTCTGGGCCAGGCCGATAATGGCCACAATGCCCTCGATGATCGCCTCAGACTCTTCAGGACCGTAGTTATCTGCGATCTTTTCGCGAAAATCAACGATCCATATCTTAAGTATTCGAAACACACCTTTCTGCTCAAGGGCATCCAAATAGCTGATCAGCATGGGCACCGTAGACTTCATCAATGGCTCAAGGTCTTTCAAAAAATCGATGAGGCTTTCAAACTGACGAAGGGCATAGGTAAAATTTCGAGTGTTTCGCACCACCATCTTCAAGAGTTCTTGGGCGTCTTGTAGCTCAAAGCGGCTCTCCACTTCCTGAAGGCCCTTGGTCACCATGGCAGCCGCCTCTTTGCCCAGAGGAGCCAAGTCTGCCACCAACTCGGCTCTGGCATTGTGTGCGGAGACGATAGGCGCCAGCTGCTCTTCCAAACGATCCAGCTTTTCTAACTTCTTTAGAATCAACTCCTCGTTGGTCATGGCCCCTCCTATTTGTTCAGCTTGGGCCAGAACTTGCCAGCCATGGACATCTGGGGCTCAAGGGGCAGCTCTTTTCCGGTCAAAAGAAGGTTCCAATAGACCCATTTAAACATCATCTTTCCCCAGTAGTTCATGTGGGATTCCCCAATAAGATCAAAGGGGCCAATGGCCGGGAAAGGGTATTTGCCGGGAAGGGGTTCGGTTTTGTAGTTGAAGTCAAAGAGGAAGGCCTTATCGTAACCCGAAACGATAAAGCAGGTGGAGTGGCCGTCAAAAGAGGCTTTGGGAGGCAGCCCGTCGATCTCACGCAAAATGTTTTCGGTGATCAGCTCGGCCTGATAGTGGGCCACGGACCCCGCCTTGGAGGTGGGCACGTTGGAGACGTCGCCTATGGCGTAAATGTTATCGTATTTTACCGATTTCAAGGTGTGGTGATCGGTCATCACATAGCCCATGCCATCTCCCAGACCCGATTCATCAATCAAATCAGCCCCCAGGTTGGGCATGGTGGAGACCATGAGGTCGTAGTCGGCTGTCTCTCCGGCCGGAGAGATCAGGCGCTTTGCCGCAGTGTCCACCTCCACCATATCAAAATTGGGCCTGACGAGAATATTCTTCTCTTCGGCGGTTTTGGAGAGCACCTGGGTGGCGATGGGTTTGGTAAAGATGCCGGTGTTGGGAGTAACCAGCTCAATTTCAACGTTTTCACGCACCCCGTTTATCGTAAAATACCAGTCTGCCAGAAAGACAAACTCCATAGGAACCACAGGGCACTTGTGGGGCATCTCGGCAATGTTGAAAATCAGCTTTCCTTTTTCAAAACGCTTCAATCGTTTTGCAAGAGCCAGCGCCCCGTCCAAAGAGAAGATGGTATGTTCATCGCAGCCAGGGTCTGCCTTCCAGTCGTCAAGGCCTTCGATCTCGCCGGGGGCAATATCGCACCCCGTGGCCACGATCAAAATATCGTAGTGGAGCTTTCCGTTGGCTTTGGTTTCGGCGTAGTTCTGCTCAGGCGCAATGCCCACGACCTCGTCCAGCAAAAACTCCACCCCCTTGGGAATGAAATCCCGCTTGGGTTTGACGCAGTCTGCCCGGTTGTAAATCCCAAAGGGAATAAAGAGCCAACCGGGTTGATAGTGGTGCTCTTCGTCGTTATCCACCACCGTGATGCGCCACTGGCTGACGCTTAAATGTTTGCGAAGATGTGCGGCGGCCATGGTACCACCAGCGCCCGAACCAAGAATCACAATCTTTTTCATACGGTCCTCTGCTTACAGGGTTGATCACACCCGCTGCGTCTCGGATGTGTCTCCTTCTCCTGCTGGTACAAAATACCTTACCGCAAGCGGAATCGGGCTACGTTTCCACTTCCAGCAAACACCCACCCGCCAAAGCGGACGGCAGACCCAAAGGCCTGCCGTCTTATACGACAATTTAATCTATACCAAGCTAGTCTACATTAACATGGTATAGATTAGATGTATAGCGATTCAAGAGGGTGCCCAGGTAAAAGTGAATCTATGGAATCATCACCAGCGCGTTCTGCCCAAAAAAGCCAACCCCTTAAAGACTACAAAGAAAAATCCATCCCACATACCCTGTAAAATCGGTCCATTTTGCAAATCATTTATGCCCATGGAAGACGCTTTTTCAAAAGCATGATCTCATGCACCAGAGAGTACCAAATCAAAAGCCCCATGTTTCTCAAGTCAAAAGCAGGACTCTTGATACGAAATCGGTGAAGCATAAAGAGCATAAGGTCTTTCACTCGAGCAGGGCAGCCGCCTATACGCACCACCTTTCGAGCCTCAAACCTTCCGGTGACCTGGGCGCAGCGCCCCACCAGCACCACCGTTTCATCTGGATGGATAACGTCCCCCTCATAAAACCCCATCACAATGCCTCCGGGAAGCGCCTTTGCCATGCTGCCTTCACACTTTTTCTCGGCGGTTCCCAGGCACCCTTTAACCGAGCAGATACAACCCCCGTCGCAAATTCCCCCTGATTTTGGGTTTTTCCCCTCATAAAACCGGAGAGGGGTTTCCAGCTTCTGGAGATCCTGAAAAGGCGAATCAACCCCCTTCAGACGCTCTCGAAGCACCTCAAGGGTAATATCTCCTGAAATATCAATATCGGTAAGTTCAAGGCTTCCATAGCCCCTTGATTCAGCCTCTTTGAGATGCTTGACCTTATGGGGATCGTAGCCCAGAATATGCGCGGCCACCACATCCACAGCCAAGGGATTGTCGGCCATCATCACAGCCCCTAAAGGAACGGGCCAGGGGCTTGATTCAAAGCCCCTCCCAATGGTGATGGCATCCACCACCACAAAATTCGGCAGCCCCACCTCCAAAAGATCCACAATCTTTTCGTGAAGACGGTCGTCGTGGTAAAGAAAGCGCTCTTTGTGGGTCAAAATCCCCACATTGAGCTTGATGGCACAGGTGATGTCGGTAACGATATGGTACTTGAGCTTGGGCATCCACACTTTGAAATCAGCCCTATCAAGGGAGTGAGCCACCTCCATGGAGGTGTGCCACTTTGCCTTTTCAAGCTTCTTTTTACAGGTTTTCTCCTCACTGAAGTCCACCAGGGGTACCCCTACACGATCTGCAGCCTTTTGCATGCCCGACTCGGCAAAAAAAAGGCGCGTTGGGATACCAATGCCTCCTGACTCCCCAATGGTAATAGCCTCAGCTCCAGCCCCTCTCAAGGCCTGTACCATCGCCTCCACCATGGTGGGTTCTGTGTAGCTGTGATGAATATACCCCTTGTTGGCTGTAACCACATTGGGCTTCATCAAAACCTTTCCCACTGGCTTGAGCCCCAGCTCTGCCATGCCTTGGGATATGAGGATTTTAAGAGCTTCCCTATCATAAGAGCCACATGCTTTAAGAATAACTCGGGGTTTGGAACCCATGGATCTCTCCTTCACACAAAAAATCGATATCCACACCCATCTTAAGACTCATCCACCCCTACCTCACATGCCTGCGCCCGATCAAGAACAATGTTTACATTGTATCCAAAAAAACAGCCCAACAAAACACAATGTGTCAAAGCGACACGCAAAGTGTTGCGAGTCGCTTTGAAGTCAACTGATTCTTTGTGGAATCATCAAGATAAAAAACACAGGCTTGACCCTCACCTGCGAGTATGCCATGGTGCTTTTGGGGATGGAGTTCCCCGGACCTTCACCTTACAGTGAGGGCGAACCGCCCACGGCTCATAACGCCTGTTCGTGGCGACCAAATTTCACAAAAAAAGCCCGCCTTTCGGCGGGCTTTCATATTTTCAATTTTTCAATCAAAATGGAATCTCATCACAGCATGGCTCTACCACTCAAACTGCTCGGCATCGCACTGGCGGGAAGTCTCGGGACCCTCTCCCGATTCGGCCTTTCCAGCCTGGTACAACGGCTTGCCGGCGGAAATTTTCCTTGGGGAACCGCCGTTGTCAACATTATCGGATGCTTTCTTTTTGGGCTCATCTGGACCTTGGGAAGTGAGCGCATGGCCATCAGCACAGAAGCCCGAGCCATCATCCTTACCGGATACATGGGTGCTTTCACCACCTTCTCCACCTTTATCTCTGAAACGAGCCAGTTCACAGTTGGCGGCCAATGGTTCAACGCCACTTGCAATGTCACGTTTCAGGTGGTCGCAGGACTTCTGCTCTTTGCAGCCGGTTCAACCCTGGCACGAGTTTTCTAAAAAACTAACGAAAACCGGTAGGGGTTGTTGGGGGTCCATTCAGGTTGGCGGCCCTTCGCTTCTGCGCCAGATCCTGATCGGCCTCACGTATCAAAATTTCAGAGGTGACCCCCTGGCTTGGAAAAAGACTCACACCGACACTGGCTTGAATTGAAATAAACTCTCCCCCCCCAACGGCAAAGGGCTTTTCCATCGCTTCACAGATCTTCTGCCCCAGCATTTCAGCTTCCTGGCGGCTTTTGATCTCCTCCAGAACCACGATAAAAACTTCTCCTGCCATGCGGCACACCAGAGATAACGCGGGTGACATATCCTTCACCCTCCGAGCAACCCGTGCTAAAATTTCATCACCCGTTTTATGCCCAAAGGATTCGTTCACCGGTTTGAAACTCTCCAAGTCCAAATAGAGAATCGCAAAGGGAAGATCCCGATAAAGACTCGAAGAGATCAGCTGTTTCATATACCCTTCAAGATAACGAATGTTGGGCAAATCGGTTAAAGGATCGTGGTGGGCCAGGTAGCGAATACGCTTCATGGAATTGAGCAGCCCCAGCAGCATGCACCCCATAAAAAAAGAGACAAGAAAACCTCCGGCACGAAAAAGAGAATGGTTTGGAAAATCCAGCACCCCTTTCTGAGGTGCCGCAGCCAAAACCCAGCTTCCATTTGGAAGGGTTACGGGTAAAACCACGCTCCACTGACTGGAGAAGGTATCACTCTCCCCATAAAAGAGTTCTCCTTCCTCCCCCAACCCATCTTTTCCTCTAAGGGCATACCGAATCATGCCTCCATCCATCAGGCCACTTGCGGCATAGAGGGAATCCACATCCGTCACCATGCTGGCGATGCCCCAATAACTGCCCCCCTTTTCCCCCAAAAAAATGGGGCTTCGGCTGATAAAGCCCTGCCCGCCTTGCACCAGATTCACTGGGCCTGCCACCACGGTTCTACGTGTCTCAATCGCTTTTAGAACCGCATTCCTTTGCGCCTCATTATCCATAAAGCGAAGCCCCAAGGCCGCTTCATTTCCTTTCAAGGGGTAGACATGTGAAATCACGTTGTCCCGAGCCAACGCCATATTTCGAATGTGCCTTGTCCCCTCCATAAGGCGACGCGCCACCGTCTGAAACTCTATGTTTTCCAGGTCGGGTTTGGAAGCCACATAGATCACCAGCCCCAAAGTAAGGTTCAAGGTGGTGTTGATCTCAGACTCCAAAAGTGTGCGTACTCTTCCTGCTTCCTTAAGGATCTCCTCTTTTCGTGCGCTAACCCAGCGCTCTTTGGCTAAAAAAATCAAATATTCCCCACCGGCACTGAGCACCAAAAAAAAGAGGAGTGAAACTCCGAGCATAAAGCCCCAGCTGTCTGTTAGTCGCTTCACAGACGCCTCCAGATCTGTCTTTACGGGGTAACGGATAATGAGAGGTATTCTTTAAAAAGGACGGGATATTGCAAAGAAAAGTATACCTTTTCCCGCGCAGGGGGGCAAGGAGGTGGGCATCGCAAAGAGAAAGGCAACACAAAGCGTGATGCCGCAATAAAAAAACGCAAGCACCCAGAACTCTCCCTTTGCGACGTTCAACGTATTTAAGATGGTGTTAGACCGCTTCAGCACAAAGGCAGGCAGACCGAATATAGTCGGCCAAGGAGTCTATGGCGCCCACCTCGGCATGGCAAAAAAGAATCCGGCTTGATCTTACCTGGCGCAGCAGGCCCACCGAAACCAACCGTGAGATATGGTGTGAAAGGGTCGAGGGAGGTACCCCAAGGGCCTTCTGAACCTGCCCTACGGGAACCCCATCGTCTCCCTGGCTCACAAGATAACGAATAATGGCAAGACGTGTGGAATTTCCCAACTCAGCCATCTGCCTGACTGCCAGTTCGTGCTCACTCTGTTCTATGAATCTCATGCCCCCCCCATCAGCTCATTTTAAGCAACGCATTCATATAGGATATCTGATTGGAAACAGGCAGACTGTTTATCTGCTTCCACCGCAGCTTTTCAGGCCTCCCGTTGGCCTGCATAAAACAACGTGTCATGGGTAGACAATAGACATCCTCTTTCTCTCCTTCCTTGCCATGGGCTGCCAGCCAGGCCGTGGCGAGCAGCTCGTTGGCAAGACGATCTTCAGACGCACAAATCATCCCGTAATCCGGGGCCACCACAACCCCTTTATCCGGCCCGTCTGTCACCATCAACTCCGTGGCCGTGGTAACCACCAACCGATGCTTTGCTTCAAACCCTTGAAGATGGTTGATAGCCTCACACCGCTTATGATACATGGGTGCTTCAGCCAGCATGGCAAAAGCACTGTCATCCCTCAAAAAACTGCACGCCATCTGAAGCCCACAGACCATTCCAGCCACCTGATGCCGGGAAACCCGTGCCAGTTGAACCAGATGATCGCTCTCTTCCAATGCATGGCTCATGTAGATGGGGAATGCCCACCCGCTTGCCGCCGATGCTGCGACCCTTTCATACGCATTGTGTCCCTTCTCTTCAAAAAAGAGAGGCTCTATTCCTTCGGCCTCCATGACGTCAAGGAGCCCGGACTCACGGGCCAACTCCCGTGTGCTGCCCCAGGTCACCTCATCGCTCTCCAAAAGATCATGCAGTGTGGAAAGAAGCCAGTGCATGGGTTGCCCTTGCCTTCGGCTGTGAAGCACCTCTTCAAGGCGGCTTTTGCCTCCGGCTCGAATGACTCCGGCCCCTTTCTCCCTTAAAAGTCGTGCCAAAAACCGAAGGGTCACCGGATCTGACACAGCGGGATACGAATTTCCAGAATCGATGGAAAGGCTTATAAAGACGGAATCTCCCGAACCAAGCCAAGAAAAGTCCGTGGCCCTTTCCACCACCTTCTTAAAAAGAGCATATGACTGCTCTATCTCACCCTTCTTCACCCAACCACTCGCCACGTCCGGACGATATCCGGCTGTGGGGTTCAAGTCGTCGCAGAATTCATCCACACACCCGGAAAAGAATACCGGACAGGCAACAGCCGCTCCCACCCCGGCTGAGAGGAGCAGAAAATCACGTCGGGAAAGTCCCTCTTTCTCCTTCATACCCCACCTCCCTTTCCATGAGCGTTCCGCTAGGTTAGCTGCGGTTTCATAAACGGATACGGGTTCTCTTCAAAAGATGCCGTCATGTCAGATCTTCTGTGGACCCCACAATGGGATAGGTGGCTCCTCCCTCTGGGAAAATGGCCACCGTGGCATCCAGGCCCAACTTGAAAAAACCTTTGCGCACCACATCATCGGTTTCGCGGCAGTGTTCAAAGTAGAAAAGATGTTCTGCCTCCTCGTCGGTAAGGCTGGGCACATAGAGAAACAGATCATGTGCACGGATCAGTTGAAGGATGTAGTAGTAGAGAAATTTCTCCTCAACATTGAGTCCTTTTTTGATCACATTCAAAAGGGCAAAAACATATTTGGGCCCAATGATTCGAAGCAACAACTTAATCAGAAACAGGGGCACACTCATCTTCTCGGGCAGAGGAACGTCATCCATTCCTTTGTCTGCTTTAAGAAACCCCATGACAGGACCGCCTGGTTTCAGTGCGGGCAGAGAGTTACCAACACACTTCATGGACTGCTTGAAGTTGATGTCCATGGGGTAGGAGTTCACAATGATACCATCCACCTGTTCGGCAATATGAAGCCCCTGGGCCTTGCGCGTATAGTCGATCCCCTTGCGATGGGCACCCACTGGGTCTCCTGCAAATGCAGCCATGATGTGTCGTTCATGGTTGATCACCACATTGATGCAAAAAATCTCAGCATCAATCATCCCCTTTACCTCTTCAAAATCGAGCCGAAAATTGTTTCCTTCGGGGTCGGCCCCCACTCGATTAAACTGTTCGGGAGGGTCTGTCAAAAGCTGGTGATGTGCACCAATGGTATCGGCAGCAGCCACTCCAGGAAGAATATTCTTCATCCCACCACCAAATCCTGCCATCAGATGCGGCTCGATAAGTCCCATGATGAGGATTAAATCGGCATCCTTCAAATGGGCATTCAAAGAGATCGGGGTTCCCCTGCTGGTGGTTCCAAATTCTGTATTCTTGGCGTCATCAAAGGCATCATGATTTTCCCAAGGAACCCTCGCAAGCCCTTCCTCCCCAACCTTCTCTTCCATCTCACCTTTGGCCATAGCGGTATGGATTCCCAACGCAGGCAACAGCTTTGCGTTGGAAAGATCCGCCCCGCATGCCTCAAGAGTATCCAGTATCATGGGAAAAAACTTGTAGACGGGTGTGGGGCGGGTGTTGTCATCCACCACCAGCACCACTTTTTTTCCGGCAAGATCTCGCCCAGAAAGGGGAAGTGCCCCTTCAGGGTTTGAAACGGCATCCGTAACAATTTCAAGCTCCGGCCGGGGATCCGGAGGTGGCGCGTTAACCAACTCCGGATAGACGAGATTCCAGCTTGCGGGAACGTCAAAAGAGAGCTCGCCACTCCCCCAGGGCAGAGTCACCTTCTGGGTTAATTTTGGCCATTCAATCGCCATATCCTCCCCCTGTCTGAATCTGGTCCTTGGCATTGGGCAACGAGAAGTGCTCACTTCCATTTGCCACCATTCAACATTGTCGAACTTAATTCACAAAACACCACAACCAACATCTACCAATGTTCACAAACTATGGCAAACACTTTTTTCAATTCATTAACAGCGTCTTATATCCATCCACGTAAACCACACAAACAAAATATGTTCTTTTGTAATGAACAAAATAAATACCAGAATTTCTAAAATCTGAAATCCAACACCGTTTTCATATCGCTTTGATAAGCTCCCGCCCCATACGCTTCCGTTTCATATCAGTAAGAGTGGCCCCAATGCCCTGGGCTGCCTCAAGGTCGGCCAAAAGCACGTTGCACACAGGAGTGAGTGTGAGCCCCTGTGCAAGAAGCCCTTTGACCTCTTCAATGCAATGTCCCATGGCTTCCCGAAAGTGAATCACCATGCCCTCGGTTTCATGAACGGCTTGCGAATCGACTCTTTTCGTCAATTCAGCGCACCTTAAGGCAAGATACTCCAAAGCGATTTTCCGAGCGGCAAAACGCCCAAGCAAATCACAAACCGACGCATCACCGCTCTTTGCCCTTTGGACCAGATCGCCCAGCAAGGCCTCCAGACCTCCGGTTGCACACGCCATGATCATGGCATCTTCATACCGTCTGAAAGGAAGCACCTGCTCTGTGTATGCCGAACCTTCTGCTCCCAGAACCGATTCCGGCCCCACACAGACGCCATTCAACTCAAGTGTTCCATGCTGAGCTGGCTTAAAAAAGGGAAGATCCATAACCCCAGAGTGGTCCATTCCATCACTCTTTCCAGGCACAAGAAACGTGTTGAAACGCTTTCGCCCGTTTTCTTCTTCCCCCACCACCGCCACCAAAACAACCAGACCCGCCAAGGGTCCGTTTGAGATGTAGGACTTCTCACCGTTTAAAATCCAATCGCCCTCTTTTTTTTCACCGCGAGTTTTCAATCGGGCGGGATGTGCTCCCACCTTTGCCTCAGAAACAGCAAAAGCTGAAGGAAAACGGCCTTCTGCCATAGGAGGAAGCCATGCGTCCTTCTGCTCATCGGTTCCCTTCGAAGCAATCATGAAATGTGCGATTATCTGAGAGATCATCAGGGCCATGGAAAACCCTATGCTTTGGGACTGTCGTGTCAACGCACTGAGAAGCCTACCCATTTCAGGGCCGCCTCCTCCCCAGCCGCCATAAGCCTCTGGAATACCGACTCGAGTGAGCCCACAGGTCGAGGCCTCCTTCCAAAGCCTCAAGAAATGGCGCTCTCCACTCTCCCCCTCAAACGTCGGAAGCCCCGGCTCTGTGGAACGGATAAAATACGCCACAGCCTTTTCAATAACTTTGTTCACACAAACCTCCCAAACAAAGACCTAACCCTACGTGAACATGGAATTTATCAATAATAGGGCATACCGCACACACCCGTACGACACAAGCCCCTTTGCTTCAAGGTTTTCTGGCGCGCCACTTCAATTGCTTGCCCAACCTCAACTAACCCTCTGATTCAGTGAACAATTTTTATTATTTTTCATTTTTTGACAACTGAGACCTTTTTGAAGAGTCAAAAAAAGCCGCTGGTCTTTCAAAGCCCAGATCCCCCATTTTAAGGGAACACATCTGAGCCACGAAACCCCAAACGGCCTATTTTTAATTATCGGATTTAGTTCTGATGATTTGTCACACCTTTGCTCGACAAACCGAAAGGGTTCACCCAATCGAATACCACCTTGCAGCTCAAGCTTAAGGGATTCGCCTTACATGCTCTCGAATCGTCCCGGAAGAGACGGCCTCCATAAAGCGTTCCCCTAGTACGCGACCCATGGTAACACTCTTCTCCCAGAAGGCAACCCTCTCACCGTCACGCCCCATAAGACGCTCAAAATCCCTCCGATCGGGAATTCGCCCAAAGGGAAGTGAGGCAACAAACTCAGGCGATGGAGAGAGAAGCAGGACATCGGCCAAAGCCCGCCCATCGGCCTGGCGATCTGCTCGCCCCTTGTCAAACCAACCCAGCGTCACCTCGGGATAGAAATGGGGATAGAGCACCAGCCCCTGCTCTCCATTTAAAAAGTCGAAAGCCGGATGATAATGAAACAGTCCGCCATCCCGGTACATCCCTTTGGGGGCTCCTGGAATAGCTGAAACACCGTCCATCACCAGGGGAATGGAACCACTGGCTTGAAGGGCCTGGGCGATATTATCCCGAGTCAAGGCAATGGCTCCCCCGGAAAAAGCGTCGCCATTTAGAAAAGGCGGCAGATCCCGAGGATCGTAAAAAAGGGTGGGTGTCATCATCTTTTCAAAAAGGTCTCTGGAAAAACGGTTGGCTGCCCATGCCGCCCCCAACCCTGCCATTTGAGCCATGGGGGCATCGAACGCAAGGGGGCCCCTGCATCGAACGGCCCCCAGGTGAAGTCTGCACCAGGGATGGGTTAAAATTTCATCCAGGGCATCACCACCAAGAAACGCATCCATGATACGAACCACTTCACGCTGCACATCAGAAGCAGAAACCTTGCCTTTATAGTATTGATGGATGTAAGCGTGAGCCAGCCTATCAAAAGCTGCCCCAGCATTGTTTTGCGCCGCAGCAGACGATTTCCAGGCTCCAATAGAGGTTCCAAAGAGATGAAGAACCTTTGTTCTACCCAAAAACCACTGACCAAAAAGGACCGACTCCAACCCGTGAAGCACCAACCATTTGGCGGCACCCGATGCCCCCACCACCATAGATATATCATCGGGAGAGAGCCCCTGATCCATGATTCTCTCATAAGCCCTATGCCCCGCTTGGAAAAGCAGCTCCCCTGCCATACGTCCTCCTTACATCTTACGCTTCCATACCCTTAACCGACCTGGCCATGGCTTTAAGCTCCTCTTCCGGCATCACGCCTTTGGCACGAAACTCCTCCAGAGTAAACAAAACAAACTCGCCTTCCGAGGTGGCGCAGAGCTCTCCCGATTCATCACGAATCTCTCCAACAACAAGAGCCTTTCGATCGCCGAGCCTCTCTTTGATAAATCCTGTGACCGTCAAAGGTGTTTCAATAAAAACAGGCCTTCGAAAAGAGACCGTCATTCCCTTGGTCAAAATAAACCGCTTTGTCAGATGAATGGCAGCCCAACTCATGATCTCATCCAAAAGGGTCGATAAAATCCCCCCATGGACCAGGCTGCTCCATCCTCTGAACTGAGGGGCCACCGTCAACCGGGAACGAAGCATCTCCTCATTGGATTCAAAGGTCATCTTCAGCCCATGGGGATTCATCACCCCGCAGGCAAAACACTCACGATCCACGCCCTCAAGGGGCTTCCATCCACGTTCTGTCATACCCTCTATCCATAATTCATCTGAGCGATGCGCTCGTCACACATCACACGCATTAAAATAAACCTCACCACCCTTAAACCAGTCTGGTGAGAAACATCTCGCCTCAACCAACGATCTTGCAAACACCGCACGCGGTATCCGCTTTTTCCACAATGCCAAGGCTAACAAGCCACAACCCCTAAAATTTTCTTTGCTGCAACGATCATGTGCTCGCAGTGGGCCTCAAACTCTTTATCGTCAATGTGATACCGACAAAAATAGTGCGAACCCTCGGATAGGGAGATTAAAGACTCTACCGCACCCGAAAGGTCCTCGACATGGATAATGTCCGCCTCTTGAAGACAGCTCAACTGATCCCGAAGAAAGTGCCGATAGTGGCCGTAGAGATGTTTCACACGCTCCATCACCGCATCATCCCGCTGGCTTAAAGCGAGAAAAGAGAAGACCACACTAAAACTTGCTGCATCATGCCACTGCCTGCTCCAAATAAGTGAGAGCAGTGCATCCAATCTCTTTTTTGGGTCCCTTTCCTCGGGAAGTTGGTAAAAAAGCCTCGCATACACCTTGAGCACACGATCCACGAGCTCTTTCACCATGACCTCTTTGGAGCCAAAGTAGTGGATAATCAAACTTGGATGCACCCCCGCCTGCTTCGCCACTTTTGCCACCGAAGCATTCTCAAATCCTTCAGCCTGAATCACCTCATAAAAAGCTTTTAAAATGGCGGGTTTTCTCTCTTCCGCAGTCTGTCTTTTCTTCACATCCCTCCCAATGGCTATGACGCCTTAGATTCTAAAAGCACAGCTCTATTAATTGAACATTCATTTAATAAACAGTTTCCACATTCGCGTCAAGCCCCGGCTTCTTCCTCAAGAGATTAAAAAAGGGCCTTCGGCAATCACCAAAGCCCTTTTGCAACAAAGCGATTATCCGCCGCTTTCAAAATGCACAAAATCGATAAGAAAAACCGCTCCAAGAAGAACGGCCTTCTGGTCTGCTGGAATTTCGCAGCCCAACTTCAGCCCAAAGTTATCTGCATCGGTCAGGGCTTCTTTAAAAAAACCGCTCCACTTTTTGGTAATCACCCCGACCTCTCCCTGGGCGTTTTCAATGTAAAATGTCCAGGGTTTAAAAATCGGACCTTTAATCTGAAAAAGAGTTTGTCCCTCGGCATCTTTCACCTCGTAGAGGCGATTCAACACTCTAAACCGCCTCACCACACGCCCCAGGACCACCCCTGCAGGGTTTGAAACTTTGACCTCATGAAAAATAAATCGAAAAGGGCGGGTAACCTTCATGCATACCTTGTCGCTGCCATCAGCCACCAGCACTTCAAAGGGCCGCATCTGGTTGAGAAAATTGCGAGACAAAAACCCCGAGCCCACCTCTGCTGCATGGAGTGTCACGCCATCTTCAAGATGCACCTCATACCGGTTTTGGGTTTCATACCCGGTAAAAGCCTCAAACATCTCTTTTTTCTGAGTCACCAAAACCTGGTTGCACGCCTGTAACTCTTTCACCAATGCCTACCCCTCTTCCATTTTGATTTAACGCAATTTTCAGCGTGTCCTCAACCAGCTAACGATTGCCCAGATCGCCTCATCACTCAACGTGTTTTTCCACCCCGGCATCTCACGACGCCCCTTCTCAATAATTTCGGCCAGCCTTTGATCGGTGTATCCGCTTTCGCGGCTGAGAAGATCTCCTGCCGGAGGGTCAAACCCAGCACCTTCTGGCCCTCCTCCCATGGCGTCCAAGCCGTGGCAGCTGGCACAGTAAGCTCGATACATAAATCCCCCTTTCTGAATATGCGTAATGCATAACGAGTTGGGATTCATGCGTTCTGCCCCATCTTTTTTCATTTTAGATGCCGACTCTTCTGCCAGTCCAACAGCAACACCAAGTATCAATAAAATAGCCACAATAAATGCCCAGCATGTCACCCTGTAAAATGCCATAACGACCTCCCATAAGGATTCGTAAAACATGAAACAGACTCACAACACGGCCCCAGACAACTTCATCATTTTATAGCACTTTATCATTATCATATCTACACCTCCGCACCCTTATCCCTCTTCAAAAACGCCCCGCATGGTTTTCAGCAGCA
>JAKSCC010000354.1 GCA_022360815.1 Desulfobacterales bacterium
ACGAAATCATGCGCCACACTGGGCAAAAGGGACGAGAGACCACCCTTCTCACCAACTGCCCCTCTTGTATTCAGGGCCTGGGTCGAAGCAGGGATCTTGAGGTGACCCCCAGACACCTGGCGGTGGAGCTGGCCATTCAATCGGGCGGTCAGAATTGGGAAGAAAAGCTCAAGGTGTGTGTCAAATCCGCTGAAGTCATCACCTTCTAAGGGGGTTTCATTCACCTGAAGATTAAAAAAAGCCCCCACCCACACGTTCCGAAAAAAAACGTGTGGGTGGAGGCTTTCTGAAAGACGCCATTTGAGATGGCCCCAAGAGCCACCATCACCTTTGAACCAGAGTACTGGAAAACCCTTCCTTCTCCAGTTGGGCCACCATCTCTCTGGCCCGTCCCTCCTTCTGAAAAGCCCCCACCATCACCTGAATCTTCTCATCGTCACGCAACTCCGGAAGGGTGTAGGCTGAAAACCCTTTCTCATACAACGCCCTTTCAAGAGAGAGCGCAGAGTCTCGGGCCAAAGGGTCACCCACGGCAATGGCCACCGGCTTTTTCACCACAAAGCTCTCCCCCATCTTCAAACCATCCACCCGCGCCTTGCACGCCTGGGCCTCCTCCTGGTTTCTGCAGCTTCCCACAAACACCCGGTACCACCGGCCCATCCCCGCAATCTCAACATAGGTCGCAAAAGCGTGTTCCCCCTCTTCTCGAAGACGACTCACATGCATCATGGCCCGTTCCTTTTTCTTAAAAGAGCCGGCATGGACCGTAAAGGGATGAGACACCGCCTCCTCTTCCAGAGATGCTCCATCAAGAATGGCTGAAATGCCTCCGGGAACCGGGGTTATCACTTTGGCGGGTTTCATCTCGGAAGCTGTATCCTCATGAGGCAACGCCTCCTTCTCTACGGCAGCGACGATACCTTCACTTGCCCCCGTTGCCTCTGGTGCCACCACAACCCGATAACGCTCGGCCGTAATCTTGATGCGCGGAGAGGCTACAGGGGAGCGATACCCCTCATTCCGCACGATCTTTCCTCCGGTAAAAAGAAGCACTCCCAGAGGAACCACCAGCATCACAGCAAGCACAGCCGCCAGCAGAAAAGCCCGGCCGATGCGCCTTGGCCTTACTCTTTCACCAAGCACCGACGAAAATTCATGGACCGGCTCCCTCTTCGGTGTGCCCCGCTCCACCAAGAGGGTTCGTCCCGTGTCTACAGAGGCAATGGAGAGATTGTCCTCCTCGGGCATCCGCAACACCATATCCAGAGCCTTCTCCTTGTCACTGTAGCGGCGCTTCACCACCACGTCCTTTCGTTTTACTTCAACCAGATAGCTGTCATCCAATTCCTTTTGTGACATGGACTGATCCTCTTTTGATGTAAAACCACGATCGTTATCTAACGCACACAGTTAAAAAGGACTCCCGTAAAACATTTCAAAAGCTCTTTCCTGACCCCACCCCCTTCCTCTTCGGGCAAGAGAAAATTATCTCATCTCTTCAGATGCCTACACCGCGAAAGGCATGCTGTCAATCAGAAACACTTCGGTTCCTCATCATTTCAGAGGGTTGACATCCCCTTCCTGCGCGCATAATCTATCCTTTTCATTATCAGGCGTTCACCCTCACCCACAGAGAGAAAACCATGACACAACCTGCCACCCTCATCACCCAATGGGCCGACACCCTTACCGCCCCCGTCACTTTGGAGCTCATCGTCTCGACAAAAAGCACACAAGCCGATGAGATGGCAAAGTTTGCACGACTCCTCTCTGAGGCGGCAGGAGGAAAAATTGAGCTTCGAGAGACAAAAGGTGATGATGTCCTCCCCTCTCTTGTCACCCCAGGAGGTATCACATTTCACACGCTTCCCGGCACCAAGCAGCTCCCTTTTTTTCTTGCGGCTCTCTCCAAAACCCCGCCCACGCTGCCTGCCTCCGTTCAAAAAATGGCTGAAGGGCTTACCCTTCCTGTGGTTCTTGACCTCTTTATTGCTGAATCCTGCCCATTTTGTCCCCAAATCACGGGACAACTCATTGCCCTTGCCACAGCCAACACCCTTGTCTCCCTTCGTATTTTTGACGGAACGCTCTTTCCCGAGGAGGCCGCGCGACAAAATATTATGTCCGCCCCTACCCTTATCTACGACAATCAGCTCCGCTGGAGCGGTCAATTTGACCTGGCCTCGGCCATGGAGATGATGGTGGGAAGGCCACCCCAAGAACTCTCCGCTGCTGCTCTTCGCGGTATGCTGGAAGAAGGCGAAGCATCCCGAGTGGCGGCCATGATGGCCAAGACGGGCTGCGCATTCAAGGGTCTTAACGAACTTCTGGCCCACGAAAAATGGTCTGTTCGCCTCGGTGCCATGGTGGTTATGGAAGAACTGGCTGAAACCCATCCTGCCATCGTCTCTGAAACCGCCACCCTCCTTTTGGATGCATCCGAAACGCTGAACCCTTCTGCCCTTGGCGATATCATCTATATTGCAGGCCTCTCTGGAGACCCCAACCATATCGGGCGGCTTGAGGCGCTCAAGGCTCTCAGCGATGATGAAGAGCTTCGCGAAACCATTGACGAGGCGGTGGAGGCCATTCTGGAATCCTCTGGAGAGGCGTAAATCGTCCCCCAACCTTCAGCAGGAAGCCCCGGCACCACAGACACAGGAAGCACGCACCTTCTTTGGCGTGTAACACATTGGAGATCAAGATTATTGCATTGTCCCACCGCTTGTTATATCGTGTGCGCAATCAATGACGAATGTTGACTTCCCAGATGAACCCTGGCCACCAGCGGAAAGAGGCTCCTGCCGGAAGTCGGACACAACCCAAAGACCTTCTCCGGCACATCCGCCGAAACAGTATAATGCTATGGATAAAATTGTTGTGAATGGAGGGGCACCCCTCCGTGGAAAGGTAACCGTCAGCGGATCTAAAAATGCCGCACTTCCCATTCTCGTCTCCAGCCTTCTGGTAAGTGGAAAAGTCTCATTTACAAATGTCCCCCACCTCATGGACATTCAAAGCATCAAGAAGCTCCTTGCGGAGATGGGTGCAGAGGTCCACCGAAAAGAGGACAAAGTCACCATCGACACCTCTGGTGTCAACAAGGTGGAAGCGCCTTACGATCTGGTTCGAAAAATGCGCGCCTCCATTCTCGTTTTGGGTCCTCTTGTGGCCCGCATGGGCAAAGCCAAAGTCTCCCTTCCCGGGGGCTGTGCCATTGGAGACCGCCCCATCGATCTTCACCTCAAAGGTCTTGAGGCCATGGGTGCCAAAATCACCCTGGACCATGGCTATGTAGAAGCAGAAGCCCCTCGCCTCAAAGGCGCCCGTATTGTCTTTGACACCGTCTCTGTCGGTGCCACCGAAAACCTGATGATGGCCGCCACTCTTGCCGAAGGCAAAACCATCCTCTCCAATGCGGCCCGTGAGCCCGAAATCATCGCCCTTGCCGGTGTACTCAACGCCATGGGAGCCAAAATTGAAGGGGCTGGCTCTCCGGAGATCACCATCACCGGTGTCTCTTCCCTGGCTCCAGTAGAAGCGGCCATCATTCCCGATCGTATTGAAGCCGGAACTTTTATGGTCGCTGCAGCCATGACCGGAGGTGATGTGGTGGTGGAAAGGTGCGAGCCACGCCATATGGAAGCGATTATAAGCAAGCTGGAAGAGACCGGGGCCACCCTTACCGTCGGAGAAAATTTCGTACGGGTTGTGGGGCCTGAAAAGGTGAAAAACGTAGACATTCGTACCGCTCCCTACCCTGGCTTTCCCACCGACATGCAGGCGCAGTTCATGGCCATGCTCACCCAGGCAAAAGGGGCCAGCGTCATTCAAGAGACCATTTTTGAAAACCGGTTCATTCACGTCTCAGAGTTGAAACGCATGGGGGCACACATTGTGGTAAAGGGAAATGATGTGGCAACGGTGAAGGGAAATGGAGGGCTTTCCGGCGCGCCGGTCATGGCTTCAGACCTAAGAGCCAGCGCATCTTTGATCCTTGCAGGTCTGGTGGCCGATGGGGAAACCGTTGTCAACCGTGTCTACCACCTTGACCGAGGGTACGAACACATCGAAGCAAAACTTCAGGGCCTTGGGGCCACCATTGAGAGGCTTCACGCATCCTGATCTATACGCCAAAGGCCCTCGCCTTTTTGGGCAGGGCCTTTTACTTGGGAGATCGTCCCGGAAGGGGGACCCCTTCCATAAACCCGTATTTCAGACGGGTAAAATTCTGAATAAAGTAATCCACCTGAACCACCTGACTCACCGAGAGCCCCTCAAACACCAGAGACCGTTGTCGAACCATTTTAAAAGGGCCAAAGCGCCCTGTACCGATCCTTTTGTCTGAAATAATTCGAAAAGGAAGCCCCCCAAGAAAAAAATTACCGTAGCGAATGTTCACGCAGGTATCCATACTTCGTGCATCCATGGTGTCATTAACATAGTAGATGCAGGAGAGACCGAGCCTGCTGATGTTAATAAGCGGTCCCCTTCGAGTAAAGGAGGGGGAAAAAACAATATAGGCTCCCCGTTTGGGGAGATAGCGATCGCTTTCGCGTAATTCACCCATGAAATACGCCTCATATTTTCAGCATGGCCTTACGAAGCCGTGCTCCACTTTGATTAGGCCGAAATCACGGTATGCCCATACACCGCATCTGTAAAATGTGATGACAACGGCCTGTAGAGTTTTACCGAAGAACCATCTGAATCATTATGGGATAGTTGAACAGGAAGACGTGGCTTTGTAAACGACGGGAATTTCTTCACATGGCAAGAGTTTCGGGAAAAGCCATCTTTGGCATTGGAAGGACTCTATTATACCATAGCCCCCTTATGGGGAAAACCATTCTCTTTCTCTTTCCGATACTTAAAGGCCTTCAAAAGCGCCCACTTCTTCTGACCTGCTTAGGGTTTATCGTCGGTCTTTTTCTCTCCTCACCCAAGGTTATCCTCCTCTTTCTTCTCACCGCCTTGGCTATCGCCCTGCTTTGCCGTATTTCCCTTGGTCTTTTGATGATTTGGCTTCTCGGACTGTTGGGAGGCGCACTGGTCAATCCTCCCACAAATCCTTCTCCCCTTCTGCCAAACACCCCTGTCTCTCTTCAAGGCACCCTTGCTCGCATGGAAAAACATCCATCGGGATTTCGCTGCCTCCTCACCCAGGTTGCCACCACCCCTGAAAAGACTCTGCCAGAAAAGGCCCAAAACCTAAAACTCATCATCAAAGGCCACCCCCCCCACATCAAAGAGGGGATGCGGCTCTCTTTTCAGGCCCCGCTTCGGGCTTTCACCTCATTTCAAAATCCGGGAAACTTTGATTACAAAAAACACATGACCCGTAAAGGAGTTGGCGCCTGGGCCGTCATCAGGGCAGATCAACTGAAAACAGCCCCTGCAACAGGCCTGCAAAAACTCCGAACCTTCCGTTTTGACCTCTGCCATCGTCTCAGGCAGACCATCTTCAAACGTGCGCCCTCTCCTGAGGCCGCAGCCCTTGTCAATGCTCTTGTTCTGGGAGATCGATCCCATATCACCTTTTCCACGAAAGAGCGCTTCGCCCAAACAGGCACAGCCCATCTTCTCGCCATATCCGGTCTGCATTTGGGAATCGTCACCACCCTCTTTTTCGTGCTCTTCTCAAGACTCCTCTCCCTTTGGAGGCGCCCCCTTCTCAAAGGAAGGGTTCAACCCCTTGCAGCCGTGGCCACCCTTTTCCCTCTGTGCGGCTACGCCCTGCTCTCGGGCATGGCCCCTTCTACCCAAAGAGCCCTGGTGGCCATGGTTCTCTTTCTTTTTACCCTGACACTGAATGAAGAGGTGGACCTGCCCACAACCCTTGGTTTGGCAGCACTCCTCATTCTTTCTGCCCAGCCAAAAGCCATTCATGCCCTCTCCTTTCAACTCTCTTTTGCCGCAGTCATGGCAATTTTTGCAGGACTACACCAGCTCCGCCTTCTCAAAAACGGTGTGCTCTCCCGCCTCAACAAACCCCTTCAAAAGCTGCTGTTCTTTCTTATCCCCCCCACCTGCGCCTGGCTGGGCACAGCCCCTCTCATCTGGCACAACTTTGGGTATATAGCGCCGTCAGGCCTTCTTGCAAATCTTGTGGTTGTTCCCCTTGCAAGTCTTCTGCTTATCCCATCGGCTCTTTTGGCAACCTTTACCGCGGCCCTTCCCGGGCCTTTTTCAGATATCCTCTTTTTCGTTGCAGGGTATACAGCCCAAGGCGTGCTTTTTCTTATCGGCCTTTTCCATCGCATTCCGGCAGGATCTTTCCTGCTTCCCACACCGCGTCCTCTCACCACCACCCTTGTAATGGTTGCCCTCTTTTCCCTTCTTCTCTCCTCAACAGGTTTTCGAAAGGGTCCTGCCCTGGTCTCTCTCATAGCCCTTCTCTCCCTTGCAGGCGTTGGATCTCAAGCCCTCCAGTCCCGGTTTTTCAACAAAAAACTTTCCATCACCATCCTGGATGTCGGCCAGGGGAGTGCGGCTGTCATCGCCTTTCCAAATGGAAGGAGATGGCTTGTGGACGGAGGTTTCGCTTGGCCAAATGGCTACGACACCGGAAGGCTTGCTGTTGCCCCTTACCTTCAGAGCCAAGGCATCCTGAGGCTTGATGCGGTAATTCTTACCCATCCGGAGAGCGATCACATGGGCGGGCTTATCCACATCATCAACCGCTTTAAAGTTCAGACATTTATCCACACCTCATACGCTGGAAAGGGGGTTCTTTGGGACCAATTAATGGACGCTGTCACACGCTCCGGTTGCCGTGAGATCCTGTTAGACGACGCCTTTCCCTATTGGAAAATCCAAGGGGCCACCATCACCTGCCTCAACCCCGGTAGCTGCCCCTATCCCGTATCGGGCAGAACCAACAACAACTCCATCGTGCTCCACATCGCCTATGGAAACCACAGCTTTCTCCTCACCGGAGATATCCTCAAAGAAGCGGAAAACTGCCTCATCCAAAACCATAGAAAAAAGCTCTCGGCCGATCTCCTTTTCGTTCCCCACCATGGCAGCAAAAGCTCAAGTACTCCGGCTTTTCTTCAACACGTTGCCCCTTCTTTTGCCGCAATTTCCGTGGGTAAAAGAAGACAGTACAACCTTCCATCACGAAAAGTGGTCCATCGCTATACCCAAACCGGCTGCCAGCTCTTTCGCACCGACCGCCATGGTGCCATCACTTTTTCTACGGATGGCAATCGCCTCACGGCGTCTTCTTTTCTACAGCCTTGACACATCCCACCGGCCAGCTTAATGTACCGAAGTGGCCTATAAAAGAGAGACTTCGGAGGGACCCTCTTTGTCTATATCGACCCAAGATTCCATTTTAAAAATCGTTATACTTCTTGCCCTTACCCTGATCGCCATCCAGGGGTGCACCACCGGTGCAGCAAAAACACCTCCTCGCCCTTCCGGAGCATTGGCTCTTATTGAACCGCCTGTTACGAAACAGCCCACACCCGTAGAAGACGACCCATTCGCCGAAGAAGATCTCCTCTTTGACGACGATGAATTTGAAGATGAGTTCCAGCAAGAAGACGTGCCCCTGGTGTCCGACCCTCTGGCCCCCATCAACCGCGTGATGTTCTCTTTCAACGATGCCGTGCTCATCTACGTCGTCAAGCCTGTGGCTTTGGGATACAAAGCCATCACCCCAACCCCATTTCGCCACGGAATTCGAAACGTCTTCACCAACCTTCAAATGCCCATTCGTTTTATCAACTGCCTGCTTCAGGGAAAGATCAAGGGAGCTGGAGATGAGCTGGGACGCTTTCTGGTCAACTCAACAATCGGAGTGCTTGGCATCGGCGATCCAGCCAGTGACTGGCTCGAAATCCCTCCAAACCATGAAGATCTAGGGCAGACCCTCGGCCACTGGGGCGTAGGAAACGGACCCTATATCGTCTGGCCCATTTTTGGACCATCCACCCTTCGAGACTCCGCCAATCTTGTGGAGACCCTCTACCCCAGTCCGATCACCTACAATCAAGAGGCCGTGTACAAGGTAGGAGTCACAACCTTTGAAAAGGTCAATGAAGCATCCTTCTCCATTACCGATTACGAAAACCTCATCAAGTCGGCCCTGGACCCCTACACCTTTGTCAGGGAGCTCTACATCCAAAATCGCAACAAAAAAGTTCGAGAGTGATGACTCTTGCAAAAGAGATCCGCCAAATCCGTCAGGGGAGTACTATGGACACCGCCATCCTCGATGTTCGTCAACTCGTCAAACACTATGGCCCTGTGCATGCGGTCAAGGGTGTCTCCTTTTCCATCCAGCCTGGTATATGCTTTGGGCTTCTTGGTCCCAATGGCGCAGGAAAAACCACCACCATTGAGATGATTGAAGGCATTCTTCCGGTCAGCTCTGGCACCATTCTCTACAAAGGTGCCCCCAGAGGAGAGAGCTTCACCCAAGAGGTCGGAATCCAACTCCAAAACACAGAGCTCCCCATGTTTCTTACTGTAAAAGAGACCCTGGACACCTTTCGAAACCTCTATACGCGTAGGCTCTCCAGTCAGGAGCTTGTCGCCACCTGCCGTCTCCAAGAGATGCTGGATCAAGACAACCGAAAAATCTCGGGAGGCCAGCGTCAAAGACTTCTCCTTGCCATGGCCCTCTCCAACGACCCCGACCTCATCTTTTTGGATGAACCCACCACCGGGTTGGACCCTCAGGCCAGACGCTATCTCTGGGAAATCGTCGAAGATCTCAAGGCAAGGGGTAAAACCATCGTTCTGACCACCCACTACATGGACGAAGCGCAGAAACTTTGCGATGAGATCGCCATCATGGATCATGGGAAAATCATCGCCATGGGAGAAACTCGAGCCCTTTTGGATACCCACTGCAAAGGCTCCTCCATCGTCCTTCCAGGCCCCGTACCAAAGCAAGCCCTGGAACGACTTGGCACACCCTGGTTCCCCCTTAAAGATGGGCGAACCACCATCCAAACCGAAGAGACCGATCGCTCTTTAAAGGCGCTTATGGAAAGCGGGGTAGACCTCTCATCCGTGGTGGTGATGCCCCAGACCCTTGAAGACCTCTTTCTCAAACTCACCGGCAAGGCCCTAAGAAATTAGAGCCTTACCAAGATTGAAGTGTGCATGAGGGGTTTATTCGAAAGGTACTCGGCAAGATTTTCTGTTCGTGGATTAAACACATTGTAGAATTATTTTTAGAGCATAACCCTTAAAGGAGCTTCCATGTTTCACAGAATCTGGACCCTTTTCAAAGCGCGAAACATTGAATTCTATCGTGATCGGTCTGCTTTGGGTTGGAGCATTCTCTTCCCCTTTCTCATCATCGCCGGGTTTTCTTTGATCTTCAATGAATCGAGCCAGAAACTTTACAAAGCCGGAGTCCTTGAAGAAGGCCCACCGCTTCCTCAAGCCACCCACCTCCTCACCCACCCACTGGTCCAGATCATCACACTGGGGGACAGCCAGGTCGCTTTGGAAAAACTGCGACACCATCGACTCGATATGGTCATCTCCCCTCACAGCGGTCGCTACTGGATCAACAGCGATGCCCCCAAAGGAATCATCCTTGAAGAGATCCTCGTTTCAGGTGGTATGGAGAAAAAAAATGTCTTCACAAAAGAAGTGGTCCAGGGCGAAAAAATCCCCTATGTGGAATGGCTTTTTCCGGGGGTGCTGGGCATGAACATGATGTTTTCGGCCCTTTTCGGGGTCGGATATGTGGTGGTGCGTTACCGAAAAAATGGGGTGCTGAAAAGGCTTTCTGTCACTCCCGTGAAGCCGTGGGAGTTTCTCACCGCCCAGGTTATCTCCAGACTTTTTGTCATGCTGGCGACCACGGGCACGGTCTACGGGGTGTGTACCCTCCTTTACGGATTTACCTGCAGAGGCTCTTTTCTGGCTCTTCTCCTCATCTTTTTACTGGGCGGCATGTCCATGATTGCCCTGGGCCTGCTTTTGGCTGCACGTGGAAGCAGTGAAGAACTTGCCGGTGGTATTTTAAACCTCATCTCCTGGCCCATGATGTTTCTTTCAGGGGTGTGGTTCTCTCTGGAGGGTGCCACCACCTGGGTTCAGATCTTTGCTCGTCTCTTTCCATTAACTCACCTCATCGAAGGGGCCAGAAAAGTGATGAACGATGGCGCAGGGCTCTGGGAAGCCATGCCCCAGCTTCTTGTGCTCCTCTCTTTTTCCATGGCCTGCCTCATTGCAGGATCCCTTCTTTTTCAATGGAGACAGGACTAACCCCCCTCTTTTTGAATTTTATACAGTGGGCTTGCCAACAGCACCATCCCAGCCTACTATCGTACCCGTACTCTCATGATGCGACACTCTCACCAACCCACTGGAGGCCAGCGCCATGCCATCATTTTCATACCAGCCCATGTTTCCTTTAAAAGAGGACCCAACCCCCTATCGAAAAATCAGTGACAATGGGATCGAAGAGATCAAAGTCTCGGGAAAAACCGTCCTTAATGTTTCGCCTGAAGCGTTGCAGTGCCTCTCCCGTCAGGCATTTTCTGATGTATCCTTTCTCTATCGTACCAAGCATCTAAAACAACTAAGAGAGATCATCGATGACCCCGAGGCATCCAAAAACGACACCTACGTAGCCCTTGAGATGCTGAAGAACGCCGCCATTTCCTCGGAAAAAATCTTTCCCATGTGCCAGGACACCGGCACCGCTACGGTGGTAGGCAAAAAAGGAGCGGCCATCATTTCAGGTATGGGTATCCCTGATGAAGAAGCCATCTCCAGAGGCATTTTCGAGACATACACGGAAAAGAATCTTCGCTACTCGCAGCTGGCCCCCCTCTCCCTCTTTGAGGAGAAGAACACTGGCTGCAACCTTCCTGCCCAGATCGATATTCAAAGTGTTTCCGGTGACTCCTACGATTTTCTCTTTATTGCCAAAGGCGGCGGCTCGGCCAACAAGACATTCCTCTTTCAAGAGACCAAAGCAATCCTGAACAAAGCCGCTTTGCTGCCATTTTTAAAAGAAAAAATCACCGCAATTGGGACATCGGCCTGTCCCCCTTATCACCTCGCCATTGTTGTGGGGGGCACCTCAGCAGAGGCAAACCTGAAAGCCGTCAAACTGGCCTCGGCCGGAGCCCTTGACACGCTTCCTGAAAAAGGAAACGAGCTCGGTCATGCTTTACGAGACCGAGAGATAGAAAGAGAGATCCACCAGATCACTCAGGAGATAGGCCTCGGCGCCCAGTTCGGAGGAAAGTATTTTTGCCACGATGTACGGGTGATAAGGCTCCCACGGCACGGAGCCTCCTGTCCTGTGGGCATTGGGGTCAGCTGCAGCGCCGATCGAAATATCAAGGGGAAGATTACAAAAGAGGGAATTTTTCTGGAGCAGTTGGAGGAGAATCCGGCGCAATTTCTTCCCGAGCCCCAAGAGACCGAAGACGCTGGAGTCGAAATTGACCTTTCACAGCCCATGGACAAAATTCTCTCACAATTGACAAAATATCCTGTGGGCACACGCCTCTCCCTCTCTGGCGAAATTGTTGTGGCAAGGGATATCGCCCATGCAAAACTGGCCCAAGAGCTTAAAGAGGCAGGAAAGCTTCCCAAATTTATCAAAAACCACACCGTCTATTACGCCGGGCCTGCAAAAACACCTGAAGGCTATGCTTCCGGATCTTTCGGGCCCACCACCGCCGGGCGAATGGACCCTTACGTTCCCCTATTTCAAAAAGCGGGAGGCTCACGCATCATGCTTGCCAAAGGCAATCGAGGCAAAGGCGTGCGTGATGCCTGTCAGAAGTATGGCGGCTTCTACCTGGGCTCTATTGGCGGGCCGGCAGCACGCCTTGGAAAGGAGTGCATCACAAAGGTTGATGTCATAGCCTACGAAGAGTTGGGCATGGAGGCTGTTTTTAAAATCACCGTTAAAGGCTTCCCGGCCTTTATCATCATTGATGACAAAGGAAATGACTTCTACGAACAGGCCATTGGTGCATAAAAACTGTCAGACACAAAAAAACACCCTTTCTTGGGTGTTTTTTTGTGTGCATAGCAAAACTTGTAGCCAGAGAGTCTGTCATGCATTGGGGATAAAAGTCTCTAAAACAGAGGCCTCCATAAGGTGAGAGAAGGCAATATGGATAGAAATATTTCCATCGCCCCTGTCGTTCACAGAACTCACCCGGCCTTCCACTGTAAAACTCTCACCTTGTTCCGGCCGCATCAAAGTATTGATGTCCCGCCCGAGAATCAGTCGGGCCATGGCATACCCACTGCTTTTCACTGTCACAGCAATCCCTCCCTCTGAGATATCAAGGAGTTCGCCAGAAAAAGGCCGTCCCACAGCCTCTCCGGTCTTTTTGTGGAGCTGCAGAACCACTTTTCCTGTGGTCTCAAATCGTCTGTAGCGACGCCGCTCAACCCCTTTTGCCTGGACAATGCTTGAAAGATTATCAAAACGTCCGCAAAAGCCTTTCAATTTGGCAAGAAACTCCGGATGCTTCTCCTCAAGGGCCAATAAACCTTCGCGAGTCAAAAAGCCCACGTTAACACGGGACAATGCCACCACATTTGCCGTGCTCACAGTGGTTTTAAAAAAAGCGTCATACCCAGCCACATCCCCTTTTCCCAGCTCTTGAAGAAAAGTATCTTTCCCTCCATCAAAGAATGTCACTTTCAAGGTGCCGCTGTTGATAAAAACGAGCCGGTCAATGACATCACCCTGCCGAATCACCTCGGCATCTACTTCAAAGGTCTCATTTTTTAAGTGATAATAAAATGCTGAGGCCTCTTCTTCAGAAAGACTTTCGTAGAAGTCTTTCCAGGTCTCCATGTATTCACCGGAATCAACAAACCGTTTCTCCTGCGCAATAACCTCTTCAGCACGCACCACTTCACCCAAGGCCAATTCATCCACCTCAGAAATACGAGCTTTATAGCCCCCCGCACGCTCAAAATCTTTTTCACGTGCCGATCGCTCCACCATAAGAAGCAGCATCTTTAGTGCATCGGGCTTCTTCTCTTTCTGGATTAGACCATCCACTGCAGCTTCAAGAATCGCATACTCTTCGTGAAAAATGTAGTCTCGCGTAATACGCATGCGGTTGTCATCGGCTTTGTCTGCTATGGCGGTTTTCGCTTTGGAGCTACTCGCCTTCACTTTAAGGATCATGGCGTTGGCAAAAGACTTCTGCTCTTGCGTAAAGCGACTCATTCCGAGCAGGCCCTTCTGATCCACAACACTCTGAAGCGCCGGAAGCCCTTTCACAGAACCAATCTCTCCCAAAGCCTTGAGTGCGGCCTGAGTCACAAGAGTCTTCTCTTCAGAGGTGCCGCTCTGTTTATTCGTTAGAATATCCGAAAGGGCAGAGATCGCATCATCCCCTCCCAACTGCGAAAGAATCATGGCAAGTCTGACCTTCACGGGATTGCTGACATTGGCGATCGCTTTTGAAAAAAAATGAGCTCTTTTTGTGCCACCAATTTCATTAACACAGGTAATCACAGATTCTACCACCTGATCTTCGCCTCGAGTGGTCAATTCAAGAAGATTGTCAATATGCTCTTCCGACCCCACTTCACTCAACATTTTCAAAAGGTTGCGAAGATAAAACCAAGCTGTATCATTGCGAATTCGAGTGATAATCTCTTCAAGAATAGGCTCCCCGATGCTTTCCAACATACCAATGATACGAATACGTTCAGCCATCGTATCGCTGTTTCTCAGTAAATCAAGAAGGGGCTTCACAGAAATCTCACCCATTAAAACCAAAAGAGTACAAGAACTCTCTTTTCGCTCTTCATCACTTTTTCTAAACTCACCCATGATCAGGCCAAAAATCCGCTCACTGGCCATGCGCTTAAGGGTTCGACCAGCGTGCTGTGTAATAAGCTCACCCTTTTTCAGACGCCCTTGAACCATCAAACTAAAGGTTTCAAAAAAGGGAACCGCATCATCCAATTGCTGAACGGTAATCAAATGATGAACATGGTTCACAATAACATCTGTCACAGATTCATAGAGAGATGAAAGCTCATTTTGAAACCTGAGCCAGAAGTTAACGGGTGAAATGGCCCGGTTCACCAAATCACGCCTTTCAAGCATAATCATGGTTCGTGTAGACTGAAGCAATGAACGCACAGCCGCTTCAGAAAGTTCTTTATCATCCGTACTGACGCCAGCCGAAACGGCGGCGATCAACGCCTCGGCGTCATCAAATTTTCCAACCTGAATGCGGTCTGCAATGACTCGAGGTATGGCGGCCTGAACAGAAGGCTCAGACAGAGAAGAGAGGTCCCCACGTAGAACCTTCTCAAGAAGTCTTTCAATACGCTCAATCTCGCGCTTTTGAGCCTCTCTTTCATCTCTAACAAGGGCATCAATACGTTCCCTCTCTGCCACGGCTCGATCGCTGGACACCAGCCATTGTGCAGCCTGCTGGTAGAGTCTAAAATTCTCTTCCCCCAGAAATCGACTCCCTCGGCGTTGGGTCTCACGAATCACAAGAAGACGCGCCGCCAAAAGGTCAAACTGATCAACGGACAGAGAGCCTATGCCATCTTTTACAGAGGCTTCGTCAATATTCAAAGCAAACAGATCACTATTGTAGAATGGCCCCAATGCTTCAAGGTGGTCAAAAACCTTCGCATAGGCATTTTCAATCTCATAGTTTAGGGCCACTCGCGTCACCAGCCCAAAAAGGCGTGCGATACATAAGACGGACTCAGAATCCGTCACATCAAGGCCTTTGTCTGATATAAAGTCTGAAATCCCTTCTCCCAAACCACCCAACCACTGGGGATGGCTGAAGCGCTTCTCAATATAAGAAGCAGCAGGAAGATCAACAATCTGATCACTCCAAACCTGCCGAAAGAGTTCTTGGTCGTCTTCGATCACTGAATCAGAATCGGCCTGGATATAGACTTTATGGTTCACCACCACAAAAGAGACACCCTCAGTATCCATCATTTCTCGAATACCACCCAAAGCATCGATCTCTTCCGGTGGCATACTGAGTAGCTTGGCAAACTTGGCATAATTTGCGCTGTCAATCCCTCGATTAAAAGCGATACTCTTCAGGTTCAAGTTTTCCATCAGCCCCCTGAGAGAATCAATTTGTGGCATACGTTGTGCTCTAGGATCCAAAGGCTTTCCATCAAACAAAATCGTTCCGTCTGCCTCTGAAATTAAAAATGGGGTGTCCCTGTAAAACACAGTAACCAGCCGTTTGTAGCCTGAGTCCAAAGAATTTTTTACAATGGCACTCGTTTCAGGGTAGAGGCGACATCCCTTTACAGCACTCATAAAAAGGTTCACCGCTCCCATGGCGGCATTGATATTCAGTTCTTGAGCCATATCAGACGTACCTTAAAAAAAGACAAATTTATAATGGAATTGGTTTTGGTGAGGGGGGGAACAGCCGGAGAGATATCACAAGAGGAGCATGCCGCGTGGACAGTATCAGTGGAGTATCAAGAAAAACCCTATAAACGACCTATTTTCAATATACTTCGGCTCATTATATCATCATCCACTTTTTATTGGAAATTGAATTGTTCATTTTACAGGGAACCCAAGACTCAAATAAACCAAATGCAAATTCATAAAAAACCGAATCCAAACAAAAAAGCCCCTTGCTGATCTCACATCAACAAGGGGCTCTATAAAAAAGATTCCGGCGGCGACCTACTCTCCCACACAGCTGCCCGTGCAGTACCATCGGCGCAGACAAGCTTGACTTCCGTGTTCGGGATGGAAACGGGTATGGCCTTGTCGCAATCACCACCGAAAAACCGTATATGCAATTTTTCGATTTATTCAATTCAGATATAGATTTAATAAAGCACTCAAAATCTTTGAGGTAAAAAATGTGGCTAAGCCTCACGACCAATTAGTACCGGTAAG
The DNA here is from genome assembly GCA_022360815.1 of Desulfobacterales bacterium. Taxonomy (GTDB): domain Bacteria; phylum Desulfobacterota; class Desulfobacteria; order Desulfobacterales; family Desulfolunaceae; genus Desulfoluna. The sequence goes on from JAKSCC010000354.1 coordinate 15,881, forward strand.
CTGAACACATTACTGTGCGTACACATCCGGCCTATCAACCTCGTAGTCTACAAGGGGTCTTTAGCTAACTCATGTTAGAGGGATAT
>JAKSCC010000171.1 GCA_022360815.1 Desulfobacterales bacterium
ACGGCAATGCGGTGCTGACGCCGCCTTTAATAAACGCCCACACCCATCTGGAACTCTCTGCCCTTAAAGGGCGGGTGCCCTGCCATATGGGGTTTGAGGCGTGGGTCAAAAGCCTGCTTAAAGAGCGGGGTCGTTTTTCACATGAAGCGCTTCTTAAAGCAGCCGGGCAGGCGGTAAGAGAGGCCATGGAAGAGGGGACGCTTTTTTTTGCGGAGATCTCAAGCCTGGGGATTACCCAATCGCTTTATACCCAAGAAGAGGCCAAGGGTGTCTGGTTTTTGGAGCAGATAGGAAATTCGTGCGGTTTTTCTTCGGAGTTTTCCGGTGCTTCAAAGACGCCTTTAAGTGTGGCTGCCCACGCTCCGCATACCACCGATCCTCTGGCCATTTGCGCCATGAAAAAAGAGGCAGAAAAAAGGGGGCTTCCCTTCAGCATTCACGTGGATGAGTCGGCGCCGGAAAATGAGTTTATTACCACCGCAAAAGGTGCTTGGGCCGATTTTTTAAATCTTCGGGGTATTGACTGGAGAAAGTGGCCTCTGCCCGCAGATAATCCCGTGCGTTATCTGCTATCTTTGGGGGTGATGAACAAGACCACCCTTGCTGTTCACCTTTTAAACAGCAGCAATGAGGATTTCGATATTTTGGCAAAAGAGGGTGTTACGGCGGTCTGCTGCCCGAGAAGCAACCTGCGGCTGCATGGAAAGTCGCCGCGGCTGAAGGCGATGGTGGAGGCCGGGCTTACGGTGGCATTGGGAACCGACTCGCTGGCCAGTTGCGAAAGTCTCTCCATTAAAGACGAGATGCTGGAGGCCCTGCGCATTGATCCCATGCTGTCTGGAGCGGACATTTTTCAAATGGCAACGGAAAACGGGGCCAAGGCACTGGGGATGTGGCCTTTTGTTGGCCGCATTGCATCAGGAGTGGAGCTTCCTCTGGTGGTGTGGCATGGGCTGAAGGAAGATGCGTTCTCATTTGATCGCTGGATTGCGACTCCTCAAAAGGTGGAGGTGATTACATGACACAGGTTCCTGTGGGGCGCATCAGCTATATCAATGTGGCCCCGGTTTATTACGGGTTGGACAGAGGCAAAGCCCCTTCGTGGCTCCGTATGATAACCCAGCCCCCGTCACGGCTCAACAGCCTGCTTACCAAAGGCGAAGTGGTGGCCAGCCCCGTCTCTTCGGCGGCCTATGCTCGAAATGCGTCACAGTGGCTTCTTCTCCCCGATCTCTCGATTTCCTGTGATGGGCCGGTTCTTTCGGTTCTTTTTGCCTCTCGGGTTCCCATGGAGGAGCTGGATGGACGAAGGGTTTTGGTGACCGAAGAGTCTGAAACATCGGTGGATCTTTTAAAGATTCTTCTTAAAGAAAAAGGGGTGCATCCCAAGATAAAAACCGGTCGGGTTCAGACTCCGGATGCACTCTCCGATGATCTCTCTGGATGCTTGGTTATTGGGGATGCCGCCCTTGTTCAGAATTGGCCGAAAAAGTTTCCTTTTGTCTATGATTTGGGGGCCGAGTGGAAGAGATTGACAGGGCTTCCGTTTGTTTTTGCTGTCTGGGCCATTCGGCGTGACTTTTGCCAGTTGGCACCGGCCGTTGTGGAGCGTCTTGTTGAGCTTTTTCATGATTCCAGGCATGAGGGACAAGACAATATGGATAGGGTGATTTCAGATTCTGTCTCCCGTACCGGCCTCCCTCTATCAACGTTGATGCGCTATTTTCACTATTTGGGTGTGGAACTGAAGACACAAGAGCTGGAAGGGATGCAGCGATTTTTTGATATACAATACCGGATGGGGTTGATTTCCAGTCCCGTGACGCCTGCCTTTACCCATCTCTCTTCGAAAGTGGTAGTGCATTGCCCTGCGCCATCCAGTGGCGTTGCCTCGCAATCTGAGTCTATTGATGCTATGGAGAGTTATTGAGACGTTTTTTGCGGCGCTTTTTTTAAAAAAAGCGATTCGCTGGAGACGGATTTTTAACAAAGATCAAAACGAGGCAACGCGTAAAAATGCTGCTTGACCAGATATCTGTTGTGTTGGTGGAGCCCCAGGGCCCTTTAAATATTGGTTCCATCTCTCGGGCCATGATGAATTTTGGATTTTCACACCTCACCTTGGTAAACCCTCAGTGTGATCATCTCTCAAACGATGCCCTTCGAATGGCAGTGAAGACCCAGAGTATTTTGGAAAATGCCAAAATTGTATCCACCCTTGAAGCGGCACTTGAAGGGGTCAATGTAAGCTTTGGTACCACAAGGCGATTTGGAAAGTATCGGAATCTCTTTTTTGCCCCGGATGAAGCGGCGGAAAAAATTCAGGCCACAAGTGACGAGGCGCGAGTGGCTCTGGTGATGGGGCGGGAAGACAAAGGCCTTAAAACCGATGAGCTGGATCTGTGCCAGTATTTCATTACCCTTCCTACCGATGAAACCTACCCCTCCATGAACCTGGCACAGGCCACCTCCCTTTGTCTGTATGAGATGCGAAAGGCGATTTTAGGTGGAAAGCCTCAAGGCATTGATGAGCGGGTTCCCGCCTCAAGTGAGTCTCTTGAACGAATGCTGCGCCACATGCGTCAGAGCCTTCTTGATATCGAATACCTGGATACATCCAATCCCGATCATATTTTGAGAACCTATCGCCGTATTTTTGGCCAGGGGTCCCTGACCGAACGCGAAGTAAATATTCTTCAGGGGCTTTGGAGCCGCATTGATTGGGTTGAGTCGGAGCGGAGAAAATGGAAATCCAAGGTTGACGCGTGATGCTGAAACCCCACCCAACATATTGAAATAGAAAAGCCCTTTATCCAATGGTATTTTTAACAATGCCGATAAGCTGTTCTGGATCAAAGGGCTTACTTAAAGAGGCCACGGCCCGACCAATGGCCAAGTGGCGACCCGTTACACCACTGATTACAATGACGGGAATCTGGGCAAACCGTTCGTCTTTGGTGATACGGCGAAAGAATCGCGGGCCATACTCTTCTGGCATTTGGATATCCAGAGTGATCAGGTCGGGCTTCTCTTCTTCTATAACCCTCATCGCTTCAACACCGTTTTCCGCTTCACAGGTGGGGTAGCCGTTGTGGTTGAATATATTGACAAGGTATCTGAGGATGACAGGGTCGTCGTCCACTACCATGATTTTTTTATTGGAAAGGGTCATGGGTTCTCCTTAAAGAGTCTGGGAGCGCGTATATAGTTAAGCAATTTGCTGATGGTTTAGGGTTGTTGTGGCGCGGTATGGCATTGACCGCAAGCAATCGGGCCTTTTTGCTTTTGAAGGTGGCAGTTTTTGCAGCGTCTGTGAAATGCCGCCCGCAGGGGCAACTTTGAGTCATCCTCTTCCTTTGGAGTTTGGCTGTGACATGAGGCGCAGCTTTCATCTTCAGAGCTCTCATCTTCCAAAAGATTTCCCGTCTCATCAAAGAGGTGATGGCAGAGAGCGCAGCTCTCTTCAAGGTCAGCCATCTCGTTGTGGCTGTCGTGGTCAAATGTGACCGGCGGACGGGTTTTTTCTGTCGGCCAGCTTTCGCCTAGATCGTCTCCTCCGAAACAGAAGGAAGAGATGCCAAGGGTGAGACTCAGAGCCAAAAGCGTATAAAGGAAAGATCTCATTTTCAAATCTCCATGGTTTCGTAGATGATATCACTTAAAAACTTGATCTCCATCTCAATGCCATAGTGGTGAATGATATCTTCCAGGCCACCATGGCAGTTGTGGCAGGGAGTGATGACAACCTCAGCTCCTTTGGCTTTGGCATCAAAGAGCTGTTTGGCTTTGGCGCTGTTGCTCTCCACTCGAATGTTTTTATACGGAGGTCCGCAGTTGATGACTCCTCCTCCGGCACCGCAGCAGTAGTTGTGCTGGCGGTTGGGAGTCATTTCAATAAGGGTGTCGCAACACTGGTTGACCACCTGGCGAGCCATCTCATGAAGCCCTCTGCCCCTGATGATGTTGCAGGGATCGTGGAAAGTGACAGGTCGTGCAAATTTTTCTGCAATGGTGATTTTTCCGGCAGAGAGAATTTCATTGTAGAACTCCACGGCGTGGATGACGGGTATCGGGGGCATTTTCCAGCCCAGATGACGGTTGCCTGTATCGTAGACGCTTCGAAATGCATGGCCGCATTCTCCCATCACAATGCGGTTGACTTTAAGGCGAATGGCCGTATCAAAATGGGCTTTTTTCAGACGGCCCATCATCTCATAATCCCCCACATACATGCACATGTCGCTGTTGTCCCAGCCTCGGCTTCCGGGAAAGGTCCAGCTGATTCCCGCTTTTTCCAGAATCATGGCAGCCTGATAGATGAGCTGGGCTCTGAATTTGGGCTCTGGTCCGATCACCGAGTACATCACTTCGGCCCCTTCCACATCAATGGGAATGGAGAGGTCGGGAAGCTCTTCTCGGGCTTCTTCTTCTTGCCAGTAGAGGCTGTCGAGCCACTCATCGTCTTTGATCCACATCTGGTTGAACGTGGCAGAGTGGCTGTTGGCCGTATCTTGAATGTATTTGGGCACCACACCGGAGAGAAAGCAAATGCGTCTGACAAGAGCGATGAGATAGGTAAGGTCAACGCCCAAAGGGCAGTAGAGGGTGCAGCGTTTGCAGAGATTGCATCGTGTGTAGGCGATGATGGCGGATCGTTTGATCATCTCAGGGGTGATTTTTCGCGCAAAAAGAAGGGGCACCAAGCTCTCTTTGACCTTGCCGGCTGGAGACCAGGAAGGGTTTTTGTCCATGGATAGGTAGTGGTGGCAGCTTTCGCTGCAGAGGCCGCACCGCATGCAGGTGGCCATGTAGGCTTTAAACCGTGGGCTGGCCTCTGTTTTGATGACGCGCTGAATGATTTTTTTTGTCTTCTGACTGTCAAAGTGTTTCAGCCCTTCTTCAATCCCTGGGTCTTCAACATGCATGATATCCATAAGAGATGCCTTTTTCTAAAAATATAAGGGGCTCAGCGTCATGCAGGGCCTCGTTACCAATCTTGCACATGCCGTACTTTGCCAAACTCTGAACCGATATACCCCCGTGTAAAGGGAAGCATAAAGAGATGACTCAGGCGTGTGAAAGGGGTGATGGCGATAAGGACGTTACCGGTGGTGATATGGATGAGCCCAACCATGAAAAACCCTGGGAGCTGCATGCGGGACCAGATTCCAGAGAGAATCAGGAGAAGGATTGCCAGGTTGAGCAGGTAGTCCCTGGCAATAGAGATATAGCGTACCGTGGGGTTGACCAGACGACGGAGGATGAGAAGAAGAAGGGCCGCAGCTGAAAGCCAGCCTAAAATATGTGACACCCCTTCAGGTAGTATGGGCCAGGCCAGCGTGGCTGGAGCCAGACCATCGGCAATGAGAATGACATGGGCTGAATGAAAAAGGGTTAGGGTGATAATGCCGATGTGAAAAAGTGCGGTGATAAGGGTGGTTACGGCATGGATGCGTGATGTTTTGCTGACAAAGGGCAGGGTGTGGGCCAGCATGGAGCGGACCGCGTATTTCAAAGAGTAAAAGGCAAAAAAAGCTTTGTCCTTTTGCACCGCACCTCGCAAAAAGAGAACCACTCTCAATGTGGTTCCTACCAGAAAGAGACCCAGGGCGATCTGAAAACCGATTCCGGTCATAAACGCGTAGAGGCAGTATGGGTTCATGGGCACTCTCCTTGGCCGCCGATTTACTCGGTGGCGATAACGGTTCTGACGTAATAGGGGGATCCGCCGTTCTTTTTAAGACCGCAGATCAGAAGGGCTTTTCCATCGGGGCTGAACTGGGGATGGGCCAGCCAGAGATAGGGCTCTCCCACAGGGGCACCATCCAGATAGATGAAAAAGTCTCCCTTTTTTTGTGCCTTAAAAGCCACATGGCTGCCATGGGGGCTGAAAACCGGCTGCCATGTCTGGTGAAAGTTTTGGTCAATAATTTGATCGTCTATGAGTACGATGGCTCGGTTTTTGTGTCTTCCTGTTGTGGCAAGTCTGGAGGCGCAGGGGCTGAAAACCGGTCGAGCAAGAAATCCATCCACACGGCTTCTCCAGAGGGTATCTTCCAAGGCAAGGGTCCAGGCTCCAAATGAGGGGCTTGCCACAGCGGCCATGCGTTTTCCATCGAGGGAGAGATGCAGTTCCCAGAGTTGAAGGGCGCTTGTTTCCCAGTGTTTTTTGCCGTTTGCGTAGAGCCACCAGCGCCCTTGCGATTTAACCGGAGCAAAGACCTTTTGGTTGGTGGGCTCAATGACGGGAGCCCAGACTTCAGGCCAGCTCTCTTCCCAGCATTGACCGTTTACAGCGATGGTGCATCGATTGTTTGAAAGGCGGACATCGGCGGCCAGGATTTTTCCATCTCGGGAGAGAACAGGTGTGTAAGCCCCCATAAAGAGCTGGCTCCATGGACCTTTTTCGGTGGCAAGGGTGAAGCATCCCGAAGCAAAGGTGGCAAGATCCCCTTCGGCTATGGGGGTCGTCTGGACAACAGCCGCTGTGGTATTGGCTTTAGAGGCCTGGGTAAGGCCCAGGGTGCTTTCATACCCTTTTTGCCAGAATGCGTCGCCTGCAAAGGGGGTGTAGGCTCTGTTGCTCTGGCTCTCAAAGGCGATGCGGCCCGAGGGTGAGACGGTGAGGTTCCAGGCAAACTCCGTCACAGGCGATATCTCTTCGTCGTTTTTCATGGCCCGCCATCCCTCTTCATCCATGGCAAGCCAGGCAAATTCATCCCCCTTAATCGGGGTGATGTTTGAAATCGCCTGGACCGAACGGGAACACAAGTGGGTTTGGTCCGGCAATGCGAGGGTGAACAGTTTCCAGTTGTTGTCGGTGTCCCTTAAGGGGACGGCAAGATGCATGCCGTCTTTGGAGGAGACAGCCCGGTGGGTGGCTACCTCGCGTAAGGGGGGAAGGTCGGGTAGAAGCAGAGGGCAATGGTGGACGGAAGGTTCCCAGTCCGTGAGGTTTGGTGAGGCTCCCCGGTCGTAAGACATGGACAGCTCCTTTTTCAGCTTTCAGCTCAAAGGGTCAAATCGTGTATGCGGCTAGGCGGAGATAGTCCGGACAGTCGCTTTACTCTCCCCGATAAAGGGGATGACGTCTCTTCTTTGAATGTGGATAACCGAAACTTGAGGAGACCCCTCTTTTAATCCTGTACCTGTGGATTGTTTTCGTAGTTCTTGCTTTTTTGTTGCACTACAAAAGAGATGTGAAAAGGCGAACTATGTTGCCTGTCAAGACATTTGATGCCTTTATCTCCTCAAGATTTTCTATAGCATAACTAGGTATAGATAAAATTTCAATAACTCTTTTACGCTTCTGCAACAATGTTTGCTGTTTGATTTTATTGTTTCGGGTTGGTATGACAATTTATACCTTGGAGTTTCTTTTCCTGACACAAGGACCCCTGAAATGAGAAAGGCGTGTGAGATTCGCCAACCCCTGATGAGAGGAGTTCCAGCAATGTCACGATTTTTCCGATTCAGTCTTCCTTTCGTTCTGGCGCTTTTTTCTCTTTGTTGCGGAAGTTCCAGTTCCAGTGATGGTGGCAACACCCCACCCCCTTCTGGAGATAAAATCGCCCTGTCGTTTCCTGACGATGATGCCACCTTAAGAAGTGATGACATGCTTTTGGACTGGGATGCCTCAAAGGAGCAGGGTGAAAAGGTCTGGATGATTACCATCTATGAAAAGGAGGGGGAGAAGAAAACATCGGTACTCAGTTTGAAAGTGGATGTGACCTTCTACCGGCCGCAAGAGTTGAAAGACAATCGAACCTTTGTTTGGAAGATTGAGGCGTTAAACGATGATGAAGATACTGTGGCTACCTCCGAAGAGCGAACGTTTAAAACGTTTCCCACCCGTATGCTTCCCTTTAGCGGGACACTGGATCGCTCCAGTTCTCCCCATGAACTGACCCGCTTTGGTGATTATCTCTATTTTACAGCCCATTCGCCCGGTCACGGTCGCGAGATCTGGAAACATTCGGGAGCAGAAGGAGCTCCTAAACGCGTTACGGATGTGGTGGCGGGTGGGGGTACGGCATCCCCTGCGGATTTAACAGTCTTGGATGATGTCCTTTATTTTACAGGATATACTGAGGCGCATGGCCGGGAACTTTGGAAGGTTGATGAAGAGAGTGAGAGTCAGCCCAAATACGCCCATCTGGTTTATGATCTTACTTTTCAAGGTGATGCCTCTGGCAATGAAGAGAATGCAAAACGCCAGAAGGAGAGTAGCGACCCCACCTCTTTGACGGTGGTGGGGGATACGCTCTACTTTGCAGCCCGTAAAAGGGAAAAGGGTGATGATGAAGCCTTGAAAAAAAAGGTCCTGTGGAAGCTTAATGCGGCAGGTACTGGTTTTGATGCTTTGCTTTTGAACGAGGGAGGTGATCACGTTGGCACTCTTCCTGAAGGACTAACAGGGTTTGATGGGGGACTTTTTTTAACAGCTGTGACAAATGATAAGGAGCGGCGGCTCTGGAGGTTTACTTCATCCGAAGCGAGTCAAGTGAAAGTCGGCACCGAGTACCTGACCGATATTTCCAATATGGTAGAGATGGATGGCAAACTTTACTTCAGGGGTCGAACTCCAAGTAAGGGCGCCGAGCTGTGGTCTATTTCTGGGATTGATGACGATCCGGCTCTGGTTAAGGATGGTGTTTTGGACACCAGTGGCAGCTGGCCATCCGAGCTGACCTGCTTTGATGAGCGCCTCTTTTATTGCGGCATGGATTCAGAAAGAGGGGCCGAGCTATGGATGAGTGATGGTACCGTAGCCGGAACTGGTTTTTTTTATGATATTCTGCCTGGGGCCATGGGTGGTTTTCCCCGTCAACTAACCCTATCTGGAAGTTATCTTTTTTTTGTGGCCCAGAGTCTGGATGAGGGGCTGGAGCTTTGGCGAACCGATGGTACACCGGGTGGGACCCAGCAGGTGAGGGACATTTGTGAAGGAGAGGAACACAGCAACCCCATGGAGCTAACCCCATTTGATGGTGGTATCGTTTTTCAAGCCAGCGACGGTGTTTCAGGGGCCGAACTTTGGGAGAGTAAAGGGGCTTTTAACAACACCGCCCTTACAAAGGATATTTTCAGCGGGGCAGCGGGAAGCTCTCCTGCGGAGCTTGCAGCGGTGGGAAACAAGGTGTTTTTTCGGGCCAACGATGGCCTTCATGGGACGGAACTGTGGGAGAGCGATGGCAGTGAAGATGGAACGAAAATGGTTGAGAACATCAACCCGTTTGTGGCTCCAGATATTCACAATGTGCTACGCATCGGAAGCCGGATTGTGATGGTGGCCACCACAGCGGAGCACGGCACCGAGCTTTTCTCATTGAACAGCACCGGTGGCGTTTCCCTAATCTCTGATATCAATAGCGGGCATGAAAACAGCGATCCCAAGCATCTGACGGTACACAATGGCTCAGGGTATTTTTCGGCGGTGAAAACCAAGCCCCAAAGAGACCTCTGGGTGACGGACGGTACCGTTTCGGGTACGCAGATGATTCGGGTTGTGGGAGCCGTGGGGGCAGAAGTAGAGGAGGATGGAGAGACCGTAAGAAAGGAATCGGGGCCATTTTGTTTCACTTCGTTTGATGGAAAGCTCTATTTTTTGGCTCGAAGCAAAAAAGATGCTCAAGACAAACGATCCTGGCAGCTTTGGGAAAGTGACGAAACCGACAATGGGACAAAGCCAATTGAAGACAAGGTATTTGCTTTGCCAGTCGATGCTGAAGATCAGGCTATGGCTTCTACCGGTGAAGCTCTTTACTTTGCTGGGGAAACCTCACTGTGGCGCTGGGAGTCTGGTGCAGATGCTCCTGCGAAGGTCGGTGCCACTACTTTTACTCACCCCAAAAACTTTTTTGTCGTAGGGGAGGCCCTGCTATTTTCTGCGCTTTCTAATGGAAAACGTATGTTGATGCTTGCAAAAGCCACTGGTGGGTTTGTGCCTTTTGGGGTTTTTGACCCAGAAGGGTTTTACAAAACAGGCGACAGGGTCTTTTTTTCCGCCAAGGCAGAGGGAGCCTCCTCTGCGTCTCTTTTCTGCCTCAACGTAACCCAGGCAGAGATAAGTCCAACGGAGGTGAAAAACTCTTTGGGACAAGCGTTGGTTTCACCCACGGACCTGGGAGGGGCTGACGGTGTGCTCTGGTGCCTTGCCGGAAGCGGGGAAAAATCGATCTGGAAGGTTGAGGCAGAGGCGTTTGTGGCAAAGTCGCCTCAGGCATTGGGTTATGAAGGAGAGTTTGGGGCAAGCCCCCAACATCTTGTGGTTTTAGAAGGGGCTGTCTATTACACAGCCACCAAAGAGGGGGTCAACCTCTTCACTCTTTTCAGTGGCAAAGCAGGGCGTGTTCTCAGCTTTGCAAGCAGCCCGCTTAAAAATGTTTCGAATCTGACCGTTATCGACGAGACGCTCTATTTTGTGGCGGATAACCCCAATGGAAGTTCTGGGGACCAGGCCATGTGGCTCACCTCGCCGCCCCGGTACTGATATCAAGCCTTCCGGGCAGGGGCGTCACATGGATCAGCCCCTTTTGGGATCCTTTCTCCACGCAGACCGCGCATCCGTAGATTGTCTTAAGGCGGGATTCACAGAGCACCTCCTGAGGGGTTCCAAGGGCCGCCACTTTCCCTTTGTGGATAAGGCAGAGGGTGTCGGCGTACATGGCAGCCAGATTGAGATCGTGGGAGACCATGATAATGCCGGTCCCCCTCTCTTTTTTCAGGGTCTCCATCAGATCCATGACGCGGATCTGGTGGGCCAGATCAAGGGCCGAGGTGGGCTCATCCAGCAGGATAAAGTCGGTCTGCTGGCAGACGGCCCGGGAGATAAAAACCCGCTGGCGCTCGCCACCGCTTAAGGCGTCCAGGGTGCGGTGGGCCAGATGCGAAACCCCGGTAAATGCCATGGCCTCTTCCGCTATCTGGATATCCTCATCGGAGTGAATGCCCAAAAGCCCCAGATGGGGCGCTCTTCCCATCAGAACCACGTCGCGTACGGAGAGATCAAAGGCACTCTCCACCGATTGGGGAAGGTAGGCGATGCGCCGGGCAAGGGCCTTTCGGCTGAATCGGTGGACAGGTTTTCCATCCAGATGAATGGAGCCCTTTGAGGGCGTGTTGAGCCCGGCCAGGGTTTTCAGGAGCGTGGTTTTTCCTGTGCCGTTGGGGCCTGCAATAATAAAGAAAGAGCCTGCTTCCATGGCAAGGTCCACCCCCGAGAGCACCCTCTCTTTTCCATACCCTCCGGCAACCCCCGTTGCCTCAATCAGATGGTGCGATGCACGTTCCATCACAGCTTTGCCCTCCTTTTGAGAAGCACAATAAAAAGTGGCGCGCCGATGATGGCGGTAATCACGCCCACCGGAATTTCACCCTCTCTGGGCAGCCAGCGCGCCAGAAGATCGCACACCACCATAAAGGCCCCGCCACCCACCAGGGTTGCCGGCACAAGAATGCGGTGATCAGAACCCAGGGCAAGCCGCAGAACATGGGGCACCACAAGCCCCACAAATCCCATGAGCCCGCTCTGGCAGACCATGGCACTGACCATAAAGGAGGTGGTGACAAGAAGGATCAGGGTGGTCTGTTTGACCGAAACACCCATGGCCCGCGCCATCTCTCGCCCCATCAGCATCAGATTCATTCGGTGGGAAAAGAGAAAGAGGATGGCAAAGCAGGGGATCGTCAAAAGGGCCACGAGCTTGACCTGGCTCATTTCTGCCGAGGAGAGATCGCCCATCAGCCAGAACATGATGTCATGGAGCTTGTTCTCTTCGGAGATGGAGATGAGAAACATGATAATGGCCGAGCAAAAAGCGTTGACCATGACCCCTGAAAGGAGCATGGCGTCTCGACTGGCGCGGCTCTCTCCTTTTGAGAGAAGAAGAACCAGTGCCAGGGTGACCATGCTGCCTGAAAAGGAGGTGAGACTGACGCCCGGAATGCGAGAAAACCCGGCGAGAATCCCAAGAATGGCGCCTGTGGCGGCTCCTCCCGAGATACCTAAAATATAGGGTTCGGCAAGAGGGTTTCCCAAAAGGGATTGAAACACCAGCCCGCCCGAGGAGAGCACCGCCCCGCAAAAAAGGGCCATCAATACCCTGGGAAGACGGAGGCGTTCAATAATGGCAATGGTGAGGTCTCCATCGGGCGCCTGGCCGGTGATCCAGAGCCAGACCGTTTGAATATCCACACCGGTGGATCCGGTGGCAAGGCCCAAGAGAACAGCGCCAGCAAGAAGGATCAGAAGCGATGCCGTAAGGGTGGTGATGCGAAAGATCATGGGGTTTTTCAAAGGGGAATCTGTTTTCATAGCTGGGTGCTTTCAATGAGTTGGGGCTGAATCAGTCGGGCCAGCATGAGGAGCCCGTCCACCACCCGTGGGGTGGGGCGGTCGAGAATATCGGAGTTGACCAGGTGGACGGCGCTGTTTTTAACGGCTGGAAGGGTCGGCCAGCTCTCCCATTTCTTTCGTACCGCATCAAAGATATCATCCCTTGCCATGGAGGTGATGATGATCATCTCAGGGGCCAGGGTGAGCACCTGTTCGGTGGAGTAGCGGGGGTAGGGGGTCTTGCTGGTGACCACATTGTCTCCTCCGGCGCGGCGGATCATCTCATCTAAAAAGGTGCCTTTTCCCACCGAAACAATGGGACTGATACCGATTTGAAAGAAGAGTTTGGGACGGTGGGCGGCTTGGGAAACGGCTTTATCAATGGTGTCAAGCCGCCTCTGCATTTTCGAGGTGATCTTTAGCGCTTTCTCCTGGGCGTCCAACGCCTCGCCAACCTGATTGATGGAGCGTAAGATGGCATCGATCCCATTGGGGTTGACAATAAAAACGGGAATGCCGAACCGCTTTAACCTCTGGATCACTTTGGGCGGGTTTCCGTCAAGAACCGCAAGGCAGAGATCGGGTTTGAGCCGAACAATGCGTTCCAGCTCCGGTTTGATGTAGCTGCCCACTTTGGGAAGGGCTCGGGCCTCTTCTGGAAAATCGCTGTAGCGGGTGACCCCTTTAAGAGAGCTCTCTTTTTCAAGGGAAAAGACGATTTCGGTGAGGGACGGGGCCAGAGAGACCACGCGCAAAGGGCGGTCTGGCAGGGTGATCTTTTCGCCGGTGGCATCGGTTACCACGCGCGCGCTGGCCACCAGGGGAGAGGTACAGAAGAGTATGAATAAACAGACGATGTGAGCAAGGGCTCGAAATGCCATAGGGGTATCCCGTATTGATGAAATCGTAAAAAGTCGACGCTCCGACGCGACGTCCACGACACAGACACACTATGTGGCAATGGGGCCCCAGATATTGTGGGGCGCTATGGGCCACTCTGACTTTTTACGGAGCCATCCGTATTATCTCTGCAGATCGTTCTTAGGGCCCCCAGTTATGGGCCGGTTCCGCGCACGAAAATCAATGTGCTTGAATCCAGTAGGGTTCGAGCCTGATTGTCGGTTTCTCCCTTGAAGGGAAAATTATTCTTGACATATGTCATTTCTCTGGAATAGTAAACGAGAAATTCAGGTGCCGTCTGGCAAGCCTTTTTGAGGGCTGGCGTTGACGGAGAATAGGGAATCCCGTGAGATTCGGGAGCGGACCCGCCGCTGTAACCGGGGACGGTCTGATTTTTTATGCCACTGCCAGGAAAGCCGGGCGGGAAGGCGATCGGGCTGGGGTGATCCGGAAGTCAGAAGACCTGCCTGAATGGTTGTGCTACCGGCCCGTGGTAACGGTCGGGGTGTCTGCTTTTTTATGGCAGCTGCACAGTGTACGTGGGTAAATACGGACCCCGCATCTTGGATATTTGCCGAAGATGCGGGGTTTTTTGTTTTTTACGGTAGAGATCAAAATCAACCACTGGGAGTCTGTTCATGATGAGATGTCAGCGCCTTGGCCTGTTCGTGTCTGTTTTACTTCTGCTTTTCTGCCATTCGGCTTCAGCATTGACATTCTCCGATGCCACAGGGCGATCGCTAACCTTTGACAGCCCCCCGCAGCGCATCGTCTCTCTGGTCCCCTCATTTACCGAAGCCCTTTTTGCCATGGGGGCGGGCGATCAGGTGGTGGGGGTGACCCTGCATGACACCTGGCCTTCTGAGGCGGCAACCAAGGCGGTGATGGGCGGATTTTTAAAGCCGGATCGGGCCAGAATTCTGGCGCAAAAGCCCGATATGGTGATTGTCTCGGCCCTTCAAAAGGGGGTGATAACCTCCCTTTCCGGCCAGGTGCCCTTCGTGCAACTGGAGATCTCTTCGGTGAAGGAGGCTTTTAAGCAGATCCTTCTTTTGGGCCGCATCACAGGCCATGAAATCGCATCGCAGAAGATTGTAGCCGAAAATCAGAAGGTTCTCTCAGATATCGCCGCCAAGGTGGCCAAAATTCCCATGGAGAAGAGAAAACGGGTGATGCGGCTTATGGGGCGCCATGAGCTGATGACCCCTGGCTCAGACTCTTTTCAACAGGAGCTTATCGCCCTTGCCGGAGGTATTGCCCATAAGCTGCCGGGCAAAGGTGAGGTGATTCATGTGAGCGATGAGGATTTTATCTCTTTTGCCCCAGATGTGCTCTACGGATGCGGGGATGACCGAAAGCTGGCCGATGGCATCAAAAACAACCCGGCCTTTGGTGAGGTGCCTGCGGTAAAGCATGGGCGTTTTGACTGGTACCCTTGCGCATTAACCTGCAGAGCTTCGGTGCATACGGGCTATTTTGTCTCTTGGCTTGCCGCCAATCTTTACTCGGAAGCTTTTTCCATCGTTGATGATCAGGTTCACCCCAATGCCGTCTTTGAGCGCAAGCCCATTGATCTTCCCCTTGAGTACGTTGAAAAAGCCGAGCTTGATCTGGGGCTTCTCTACGATTTCCCCGGTAAATCGGTGGTGGTGGATTTTAAACATCCCCAGACCATTCTCTCCACCCTGGATGGGTGGCAGGAGAAGATCTCAACCATCGGCAATCACTATATTCCCCCCCAGTGCTGGCGTCTGCTTCATGAGGGCGGCTTTGAGGGCATGAAGCGGGACATCTTTGCCATGGTGGGACGAAATCCCGTCACCAGCCGGTTTCTTTATACCGGTGCGGATATGGAGCATTACGCGGTAAAGACCGTGAGCTTTAAAGAGATGAGCGTTACGGCCGTTGCCACCGCCGGGGTGCACTCCAACGCCATGCGCATGGGAAAGGATACGGGAGATTTTTACGAGCCCGGAACCATCAATATTTTGATCCTTCCCAATGTGAAGCTCTCCCACCGTGCCATGAGCCGGGCCATTATCTCGGCAACAGAGGGCAAAACAGCCGCCCTTCAGGATCTGGATGTGCGAAGCAGTTACACTCCCAAAGTAAACCCGGCCACCGGTACCGGCACAGACAATATTATCCTTGCAGAGGGTCAAGGGGTGGCCATTGACAACGCGGGGGGCCACTCCAAGATGGGCGAGCTGGTGGCCAGGGCCGTGTATGGCGCGGTGAAAGATGCCGTCTTCCGGCAGAATGGTCTGATCGCAGAGCGTTTGGTGTTTCGGCGGCTTGAAGAGCGAAAGATCTCTTTGGCAGATCTTGTGGACGAGAGCAGCTGCCCCTGCAGGGGAAACGATAGCTCAGAGATGCTGACCCAGCTGGAGAGCCTTCTTCTGAGACCCCGATACGCCTCCTTTATTCTGTCGGCCATGGCTATCTCCGATGCGCATGTTCGGGGGCTTGTGACAGATCTTTCGGCTTTTGAGGGCTGGTGCCGCAGCCTGGCCCAAGAGATTGCTGGAAAAAAGGTGCCAGAGGCTTGGTATTTAGGGGATTCGGAGATCCCCGAACCCTTGGCCCTTGCCCTGAATGCACTGATGGTGGGCGCTCAGTATGAAAGGTGATCCCTTTAAGATAGAGTGCACCAAAAAATAGGAAAGAGAGCACGTCGATGCGGCTGCGGAGCCGGTGAGGTCACCCCAGGTGTTGTCGGTCGCTAGGATCCATTTTGACTTTTTTATGGATCCATCAAATTTAAAGATGGGGCAATGAAACAGGAGGGTATGTGATGAAAAAGAGTGTGATGACGGGTGCCATGGCGGCATGGTTTGCTTTGACACCTTGGGCGTGGGCCGCCGGTGCAACCATGGATGAGTATGTGGTGACCGCATCCAGGGCCAAAGAGAGTGTGGCTGAGGTGGCGGCTGCCGTAACGGTTTTGGATTCGGAGACCATAGAGAACTCATCGGCGAGAAACCTTGGAGAACTTCTGGTGGAGAAAGGGGCGGTTCTGGTGAGAGAGTATCCCGGTACCCTTGTCAACATCGGAATTCGAGGTTTTCGAACCGAATCCCACGGAAACGATCTCAAGGGCAACGTGTTGATTCTCATCGATGGAAGACGTGCGGGAACCGGCAATGCCGCAAAGCTCCTCACCAAAAATGTTGAGCGCGTGGAGATTATCAAAGGCGCTGCTGCCGTGCAATACGGGTCGGCAGCCATGGGTGGGGTGGTCAATGTGATCACCAAAAAAGGCGCCGGAGCACCCTCCTATTTTGCGGAGAGCCGTTTTGGTTCAAACAACAGCAGAGATCTTGCCGCTGGCTTTTCAGGACAAACTGGAAAATTTGATTTTTCAGCTTCGGTCTCCCACTCCCAGGCGGATGACTACAAAACAGGTTCGGGGAAACGATACAAAAACTCGGGCAACGACGGCATTTTAAGGGCAAGCCTCAATGCCGGGTATGAGTTTTGGCCCGGACAGAGGTTGGGGCTTATCTACACCGCCTTTGACTCAGACCATGTGGGCATGCCGGGAAGCCTGAAGGCAAACGATCTAAACGATTACAAAGAGAGTCGCAACAGCACCATCGATTTTATCTACGACGGTGGCAATGCCAAAGGCTCGCTCTTCTGGAAGGCCCGTTACTATACGGGTACCGACAAAGACGACTCCTATTACATTCCGGCTTCAGCCTCCACGGCCCCGGCTGCCACTTCCAAAACCGAAAGCCAGGGAAGCCAGGCGCAAGTGATTTATGATGGAGAGGTGTTTGGTTTGACCACCGGTGTGGATTGGCTGAAGTATGATATCACCTCTACCTATGCACCCCAAAGCAGCACCTACACCAATGCAGCGGGGTTTGCCCTGGGCAAGATGAAGCTGATGGATAAAAA
>JAKSCC010000305.1 GCA_022360815.1 Desulfobacterales bacterium
GACAGTCCGCATCCTTCAAAAGTTGGGCTCACTCTGGATAAAACGAGCTACACACCTGGCGAGACAGTCCGAGTAAAAATAATACCGCCTGCCGACGGCGAAGCCCTGGTGATGGTGGAAGGAAAACGCCTGCTTTGGGCCAAGCGGCTTTCCGTCAAAAACACAGGCACCATAGTCGATATTCCGGTGGAGAGCACCTGGAAAAGTCATGATATTTATATCTCTGCCGTGGTATTGAGAAAAACCGAAGCCCGTGAAGCAGAGACCCCACTAAGGTCGCTTGGGGTGGTTCACCTTCCGTTCAATCGTGAAGATCGAAACCTTACGCTCTCGGTGGCGTCTCCGACGGTGTGGCAGAAAGAGGCTCCCATGCCTGTGGCTGTGACAGCCGTAAACCATGCGGGTGATCCTGTGTCGGCCAAGGTGTGGGTGGCTGCTGTGGATGTGGGGATTCTCTCCATCACAGGGTATAGTTCTCCCAATCCGTTTGAGTGGTTTTTTGCCAGACGGTGGTACGGGGTTCAGAGTCGGGATATCTACGGTAAAGTCGTGGAGATTGAACCCTCCATGGCCGCAGCCCTTCGGTTTGGTGGCGATGGCGACATGACCTTAGGTGGCGGCAAACCTCAGGTTGAGGTAAAACTCTTCTCCAAGGTTTTTGGGCCCTTTGAAACCGACCGAAGTGGCCGCGTTCAAATGGATATTCCCATGGATGATTTTTCAGGGAAGATTCGGCTTATGGCCGTGGCCTTTGATGCGAGACGTTTTGGTTCAACCGAAAAAGAGGCCACGGTAACGCCCCCTTTGGTTGTTCAGCTTTCAACCCCCCGTTTTATGGCACCTGAAGACACCTCTTTGGTGACCGTGGATGTCACCCGCATGGTAGAAGGCGAGGGGCAGTATGAAATTTCAGCAACGGCTCAGGGCCCCATCTGTGTGGATGGTGAATCAAAATTTTTGACCCTCTCTGAAAAGAAGAGAAAAATCATCACCTGGCCCATCTCTGCGGTGTGTGATGCAACCCATCCGGCCTTTGGCGTTGGAGAGATTCGAGTGACGGCCTCTGGAGAGGGGGTGACCAAAACCATCTCCAGACAGTTTGCCGTTCGGCCAGGGTACCCTGGGGAGGCCAGAGAAAAGCGGGTGCGTATTAAGCCTGGCGAGACCATTCAGCTCAAAGATGAGGCCATGAAAGGCCTGATGCCCGTAACCGTGGGTGGCGGTGTGACGGTTTCAAATCGGCTTCCGTTAAATACCGATAGCTATGTACAGGGTCTGCTTCAATACCCTTACGGTTGCCTTGAACAGACCACCAGCCGGGCGTTTCCTCAGCTTTGGCTGGTACCAGATGTGGCACAGGTCATGGGGGTAAAAGCTCTTGCCCCATCCAAACGTCGTGAAATTCTCAATAAGGCGGTGGCCCGCATTATCTCCATGCAACGCCACAACGGCTCTTTTGGTCTTTGGAGTTCAAGCAGCCCTGAAGACCCCTGGCTTTCATGCTATGCCACCGATTTTCTTCTCTCTGCCCGTTCCATGGGGGTTGATGTGCCAATCCAGGCGCTTAGAAAGGCTTTGGGACGTCAGCGAAGCTGGCTGGTAAAAGGTGTGGGGGGCGATTTAAGGGGAGATCATGGTGCTGTCTTTGCGGTGAAAAGCTATGCGGCTTTTAACCTGAGCCGGGCTCAAAGCAGCCATCTGGCCTCCATGCGCACTCTTGCCGATAACCATCTTGACGATGCCGCCGACATGCTTTCCGCTGTGCGCCTTGCCCTGGCGTTACAGCAGTCCGGTGATACGCGAAGAAGCGGGGTTGTTGCAGAAAAAGCCCTTGCCATCAAAACCGATCACGACACCTGGCGCCGAGATTACGGCAGCGATGTGCGGGATCTGGCCATGGGAATGGCTCTTTTAAACAGTGCAAAGCTCCTGCCTGACGCCATGACAGGTCTTCTTGATAAGCTGGAAGACGAGCTTCGAAAAACGTGGTGGCTCAGTACCCAGGAGAAGGCCGCACTCTTCTTTTTGTCTTTGAGTGGCTCCCAAGCTCAGCAGAAGGTGAGTCTGAGCCTTGTGGAAAAAGGCGAGACGCGCCTTTTTCATGAAAAGGGTCCTTTTACAGCCAATCTTTCTGCAGAGAGCCTTGAAAAAGAGGGGATCTCCATTACCAATACGGGAGAGCAAGGGCTCTACCTCTCGTCAGTGGTTACAGGTTACAATAAAAAAGCTCCTGAAAAAGAGTCCAAAGATATTCTGGTCAGAAGAGAGTATTTCACCATGGCCGGCCACCTTGTGGCACCGGAAGATATGAGAAAGGTAAAGGCAGGTTCTGTTTTTTTGGTGAACTTAAGGGTGACAGCGACCCAGAGAATTCCCGATGCCCTGGTGGTGGACTTTCTACCCGCCGGATTTGAGATTGAAAACCCCAACTTTGAAAACAGCATCCATGCAGATGAAACCAAAGTAAGGGGGCGCAAGGTGTGGCGCCATCAGGAAGAGAGTCGCATCACCCATGCCGAGTATTTGGAAGATCGTTTTGTTGCCGCAGTTGAGCTTTCCAAGAATAGAGAGTTCAATCTTTTCTATGTGGTGCGCGCCGTCTCTCCAGGGCGCTTTACAGTGCCTCCTCCCTTTGCCGAATCGATGTACAAACCCGAGATTCGTGGCATTGGCGAAAGCGGCGAAGTGGTTGAAGTGGGGGAGATGAAGCTATAAAAAAGAACACCTGTGAAATTTTTTGAGGGGTGCGGAAAAACGCCCCTTTGATGATGTGATTTTGGCAAAGGAGACCCCATGGAGAGACTTTCTCCCGCCCTGTTGAAAGCCCTGTCCTTGCTTCTGGAAGAGCGGCATGTGACGCGTGCTGCTGCACGTATGGGGGTGAGTCAATCGGCCATGAGCAAGATGCTGGCCCGTCTTCGAGAGGTCTTGGACGATGAGCTTCTCGTGCGTGTGGGAAGCCATCTGGAACCCACGTCACGGGCCGAGGAGATCGCTCCTCGGCTGGAGATAATCCACCGGGAGATGGCAACCATTTTACGGGCCAATCCCTTTGATCCGACCACCTGCAGGCGCACCTTTACCCTGGGCGTGAGTGATTATGTGGCCCAGTTTGTGATTCCAGAAACCCTCTGCGGAATTCACAGACGAGCTCCGGAGATGACGCTTTCTCTGGTGAGTCAGAACGCGGCCACGTTGGTGGAAGATCTCATGGAAAATCGTATTCAGATCGCCTCGGCCATGGACGTGGATGGAGAGCTTCCTTCCGGGTTGATCTGCCGGTGGCTGGCCGAAGATGTTTTTGCCTGTGTTACAGCAACAGGGCATGCGCTTACTCGAAATTCCAATCTGAAAACCTATCTCTCCTTTCCTCATGTGGTGGTTACCGGTGGCAGCGATAAGATTACATCCATAGAAAAGGCTTTGGCCGTTTTAGGGTGGAAGCGCGATACGCCCCTTGAAACGGCTCTTTTTGGCTCTGCCATGGAGGTGGTGACGCAAAGTGATTTTATCCTGACGGTGCCCTCACATATCGCCCGTCATCTGGCCCGGCGCTATGGAGCGGCGGTCTCCCCTCTGCCTTTTGATGTTTCTCCCTTTCGCTATGGTTTGATCTGGCATGAGCGGTTTCGAAAAGATTCCGCTCATAGCTGGGTGAGGCAACAGCTTATTGAACAGCTTGCGACCTCAGACTACTCCAAGTGAGTTGTTGGTTTGTTGGGTTGATAAATGTTCAGCGACTGTTTGTGTGCTTCGCGAAGAATATTCCAAAAGCTCATAACGAATATTCCAATCATATATTTTACATCATAACCTTTCAGGGGTATCCTTAATGCGTTGTGAAACCCAAAAGATGCCTTTTTAAGACGCATCTTCAGATCTGGAGTATGAATGTCTATGTTTGAAACCCTTTGTGTTGTTCTTACCGTGGCGCTGGCGGCCCAGCTCTCCCCCGGGCCAGATATGATGTTGATTTTTCGCCACACCACCACCTCCTTTCGAGCCGGGGTGGCCTGTGTTCTGGGAATCTGTCTGGGGCTTACTTTTCATGTGACCCTCTCGGTGGCAGGCCTTGCCGTGGTGATTAAAACCAGCCCCATGCTGTTCAACACCATTCGATATGTGGGAGCCGCTTATATCCTTTATGTGGGAATCCGATGTCTTACTGGAAAATCGGGCCTTACCTTTGACGATGAAAGGCGTGACGCAGCTCCTTGGGGCCAGGCCCTTAGAGACGGTCTCTTTTGTAATCTTTTAAACCCCAAGGTGACCCTTTTTATCTTGAGTGTCTTCTCTCAATTGGTGGCTCCGGGAACCCCCATTTCGATCCGCGCATTTTTTGGTTTTCTCATTGTGCTGGAAGCTTTTGTGGTCTGGATGCTCTTTTCGAAACTTTTGGATCTGCCTGCCTTTCGAAGGCGCTATGAAAACTGGCAAAATGTTATTTCCCGAGGGTGTGGGGTGGTTCTTTGTGGGTTGGCAGGCTTGATGGTGGTGGCCTGATATTAAATTTGGGTGAGGGCGGTTGGCAGGGTCTGGCTTTGGGGGCACCGTAGGGTTACCCGTCAAAAGCAGGTGGCGTGTTTTTGGCACGGGAAAGGACGCTTTCAACCAGAGAAAGCGGGACCGGTTTTGTAAACTTGGTGCCGTTTTTTTATGGGAAAAGGGTGGGTGGTAAAGCGCGCTTTTTTTAGCATGCCTTGCGTGATGATGCCATCAAAGTCAGATGTTCATAGAATCTTTGTTTTTCTCATTGCGTGTTGTTTGACTAAAAAACTTTATTCACTATTGATCATTCTATCCAAGGGTGTAAAAAGGCCATCACGTGAAGGGCGAAACAAAGCGCCCTCATCAACTCGGATGAAAACAGCAGGAGAGACCCGGCACTGCAATGGCGCACGTGTCAGGCACCGAAGAAGTAAATCTTTCAGGTAAAAAGGACTGCTGTTGGACGAGCCTCTGGAGAGTCTCGCTGGCACACTTCTCTTACTTAAAATAGAGAAGACGCCTGTGGGCACCGAAGGAGCAAGTCGTATTCAAACCATGCTTTCGATACGTTGTTTATGTAAGCATGGGAAAGATACGGTGAAACTCTCAGGTACAAGGGACAGAGTGACATGGCCGGCTTTTTTCCTCCCGTCATGGACGTAAAAGGATCTTTTTCATCAAGGTCCATCGTTCCCCCTCTTTTCAGTTCGATCCACTCATCCACATTTTTCATGATTTTCTTAAAACCAGAGGCCCTAAAACCGGTGCTCTGGACAACCTTTGCGAAAGGCATGACACTGTGGAATCACTTGAAACACTTTTGGGACGCATCGATTCATTTGTCTGGGGACCTCCCCTTCTCATTTTGCTGGTGGGAACTGGCATCTACCTTACCTTTGGCCTTGGCCTGATTCAGATTCGCCGTCTTCCCTTGGCTATTGCTCTGCTCTTCAAAAAAGATGAAAAAAGCGCCACCGGCGACGTCTCCAGTTTTGCGGCGCTTTGCACGGCCTTAAGCGCCACCATTGGCACAGGAAACATTGTGGGTGTGGCAACGGCCGTGAAAGCCGGAGGGCCTGGTGCCATCTTTTGGATGTGGATGGCGGCCTTTTTTGGCATGGCCACCAAATACGCCGAAGGCCTTCTGGCCGTAAAATATCGTGTGACAGATGAAAACGGTCAAATGTCGGGTGGGCCCATGTATTACATTGAGCGTGGCCTTGGAAATAGGTGGTTGGCCAAACTCTTTGCACTTTTCGGTATTGGTGTTGCCTTTTTCGGTATCGGCACCTTTGCTCAAGTCAACGCTATCAAAGATGCCGCTCTTCTCACCTTTCACATTCCCGTGCCTGCTACCGCTGCCATCGTCACTATTCTGGTGGCTCTGGTCACCCTTGGGGGCATCAAACGCATTGCAAAGGTGGCGTCTGCCATTGTTCCGTTTATGGCCATCTTTTTTATTTTGGGGTCTCTGGTAATTTTCTTTTTAAATCTTGGCAAAGTACCTGCTGCAGTGGCTCTTGTGATTCAAAGCGCTTTCAATCCGTCTGCCGCATTTGGCGGGGCTGCGGGCATGAGCATCATCATGGTGATGCGATGCGGGATCGCTCGAGGCGTTTTCTCCAATGAGTCGGGCTTGGGCAGCGCCCCCATTGCTGCTGCAGCTGCGAAAACCAACTCCTGCGTGCGCCAAGGACTCATCGCCATGACCGGAACCTTTTTTGATTCCATTATCATCTGCACGTTAACCGGTTTGGTTTTGCTTATCACCGGTATCTGGAACAATCCCGACCTGGCTGGAGCAGCCGCCACCAACGCCGCTTTTACTTTGGGATTAAAAAGCAGCCTGGGCCAGTACATCGTTACCATCGGTCTGCTCTTTTTTGCTTTTACCACCATTTTGGGCTGGAACTACTACGGGGAGCGCTGCACCGAATATCTTTTTGGTGTCAAAAGTATCAAGCCTTATAAGATGATTTACATCGCGCTGGTGGCCTCCGGCTCTTTTATCAACCTGTCACTTATCTGGACCCTGGCCGATATTGTCAACGGACTCCTGGCAGTCCCCAACCTTATCGGCCTTCTGGGCTTGAGCAAGGTTGTCTTTTCTGAGACCCAAACATACTTCACCAAAAGAGAAGAAACCTCTTTTGGAACACCAAACGCAGCCACTTAGCCTTAAACATCGAACACCTTCATACCGATGACGATGCGTCAACAAGGTGTTTTTTATCAGAGTTTGGTGTCTATGAGGTATTGCATGGTATCGGCCAGGGCCAGGCCCGTGGATTCATA
>JAKSCC010000246.1 GCA_022360815.1 Desulfobacterales bacterium
TCAATGCCCAATCAGGGAGGTATAGCAAATGCCAAGCTATGTAATCACTGAAAAATGTGACGGTTGCAAAGGCGGGGAGAAGACAGCATGTATGTACATCTGCCCCAACGACCTGATGGTCCTGGACCCCACCGCCATGAAGGCTTACAACCAGGAGCCCGATCAGTGCTGGGAGTGCTTTTCCTGCGTGAAGATCTGCCCCTCACAGGCCATTGAAGTTCGTGGTTACTCTGACTTCGTCCCCATGGGATCCAGCATCATGCCCATGATGGGAACCGAAGACATCATGTGGACCTGCAAGTTCCGCAATGGCGTTGTTAAGCGCTTCAAGTTCCCCATCAGAACCACCCCCGAAGGTGCCGCAAACGCCTACGAAGATCTCAAAGGCAAGGACCTTGCTTCCAACCTTCTGGCCACCGAAGAAGCAGACGGCAAGACCCTGGCCCAGCCCCTCGAGCTGGCTTAGGCCCATTGGTTGACCACGAAGTACGGTGTTTCTGAAAACGGAAAAAAATTTCTTTTTAGGAGGAAATCATAATGGCATTACCTAACAAGCCTTTGGGAGAACTGAAAGCTGTTCGCGACCCTGAAGTCGTCGAAATGGATGTGGATATTCTGATCGTTGGTGGTGGTATGGCCGCCTGTGGTACCGCTTTTGAGGTCAAGAAGTGGGCCAGCGACGACACCAAAATCCTTCTCTGTGACAAAGCCTCCATGGAGCGCTCCGGCGCTGTTGCTCAGGGCCTCTCCGCCATCAACACCTACATTGGCGACAACACCCCTGACGACTACACCCGTATGGTCCGTAACGACCTCATGGGCATCATCCGTGAAGACCTCTCCTTTGACGTCGGCCGTCACGTTGACGACTCTGTACACCTCTTTGAAGAGTGGGGCCTCCCCATGTGGAAAAAGACCGCCGACGGCAAGTCCATCGACGGCAAAAAAGGCCTCAAGCTTGGTCTCCTCAAAGATGGCGCCGCTCCTGTACGTACCGGCAAGTGGCAGATCATGATCAACGGTGAATCCTACAAGCGTATCGTTGCTGAAGCCGCCAAAAAGGCCCTCGGCGAAGAGAACATCCTTGAGCGTGTTTTCATCGTTGAGCTCTTAAACGACAAGAACGACCCCAGCAAGATCGCCGGCGCTGTTGGTTTCTCCACCCGTGAGAATAAGGTTTACATCATTAAGTGCCAGACCATGATGGTTGCCTGTGGCGGCGCTGTAAACATCTACCAGCCCCGTTCCGTTGGCGAAGGCAAAGGCCGCGCCTGGTACCCCGTATGGAACGCCGGATCCACCTACACCATGTGTATGCGTGCCGGTGCTGAGCTCTCCATGATGGAAAACCGTTTCACCCCCGCCCGTTTCAAAGATGGATACGGCCCGGTTGGTGCTTGGTTCCTCCTCTTCAAAGCTCACCTTGAAAACGGCATCGGTGAAAACTACGCCGCTTCCGATCGCTCCAAAGAAGAGCTTGCCAACTACGCTCCTTACGGCACCGCAGCCATCACCCCGACCTGTCTGCGTAACCACCTGATGCTCTTCGAGATGAAGGCCGGTCGTGGTCCCATCATCATGAAGACCACCAACGCCCTGCA
>JAKSCC010000186.1 GCA_022360815.1 Desulfobacterales bacterium
CCCAAGCCGGAAAGTGAGGTGACACACCCCATGGACACCAGCGGCTTGTCTGCGGTAGAAAAATCATCTTCGACAACCAACTTCCAAAGAGAGGGGCCACCCTTCACAAGGTCCTCATCAGACCCAAGGCTTTTTATCTTGGGCTCTTTGTCCTTATAAATAAAAACAATTTTGCTTTCCGTTGCTGCATTGGCCTGCTTACTGGCATCGGTCGCTTCCACCACAAAAACCAGTTTATTTGTCCCACCATCCACCCAAGACGGTACGGAAAATTGCGCATGGGCCGAGTACGTTTTTGGAGCCCCTGTGACGGACTTTTCAAGCAAAACCTTTTTTGACTCTGCTTCTGTCACTGTAAAAGAGTCGATGCCAGACTCATCGGACAACATCAAACGGACATCCAAAGTCTGGTCTTCACAGACATCGTAAGCCGGAGAATCAAACCGAACCAGAGGCCCTTGTCTATCTTCATAAACGTTCAACGTGATCTCGGCAGATTCACCGACATTCACGCCTTTGTCCTTGACGATGAGTTTAAAACCCACTTGCTGGCCCGCATCGCTGACCAATGTCTCTGGTAACTCACAGACACCTGTGAATTCAGTAAAAAATCGTTTTGCCGCAAGAAGCGAACCAAAACCATTGGGGTTGGGAATTGTAACCGATTTGATACGATCTTCTCGATTGAGGCTCCCCTTTTTCCAGGGCAGTGAAACCACATTTTTTTTCGAATCAACCACGACCGCTTCAATGGAATCGATATAGATATTATCTTCAGCTTCCCCCCTTACTTTGAGGGTTGCGCCCGGTTTTACCTCATGGTTGGGTTTGGGAAAAGAGGAGGTTACCGTGGGCGACTCATCATCCTCATAAAGAAAAAGCTCCACAGAGACAGGCTCGCTGCTGTTTTCTGCGTTATCTTCTGCTGAAACTTTTAGAACGACTTTCCCACTTTCCGGTCGCGATGGAAGTCTGACCACCTGATGAAGAAGTTCGCCCTTCTCTATGGCTGCACCGACTTCCGCAGCACTCCAGCGACGTGTCCAATCTTCAAGAGAAAAGGTGACAGAGTTGACAGAGATGTTGTCTGTCACACTGGCGATTGCGGTAAAGGACTCCCCTTCCACAAAACGGGTGCCCGAACCAGGGCTCAAGACAGAGACCTCCGGTGCCGGATCATCGATCAACTGGGCACCCCAGGTAAAAGAGCCGGTTTGTCCTGAACTGTCGGTGGCTTCCATCACAATCGAGACGGTCCCGTTTTCGAGAGAAGGCAATCCAATCGTCTTGCTGCCTTCTATGGATGTCTCCTTGTAACTCTTCTCGAAAAAGAAGGTATCTGCCCCTTTGTATTTCAGTCCAACGGACGAAATCTGGCAGTCATCCACGGCTTTAAATCGTAACGTAACGGGTTGGCCTGCATACAAAGTGCTTCCGGATACCGGAGATAAGATAGAGAGTTCAGGAGCCTGCGTATCTTTTGCCACAGTAATCGATAGCGTTTCGGGCTCGGAGGCCTGGCCGGTCTCATCCATGGCCTTTACGGTGAGAAGCAGATTGTAATTTCCAGAATCAAAGGCAAAGCCCAATGCATCCAGCGATTTGCTTAAGCTGAGTTGAACAACCTTGCCCGGGTTAAAGGTCTGTTCACCCTGTGCTGCACCTTCAGTATATTTGTGGTATGTCTCCACAACCGGAGAAAAGCCGCTCCCCTCAACCGACCAGGTCAACTCAAAGGCTTCCACCCCAAGATCATCGGCCCCATGGATATCCACATGAAGCTTATCGTTGTAAAAAACCGTCTCCTTATTTGATAGAATCCGCACCACAGTGGGTGGAGCATCATTGGAAACACCCAACTGCAATGATTTTTCGCTCTCATTGCCAGCCTTGTCCCAGACGGTGGCAGTGATCTCATACAGATCCAGGCCACCCGAGCCCCCTTTGTATGAGGGAATCTTTACCTTGATTAAGGAAGAAAAAGCCTGAAGTGTTCCTGGGACTGCCTGGAGTGGCAATCGGTCCCCCTCCAAAACACTGCCTGGGTCACCACTCAGGGTATAGCCAGATCCTTCCGCTTTGATACCGGTAAGTTTTAACTTTGAGGCCCCCACATTGTCATAACCGGTCAATTTAATGACCACGATGTCCCCTTCCACCAGCGTCGCGGTATCAACACCTGCTACCGTTTCGTTTACTTCTGGAGAAACAATGTAGACCACGGGAGGCACCTCATCCCGCCCAAGCGTCACAGTGACTGCACCAGACTCTCCTTTCTGTCCAAGGGTGTCCAAAGCGACCGCTTTCAGGCGAAGGGTCTGGGAGGTCTTCAGATCCACCATTTTTTGGAAGATAAACTGATATGGGGCCGCGTCATCAGACCCCACAAGTTGACCATCCACATAAAAATCGACACGGGCAACACCCACGTCATCTTTGGCTTCAGCGCGCATCTCAAAGGGAAGTCCTGCCACAAGCTGAGCCCCTTCTTGAGGGCTTGAAAGGGTCAC
The DNA here is from genome assembly GCA_022360815.1 of Desulfobacterales bacterium. Classification (GTDB taxonomy): domain Bacteria; phylum Desulfobacterota; class Desulfobacteria; order Desulfobacterales; family Desulfolunaceae; genus Desulfoluna. Next base: position 2,511 of record JAKSCC010000186.1, read on the forward strand.
CATCGGTGACTCATCGTGTTTCATACGGACAAAAACAGGCTCTGTCTGAAACGAAACACCATGGTAATCCGTCGCCTTCAAGGCGATACCCATTTTGGTTCCAGATGGTAAGTCTGGAACTTTGTATTGAAAGGTATGCTCTTTGACTTTGTTCAGGTAATCACCCTTAAATAACTCCTCCAGATTGCTGTAGAAGTAATCACCTTCCACAGCCCCATCCACCAGCAACTCCAACCGCGTGCCCCCTCCAAGGGTATCATCTGACATAACGGCTTTCACAGAGAGCATCTGGCCGGAGACCACAGGCGCATTCGAGTGAGGTGCTCTCATATCGACCGAGGGTGCTTGATTTTCAACAACCCGCACCAACCCGGACTCTGTTTTTCGCGTCGCCCCTCCGCTCCCATGAATAAGAGCGTGATACCCCATGGAAGTTTCATGGGTTGAAATCTGTGGTAAATCTCGGTTAAGCCGCCACACCTCAAACCACACCTCTTTTTGGCCATGCATGGTCTGAATGGGCCGTGATTCAAAAAAGGGAAAATAGGATTCACCGACTTTCGCCCCATCCAGAAAGAACTCCACATAATGTATTCCACTGGGGTCAGGAGACTCACCTGTTTGACGGCTCAGCTGAAAACGAACAGGGCTCCCCTCTACGCAACGCTGCATCTCAACGGGTTTTTCAAAATCAAGCTCGGGAACGTCATCTTCAGATTCAAATTTTACCATCACAGTCGCTGGGGCAGAGCGCTTCAACTGCCCGGCTGTATCCACAACTTCGGCAAAAAAGGTCAGCGACTTTCCCACGTCCTGGGGCAATGCCTGGGTAAAAAAAGTCCAGGGGGGCTTTACAAAGCTGGCAACCAGAGTTTCTCCTTGGTAAAGCTTGACCTCTGTCACCCCCACATCGTCGGCAGGCATAAGTGAAAATTCAATCCGTTCGCCCGGCGACGCCACAGGGGAGGATGAGATGGAGATCGATGGCAGAGCGTCCTGAGCACTGAAGTTCCACGTCGTCTCGGTTTGAGGGTACCCTTCCACCCAAACCTTCACAGGCACAGACGATTCAGCCGGAATCGCCTGGCTGGAACGCACTTTCATATCGGATATAGCCAAAAAATCGTCAGTACTCTCTGGAAGTTCGAATCGAATCTGATGATGATCGGAAAGCCCTGTGATGATCCCATTGCTGAGAACAATCTTGGGTTTGACCATGTCGTAATACCGATTGAGGCTTTCCAGACGAATCTCCTCTTGTTGAAGCGAGGCAATTTCAACTGAGAAATCCACAACTGCCGATATCGTGACAGGATCGAGCCCAGGATAGGAAACTGTAATCACAACAGACTCTGAGCCTGTCTCCTTTAAGGGGTAGACAACCCCTGATGAGGTGACTCCGACGAAATCGGGTCTGTTTGAGCTGTACTCCACACCCGTTCCAGCTCCGGGAAGCGGTGTCAGGCCCCGAAATTCAAACTCAACGGCTGGTACAACAGCTGATGTCTCTAAAGGGGATGTAAAGTGAAGCTTGCCTGTGGAGGGGAAGAGAATCTGTAGATTCGATGCGGATTCGGATACATCGTTTCCTGTGTACCCAATTTCAGATATCTTTTTTCGATGGCCTGATGAATCCTGACAATAGGCATCAATAAAAACAATACCATCATGGGCGATTTCATCTGCACTCAAATTCTTATGCACAGGAATAACGGCCTGAAATTCACCCTGGCCATCCTGAATGGGATACACCTTTAAATACCCGTCTGTTTTCGCAAAGGCATCTGCCGTGGCATTGTCGACAACCCCGCCAGCTGCCTTTAAGACATGCCCATAGACTCCAGAGACAGAAACCCCGATTTCTGCTATATCCACATCATCAGACGCATTCAAAGAGATCACAAGATGTTGCCTGTCGCTCTCCTGAGAAGAGATGGCGATGTTTGACAAAGCGATATCAGGAGAATTGGACTCGAATGCAAACACCTCTTGATGCGTTGTTGTGATGCCCTGAACGTTTGTTATCGCAACAGATGGCGTTAGCATCCCGTCGCCACTTGCTCGAAACGAATACTCTCTGGCAAGCGGGATCTTTTTATTGACAGTCAACTCTTTTGAAGAGGCAGATATCTCTTTATTAAAATCCCCAGCAACGACACGAATCGATACAACGTTGGTACAATCGTGAACATGTAGGGTATAATCAACGGATTTCGATGTGGAAAATATCGCTGAATCAACTCGAAAATCAATACCCTGGGATGCATATGCTGTAACGACCGAAATAAACCAACTTAATATCGCGATTGATATAATTTTATATCCATACGATTCACGCGAAACGGCCCGTTTTAAACGTACTCTTTTCACACTGCCCCCTCCCCCTTTGGAGACTTGTCAATGTTGATATGGATCGTACTTATATTGAAATGGGGCCAATCGCCAGCACCCCAAAGCGCAATAACTTGGATGTGTCGTCGCTTAAAATGCTAAATAGAATGGGATCAAAAATTTTTCAAAAGTTCTTCTACAGGTAATCAGATTTGACCTTTAAAATAACTGCAATTTTCTGATCAAGTTTACATCAACTCTAAATCCTATTTTAACTGCAGCTAAAAGTGCTTTCAGCCTCATTTCATAGGTCTTTTTTTGTAGATATCAAGGCACAGCATTCTTTTGTATCCTATGTTTCCAGTTCTATCTTATTCATCCATTGCTATGCCAATTGTCAAGTTATTTATAGCGCCATTAGTAAAATACACTAACTAAAACTGGGCACACAGTACTTCAAAAACAACAATTAAATACCAGTAAAAAACCCCATACCAAAAGGCATGGGGTTTTTTACACATAGAATTCATCAAAAAGCTACATGGTCGCTAAAGCAAAATCAGACTGCACTTCACCTTGGAGCACATGTCGTTTGAAGACCTGGCGCATTTTATTGGCATCCATATACTGATAAGCCACAGGCATCTCTCCGTCAATCTCTACTGTCACATTGGGCTCACTGCTGCACATCCCCAAACAACCTGCTGCCAGCACACGAATATCATCGCGATCGGTGGACTCCATCTCTTCCATCAGGGCATCCATCACAGCACGGGCACCAGAAGCAATGCCACAGGTTCCCATATGAACGGTTACGAGCACATTGGCTTTTCCTTCACGAAGTGAGATCTCCTTGGATACCTTCTCCTTCAGGTTTTTCAAATCTGCAACCGAGAGCTTTGCCATGTCTGCATCTCCTCATCTTGAGTCTCAATAGAAGCCGGGTATCTCCGGCGATTTATCTTCCAAAGGGCCACAATAGAATTCTTGGCCCTGTTTTGTGAAATACGAAAGTCACGGCATTTTCAACCCATCAAGCCCTTCCCGAATGGCGGACTTTAGATAGCTGAGAACCGAAGGTTCATTTAAGGCGATCCCCTCAAGTTCATGACGAATATCCCGAGTTTTCATCTCAAATGTCTTGCCTGAAATCGTATGACGGTAGTTAAAATCGACATCAGGATATCCCGCCAAAAGCGCGACAAAGGTTTGGGGCATGTCTCCCAATGGAGCCCGGTCAATATGGTTATAGAGAAACGAGCAGACCACCGTTGAACCACTTTTTTCTCGGGATGAAAAGGAAAAACCACCACCACATCTTTCGGCTGCAGCCTTCAGCAACGAGAGCCCCATGCCCACTTTGCGGGTGGTCCGGGTGGTGTAAAAAGGATCGGTGATATGAGCTTGAACCTCCTGGCTGACCCCTCTGCCGTTATCAGAAACCTCAAGGGTTAGGATGTTGCGTTCAGGTGCCTCTTCGACAAGAATGGTAATAAGATCCCCGCCGGCAGCGATTCCGTTTTCCACCACATCAAGAATATGCAGAGAGATCTCCTTCACATCACACCTCGCCAGACCGGTGACCCGGCCCTCTCTTCATACCCGCAAATCGAGCGCCCCTTCACGCTGGCAATAGCCATGGTAAGCTCTTCAAAATTTATTGACTCCATTTCAAGAAGGGTTACCCAACGCCCAATAGCATCAGGCTGATGCGCATCTGAGGAGGTCACCACAGGAAGCCCTCTCCCATAAAGGGAAGCAAACCCGTCCATCAATCCCGGATAGGTCACTTCCACAGCATCGACAGAAAGGTCTTCAGGGATAAACCCCAGCTGAGAAATCACAGAAAAACTACGACGATCAATATGGGCACAGACCACCAACCCACCACAGGCCCTCGCCTCTTGAGCCACCTTTGAGGCAGACTCATCCACGGCACCCAAGAGAAAATCGGTGCATTCGTCAATGAAATTCCCCTTGGCATCCGCCTTGATCTGATAACCAAAAACATCTGGACGATTGACACCGCTGAGATGCTTTGAAAGGTACCCTTGAAATGCTTCAGCTGCTTTCATCTGGCCAAAAAAAACCACCAGATGCACCTCTTCTGACGTACACACCTCACACCCTGGAAAAACAACCAGTCCTGTGTTCTCGGCCGCTTCCATCACAGCTCGACAATTTGCCGTACTGTTGTGATCGCTCACCACCATCAGATCCAGGCCCGCTGTGACCGCACACTTTACCACTCGATCAGGATCCATAGAGAGATCCCCACACGGAGAAAGACAGGTATGGATATGCATGTCGGCCCGGTATCTCTTCATTTGCACTCTATATAGATAGAAAATCTTTTTTAAGAAGCAATACCATCACTGTAGAGTCTGCCGGCCAACTCATAGGCCTGCCCAGCATAAGAGAGAATGGGAATGCCCTCGGCCTCAGCCTTCTCACAAGTCTCCGGATCGGGCCGATTCCCCGAGGCGATCACCACGGCGGCAAGTTCTCTTAAAACCGCCACCGCCACAATATTCTGATGGCCCTGCACGGTAATCCATACAGCTCCCTGCCCGGCATTGGCGATCACTTCACTTAAAAGATCCCCACAGTGCCCCAGCTGCACTTCACGGTTCAGCCCCTTTTCTCCGGCTTCCACTTCAAGGTTGTATCGTTCAACCAAATCTTTGACACGCATGGTCCCACTCCTTGCTGTTGATATGTTTCATCACATCATCACCGCTCATGCCCCGGGCTCGTAGCATCAGACATGCGTCGGCCGAAACCTCTCCTCGAACCACATCTTCGGCCAGGGTCCGGCAATCCGGTGCCCCACAGGCACCACAATCTCGCCCATCAATCAGTCGCACCAGAGCATCAATTTTTCTCATCTGCTCAATGGTTAAAGGGCGCAACGCGTGGCAAGAACAACCCAAAGCCCCCTGCTCGGAACGCTTGGAGAAAAACCACTCTTTTTCATAGAGTTTTGTGATGCGATCCCGGTTCAGACGCTTGCCGGTCCCCAGAAGTTTGACCATTTGTTGAGAAGCACTCTTTGCAAGATATTTATCAATGGCTGTAAGCGCTCCTCCAATACACCCTTCCGTACAACTGCGGAGCTCAATATACTCTATATCTCTGAAAAGACCCATCTCGATCTTCTCTAGCATACTGACCGTCTCTTCAATTCCTGAAACCGAAAGCGACTTTTCGATGCCCGAAACCGACGCCTCTCCCCCGCTCATTCCCCAAAGCAGCCCATCACCTGACGTGCACTGTTCAAACTCATAGCTTGCAAGGGTCATGGGGATGGTTTCGATGCGCCGCACATGCTCCACCTCATGGGCGAGGCGGGTATAGATGTCGCGAATACCCATAGCGTATGGCCCGCCATTGGTAAAGCTTTGGGGTTCACCTGTGGGGGAATCACCCTTTTTCGTGGGACAGGGGTTGATATAATACATGCTGATAAACCCCTCGTTTACCCCGTAGTGTTTGCTCAAAATCCGAGTCACCTGCTTGGCCATAATAGCCACAGGTCGTTTGATGGGATGAATATGTGGGATCAGACTTGGAAAACGATTTTGAATCAAGCGCATCACCACAGGACAAACTGGAGAAATCAGAGGCCACGGTGCCTCGCCTGTTTCGCGGTTCTGCCGAACAAACTCTTCGGTAGCCGTCTGAAACATCTCAAAAAAATAGGACATATCCACGGCATGGTTAAAACCCAACCGTTTGAGCCCTCTTAGTATGTCCTTGGGAAGAACACCGGGAAATTGCGCATAAAGAATAGGGGTTACCAGAGCCACGGAGATGCGACTCTTTTTCAAATGGGAAAGATCGGTGGTAGAGGCCTTCACCGCACCGGAAGGACAGATGCGAAGGCAGTTGCCGCACCCGATACAGAGTTCTGTACGACAGACCACTTTGCCACCACGCACCCTCAATGCCCGTGTGGGGCACCCCCTTACGCAGCGTGTGCATCCTGTGCAGGCCTGGGTATCAAAACAAACATAACAGCCCCCCTCATGTCCATTGCAGGTCATCGGCCCTCCCGAACAGAAGCCACATCAAATCGCATGGAGACCGCTGTACCTTGCCCCAGCTCCGATTCCACTCGAATGCTGTCGGAGTTTTTCTTCATGTTGGGAAGCCCCATACCGGCTCCAAATCCCAACTCGCGATACCTGTCACTGGCCGTGGAGTACCCCTCCTTCATCGCAAGCTCCGTATCGGCGATACCTGGCCCTGTGTCTTCCACATGAAGTTGAATCTCACGAGAACCCACCACCACCGTCAGGGTTCCATCGCCGCCATGCATCACAAGGTTCATCTCCGCCTCATAGCCACAGATGGCTACCCTACGGACAATATCCGGGTTGAAGTTAAGCGACTTCAACATGTTCTTGACACGTATGGAGGCTTCCCCTGCATGGATAAAGTCTCCCTCCCGCACCGAATAACTTCGCCTGAGTCGATCCATGGTTACCACCCGCCTTACATTCGTGTCATCGCCTGCAACAGCTGTCGGTCCATTTAGATATCTGGCTCTCTCAAGAAATTAGGGCACCACCACCTCACGCCCATTCCTCAACAAGGCAGGTTCTGAATTCCTACCGGTCTGCCCCCTGCCCGGCCATACCGCTTGAGTAGAGACGCCCGCATGAGACAAACATGGAGTAAGGCGTTGTAAGAACCGGAACCTCTTCAGATTCGGCCAGAGCCACCACCTCTTCGGGTGGTTCTTTCCCTCTAACAAACACCAACACGCCCACACCTGAGACCACGGCGGTTCTGACGGCCTGGAGGGTGGTCAACCCCGTTAAAAACACTCCTCCCACCGCATCTGCAGTCAGAAGATCACTCATGAGGTCACTGGCACGACAGAGGCTAAATTCCCGCCCGAGACCAATATCCCCAGCCAAAAGTGTTGCGTCAAGCACCTTTGCGATGTCACTTAGCTTCATCTTTTTATTACCCCACCGCCCCCTTAATCTGCACAGACAAGAAAGGACAAGTCAGTAATTGTTAACCACTCGACAAAATAGACATTCAACAGGCAGCAGACTCAAGAAACATCTATAATCATATATTTCATTGGCCTATTGCTGTCAATGGAAAGTCATTCCCTTAGGGGTACTCCTTTTCTACTGCCAATGGTAATTTTTCCTTGCAATCTACCGATCAAGCAATTATTGATCTTGATGGTGCATGAGTCTGTTTGTTTTGTCCATACACCTAAAAACAACGTTCATCATTCAAACTAAAATAAAATTATACAACCCCAATCACACGCAATCGAAGAGCACGTTTCTTCGGCTTGGAGAGTTGCCCATGGCTATGGATCACCATCCAGAACACCCAGATGTTACCGTTGAGATGTGGACCCGCATCGATGAAATCATTGAAGAAAACAAAATGCAACCCGGAGCCCTGATCACCGTCCTCAGACTCTGCCAGGACACCGTTGGCTACCTTCCCCCAACCCTTCTCGATTATATCGCGCAAGGGATGAACCTCGCATCAAGCCAGGTTTTCGGTGTGGCCACCTTCTACTCCCTCTTCTCCCTTGAGCCCAAGGGACGAAATATCATCAAAGCGTGCACGGGCACCGCCTGTTACGTGAAGGGTATCAAAGAGGTGATGAACCACATTGAAAACAAATACGGCATCAAAGAGGGGGAAACCACAGAAGACAGACGCTTTACCCTTGAAGGTGTTCGTTGCTTGGGTGCTTGCGGCCTGGCACCTGTTATGATTGTTGGTGAAGATATCCACGGCAACCTCGACCCCAAAGAAGTGACCACCATATTGGAAGATTACGCCTGATCCTTAAAACGTATGCACCGCCATAAGATGAGGATACCCGCACAAACGGGTGATGCGGGGAAGCGATTCCAAACCAGGAGATTGAGATGAGTAAAACAAGAATGCAGCTGATGCTGTGCGGCGGAACCGGATGCCATGCCACCGGCAGCAAACCCTTTCAGGAAGCCCTTGAGGCAGAGCTGGTAAAGCAAGGCTTGTCGGAAGAGATTAAAGTGGTGGAGACAGGATGCAACGGCTTCTGTGCCGTGGGCCCCGTTATGCTTGTACAACCCGAAGGTATTTTCTACCAAAAACTAAAAGTGGAAGATGTGCCTTTGCTAGTAGAGGAACATTTCCTTAAAGGTCGCCCTGTAGAAAAACTCTTTTTTAAGGAGCACAAGAGCAAAGAGAAGATTCCTCATATTGACGACATTCCCTTCTTCTCCAATCAGCTTTATCGTGCCATGAGAAATAAAGGTGCCATTGATCCGGAAGTGATTGATGAGTACATTGCACGCGATGGCTACTTTGGCACCGCCAAAGCGCTCAACGAGATGACCTCCGATGATATTGTGGACGAAGTCCTCACTTCGGGCCTCAGGGGCCGAGGTGGTGGCGGTTTTCCCACCGGCATGAAGTGGAAGTTTGCCAAATCCAGCGAGTCCGACGTCAAATACGTGCTCTGCAACGCCGACGAGGGCGACCCTGGTGCCTTTATGGACCGAAGTATCCTTGAATCCGATCCTCATGTGGTTCTGGAGGGGATGACCATCGCAGCCAAGTGCATTGGCGCCACCAAAGGCTATATTTACTGCCGCACCGAATACCAGCTTGCCATTCGTCGCCTTGAGATCGCCATTCAGCAGGCCCGAGACTACGGGCTTCTCGGTGAAAACATCCTTGACTCAGGCTTTGACTTCGACATTGAGATTTACCAGGGTGCAGGTGCCTTTGTTTGCGGAGAAGAGACTGCTCTCATGCGCTCCATTGAAGGCCAGCGTGGCATGCCTCGCCCCCGCCCCCCCTTCCCCGCTCAAAAAGGACTCTGGGACAAGCCCACGATCTTAAACAACGTGGAGACCTTCGCCAACATTCCTCAAATCATCCTGCAAGGTGGTGCGTGGTACGCTTCGGTGGGTACGGAGAAGTCTAAGGGTACCAAGGTTTTTGCCCTCTCCGGTGATATCAACAACATCGGCTTGGTCGAAGTGCCCATGGGCCTGCCCATTCGAAAACTTATCTATGATATTGGCGGCGGTATTCCCAACAAGCGAAAGTTCAAAGCAGTTCAGCTGGGCGGTCCGTCTGGGGGCTGCGTACCTGAAGAGTATCTGGACACCCCCATCGACTATGAAGAGATCATCAAAGTGGGCGCCATGATGGGCTCTGGCGGTGCCATCGTTATGGACAACCGCACCTGCATGGTGGACATGGCCCGCTTCTTCATGGACTTTATTCAAGAGGAGTCCTGCGGCAAGTGCACACCCTGTCGCGAAGGCACCCGCCGTATTCTCGAAATTCTGGAGCGCATCTGCGAAGGCAAAGGCGAAGAGCAGGATATCAAAACCCTGGAAGAGCTTAGCGACGTGGCCAAAAACTCGGCCCTCTGTGGTTTGGGCCAAACGGCAGCCAACCCGGTCCTCTCCACCATGCGCTTTTTTATGGACGAGTACAAAGCCCATATTTTTGAGAAACGCTGTCCAGCCAAAACCTGTGTGGCCCTTCTCAAGTTCACCGTGGACCCTGAAAAGTGCAAAAAGTGCGGCAAATGTTTCAAGGTGTGCCCAGCCGATGCCATCATCTGGCAGAAAAAAGAGGTGGCCACCATCGATACAGACAAATGCATCAAGTGCATGAGCTGCTATGATGCGTGTCCCTTTGACGCCATCGACTAAACTTAGGATTTCGAGAGACAGGCCGTGTGCGGGCTGTCCCTCGCCTGAACCATTCGCAAGACAGGTGCAAACAACGGAAGAAGATTCAGACGTCCAACGATCACATATCAAATTTTAAGGTGAGATTGGTGATGGATAAAGAGAAGATCATCGTCATTGACGGAAGAGAGCTTCGCTTCTCAGACGGGGAAACGATTCTGGAGGTTGCCAAGCGCAACCATATTGATATTCCGACACTCTGCCACCTCAAAGGGGCCACGCCGACAGGTGCCTGCCGGGTCTGTGTGGTGGAGGTGGAAGGCGCACGAAACCTCATGGCCTCCTGCACGGTTCCCGCGGCCCCCAACATGGTGGTACGAACCGAAACACCGGAAGTAATCCGCTCCCGGCGCATGACCATTGAGCTCATGCTCACATCCGGCAACCATGAGGACTGCCTCGTCTGCCCCGCTTCGGGTGATTGTCGGCTTCAAGAGCTGGCCTTTCGCTACAAAGCCAAGGGAGCGACCTTCCAAGATACCGGGGTCAAATACCCCATGGAGACGGTGAACCCCTTTATCTTGAGAGATTTTTCCAAATGCGTCCTCTGTGGGCGATGCGTTCAGGCTTGCAATGACGTTCAGGTCAACGAAGCCATCGACTTTGGATACCGAGGAGCCGCCACCAAAATCGTCGCCAAAGGAGACCTCCCCTTAAAAGACTCGGACTGTGTCTTCTGCGGTGAGTGCGTTCAAGTCTGCCCCGTGGGGGCTCTGGTTCCAAAGAATGCCTTCAAAATCCCCCGCATCTCTGAGACCACCCCCGTCAAAACCACTTGCTCCTATTGCGGGGTCGGTTGCCAGATGAACCTTCACGTCAAAAACAACCGCATCTGGCACGTCACCGGATGCGAAGAGAGCGCCCCCAACCACGGAAGCCTCTGCGTCAAGGGACGCTTCGGCTTTGACTTTGTCGCCTCCGATCGCCGCCTCACCCGTCCCCTGATCAAAGAGAACGGTGAGTTCCGGGAAGCATCCTGGGATGAAGCCCTTGATCTCACCGCCCGCCGCCTCAAAGAAATCTCAGGCGAACATGCCGATGCCGCAGGTGTTCTTACCTCTGCTCGCATCACCAACGAAGAGAACTACATCGCACAAAAATTTGCGCGAGCGGTTTTAAAGACAAACAACGTCGATCACTGCGCACGGTTATGACACAGCTCCACAGTGGCCGGTCTGGCCGCTGCATTTGGAAGTGGTGCCATGACAAACCCCATCTCAGATATTGAGAAGGCAGATGTCATTCTTGTCACGGGATCCAACACCACGGAGACCCACCCCGTCATCTCGGCTGCCGTCAAACGTGCCGCCAAATTCGGCGGCAAAGAGCTCATCGTCGTCGATCCAAGAGAGATTACCCTGAAAAAGTATGCCAGCCTCAAAGCCAGCCCCAACCCAGGTGGCGATGTGGCCTGGATCAACGGCATGATCCGCGTCATCCTTGAAGAGGGGCTGGAGGCAACATCCTATATTGAAGAGCGAACCGAAGGCTTTGACGCCATGAGAGAGGCGGTTGCGCCCTTTACGCCGGAACATGTGGAAGAGCTCACCGGAATACCTGCCGAAACCCTTAAAAAAATGGCCCGCCTCTATGCTGGCGCAGAAAAAGGGACCATTCTCTACTGCATGGGTATCACCCAGCACACCAAGGGGACTGACAACGTCAAGGCCCTGGCAAACCTTGCCATGGTCTGCGGCAACCTGGGAATCGAAGGCGGCGGCGTGAACCCTCTGCGCGGTCAGAACAACGTGCAAGGGGCCTGCGACATGGGCGGCCTGCCCGATGTCTACCCAGGCTACCGAAAAGTGCATCTGGAGGAGCATGCCCAGGCCATGGAAAAGGCCTGGGGTGTCTCTGATCTTTCTCGAAAGCCGGGATGCACCGCCACCGACATGGTGGACAAGGCCCTTGATGGAAGCCTCAAGGCCCTCTACATCATCGGCGAAAACCCCCTGGTCTCCGAGGCCGACCTCAACCACACGGAAAAAGGCTTTGGCAGCCTCGATTTTCTGGTGGTTCAGGATATCTTCCTCACCGAAACCGCTCAGATGGCCGACGTGGTTCTTCCGGCCCTGTGTTTTGCAGAGAAAGACGGCACCTTCAACAACACCGAAAGGCGGGTTCAGCGTGTTCGAAAAGCGGTGGAAGGTCCCAAAGATGTACCGACAGACTGGGAGATCGTCTGCGAAATCGCAAGCCGCATGGGTTCATCCATGGCGTATAAAAACAGCGAGGCCATTTTCGATGAGATGGCGGCCATCACCCCGGCTTTCTCCGGAATATCCTGGAGCCGCATCGAAAAAGAGGGACTCCACTGGCCCTGCCCCACACCGGATCATCCTGGTACCCCCATTCTTCATGTGGACAGATTCGCCAAAGGCAAGGGCACCTTTCACGCACTGAGCTGGACGCCTCCCGCTGAGGTGACCGATAACGACTACCCGCTTATTCTCACCACGGGGCGCGTGCTCTACCACTATCACACCGGTACCATGACCCGAAAATCAGACGGACTCAACGAACGCTCTCCAGAGTGTTTTGTGGAAATGTCCCGATCCGACGCCGCCTCTCTGGGGCTCAAGGACGGGGAGATGGCCAAAGTGGCCTCGCGTCGCGGGGGAATCAAGGCCCGGGTCAAAGTCTCAGAGCGCATGCATCAGGGGACGGTCTTTATCCCTTTCCACTTTGCCGAAGCAGCCGCCAACAGGCTGACCAACGCACAACTTGACCCGGTCTCAAAAATTCCAGAGTTCAAGGTGTGCGCTGTGACCGTCTGCAAAGGATAACCAAACGTGGTGGCTCCGTAAAAAGTCAGATTGATTCATAGCGACCTATAACATCTGGGGTGCCACTGCTGCATAGTGCATCTATAGCGTGGACGTCGCGTCGAAGCGTCGATTTTCTACAACCCTATCAAGCTTAAAAACCCCTCTGCTTGTCAGATGTTTTAAAAGTAGCACCCAACACCAGCGGCGTGGGGAGACCTCCCCGCGCCACTGGCGTTCGTACGACGAGAGTTATCCAAGAGCGCCACCAGTCTTGCCGCTTGAAGCATTTTGATATAAAGTAGCTTTTTCCAGCGACTTGTACTGAACCACCTGACCGCCGTTTCGTTTAAAGATTTCGGTTCCTGTAAAAGGGACAACTTAACGTGCAATCCAGACGAAACCGCAAAATTCTGTTTGCCCTGAGCTGTCTTTCTCTTTTTTGACAGCACACCGTGTTTATATGTGTTTTTTCTGCCGCTCTTTACGGTTCCAAACGAAAAAAGCGGCACGGAGTGATGTATGGCCAAGTTAACCATCAACGGCAAATCCGTTGAAGCCCAAGAGTCCCAAACCCTGCTTGATGTAATCCGCGAGCACCGCATTGCAGAAATTCCTACACTGTGCCACGTCGAAAAGACAGACCCCTTTGGATCCTGTTCCATGTGCGTGGCCGAAGTGGAAGGTGCCCCGGCCTTAAGGCGTACCTGTGCCACCCCGGTTTCCGACGGCATGGTGGTTCACACCGAAACCGAAAAGGTGAAGCGGGCCCGCAAAACCAACCTGGAACTTCTTCTCGGGCGCCACACCGCAGATTGCTACGCCCCTTGCCGCCTCGCCTGCCCTGCGGGGGTGGACATTCAAGGCTATATCGCCCTGGCCAAACGCGGCCTCTACAAAGAGGCGGTCAAACTCATGAAAGAGACCAACCCGCTTCCCATCGTCTGCGGAAGGGTCTGCGCCAAGCCTTGTGAAACGGCCTGCCGCAGAAACCTCATTGATGAGCCCGTTGACATCAAAAACATCAAGCGCTTTCTGGCCGACAAAGAGCTTGCCGCAGGCGACATCTACACTCCCCAGCCCGGAAAATCCACCGGCAGATCGGTTGCCATCATCGGAGCCGGCCCTGCGGGCCTTTCAGCCGCCTATTTCCTGCGCATAGCCGGACACCGGGTGGTGATGTTTGAAGCGATGCCTGAGCCGGGCGGCATGATGCGCTACGGCATTCCCGAATACCGGCTTCCCAAAAAAGACCTTCGGGCCGAGATTGAGGCCATCTTCTCCATGGGGGTCGAGGTGCGGTATAACGTGGTCCTTGGAAAAGATTTTACCCTGGCCGAGCTGCGGGAAGATTTTGACGCGGTCTTTATCGGCCATGGTGCCCAAACCGGCTCCTCCATGAAAACCACCGGCTGGGATTTAGACGGGGTCATGCAGGGGGTCGACTTTCTGCGTGATGTCAACTTGGACAAAGGGAAAAAGCTTTCAGGACAAGTTTTTGTGGTGGGAGGCGGCAACACCGCCATCGATGCCGCTCGAACGGCCCTGAGACAAGGCGCCGAAAAGGTCACCATCATCTACCGCCGCACCGAAAAAGAGATGCCGGCGGCCAGCGAAGAGATTGAGGACGCCAAAGAAGAGAAGATTGAAAGCCGCATCCTCACCAACCCCGTGGCCTACGAAGGCGAAGGCGGGCAGCTCTCCGGCATCACCTTTGTCAAGATGGAACTCGGCGAGCCAGACAGCTCGGGCCGCCGCAGGCCTGTGGTGGTTGAAGGCAGCGAGTACACGGAACCTGCTGATTTTATCATTGAGGCCATCGGCCAGAAAGTGGTGACCGATCACCTGGACGGTCTCAATCTCACCCGCTGGAACTCCATCGATGCCCATGGGTCCCTTTTCACCACCAACCTTGAGGGTGTCTTTGCAGGCGGCGATGCGGTTAACGGACCCGATGTGATCATCACCGCCGTGGCCCACGGCCGAAAAGCGGCTTACGCCATGGACAGACTCCTTAAGGGTGCCCCTCTCAAGGCCGAAGACCGCCTGGGCTTTCATGTCCGAAAAGAGGACTTCGGAAGACTCACCCCTGAGGACGTCTCCGGCAAAGAGAAGATGCCCCGGCACCACATTCAAAAAGCCGACCCTCAAACCCGGGCGAAAAGCTACACCGAAGTGGAGTTAGGCTTTACAGAGGAAGACCTCATAAAAGAGACCCAAAGGTGCCTGGAGTGCGGCTGCCAGGATGTTTCAGGCTGCGATTTGCGCCGCATGGCCACCACCATGGGGGCCGAAAAAACCCGCTTTATGCCCAAAAATCCCAAAGAGACCCTCTTTAAGGATTTCAAATCCCCCCACGGCGTGGAAGAGGTGAACCCCTTTATCGTTCGGGATTTCAACAAGTGCATTCTCTGCGGCTCCTGCGTTCAGGTCTGCAACGATGTCCAGGTCAACGAAGCCATTGATCTCGGATTCAGAGGCGTTGAAGCCAAAGTTGTGGCAGGCATTGACACCCCCTTGAAAGACTCGGATTGCGTCTTCTGCGGCTCTTGCGTTCAGGCCTGCCCTGTGGGCGCCTTGACGGAAAAAGAGGTGGTCTACCGAGGCGAGCCCTGGGAAGAGAAGACCACGCGATCCACCTGCGGCTACTGCGGCGTGGGCTGCCAGATTGACATTCACGCCAAAGCGGGCCAGATCACACGGATCACCGGCGCAAACGACGCGCCCAACCACGGCCATCTCTGCGTGAAGGGCCGCTACGGTTTTGATTTCGTGGGCTCAGACGAACGCCTCACCACCCCGCTTATCAAGGAGAACGGAGAGTTTCGAAAAGCCTCATGGGATGAGGCCCTTGATCTCACGGCCCGACGTCTCAAAGAGATTGCAGACGAACACGCCGATGCCACAGGCCTTCTCACCTCTGCACGCATCACAAACGAAGAGAACTATGTGGCGCAAAAATTTGCCCGGGCCGTTTTAAAGACAAACAACGTCGATCATTGCGCCCGATTATGACACAGCTCCACGGTGGCCGGTCTGGCCGCCGCATTTGGCAGCGGTGCCATGACAAACCCCATCTCAGACATTGAGAAGGCGGATGTCATTCTTGTGGTTGGGTCCAACACAACCGAAACCCATCCTGTTATCTCAAGCTACATCAAACGCGCGGTAAAGTTCGGTGACAAAAA
>JAKSCC010000035.1 GCA_022360815.1 Desulfobacterales bacterium
AAGAATATCGATATCCTTAAAGAGCTTGGAAAACGTAAGAAAGGCCAGGTTCTTGTTGGGTTTGCGGCCGAAACCCAGTCTCTTGCCGAAAATGCCCGAAAAAAAATTGAAGCCAAAAATCTGGACATGATCGTAGGAAATTTAGTAGGAGATCCTTCATCGGGTTTCGGAACAGATACCAATATCGTCACCTTTTTCCATCCGGATGGTTCCAGTGAGCCTTTTGAATCCATGGGGAAAGACGAAGTGGCCCATAAGCTTTTGGACCGTGTTTTAGAAAAGCTTAAGGCATCCCAAAAAGAAGCATAAAAGAGTAACGACGCACTTATGATAACGGGAAACACATACAGCGAGGTAAAAGCCTCCCTGCTCTACTTGAAAAGCCTTGGGCTTGACGGAGTGGCGTGCAGCCCGGATGCGCTGGATATTCTGAAAGGCTTCGGAGCAGAGAAGAGAAAGGCCGCACCGGCTTTTAAACCATCTCAGCCGAAAAAAGCGGTTGCAGCAGCCTCTTTTTCCACGCCTTCTTCACCATCACGTGTTGAAGATCAGGCCTCGCAGGTTGTTGAGCCGATCTCTTCGGGCCATGTGGTGACAGGTCCCGTGGAAGATACCATGGGCTCCATCATCGCCGATATGGGGGAGTGCACACGCTGCTCGCTTTTCAGAGGGCGTGAGCGTATCGTTTTTGGTTCGGGCAATCCCAATGCCCGTTTGATGATTATCGGCGACATGCCCCTTGCGGAAGAGGGGCATCAAGGGTTTCCCTTTCTGGGGGCTTCGGGCGATCTTCTCAACAAAATGCTTTCAGCCATGGGATTTTCTCGAGAAGATGTCTACCTTTCCAATATTTTGAAATGCTGCCCTCAGCCTGGACGTGAAAAACCCGACTTCACCATGTGCCTCTCCTTTCTTGAACGCCAGATTGCCGTTGTACGCCCCGAGGTGATTCTCACCATGGGAGCCGTGGCTGCTCAGGTGCTTCTTGGGCTGACCACAGGCGTTGCAGAAATCCGGGGACAATTTCAGAACTACCGAGGCATCCGGCTGATGCCTACCTTTCACCCTACCTTCCTTCTTCGGCACCCTGACCGGAAACGGGATGCTTGGCGGGATCTGCAGCAGGTCATGCAGGTTCTTCGGCTTCCCCGGGGCGGCCACCGATGATAGGCGGAGCGATTCACTAAATAACAAAGTCGCTTCGCCGATGAGACTTAAGAATATCTCAAAACAGACGAGCGGAGCGATAAAGTGAATCAGACACCGGACAAATTAGACACACATTCAAATAGTAAATCCCTTACGGAGCATATCCACGACTTTCTTGACTACCTTTCGGCGCAAAAGGGGTACTCAGGGCACACCATTCGTGCGTATCGCGTGGACCTGGATCATTTTATGCTGTTTGTCCAGGAGTTGTTTTCGTCTTGTGAATCTTCCTGTGAAAATAAGAGCTTAAACCCTGCTGATGTTGACGTTGTCTGCATAAGGGGATATCTTAACAGGCTGCACAAAGAGGGGCTGTCCAGACGCTCTGTGGCCAGAAAGCTCTCTTCCCTTCGATCGCTATATAAATACCTTAAAAAACGAGGTGCGGTTGATGCGTCACCGCTTGATACCATCCGCACACCCAAGCAGGAAAAGACCCTGCCGTCCTGTCTGACCGTTGATGATATGTTTCGGCTTCTTGACGGCATGGACGATGGGACCCTTTTATCCCGAAGAAATCGTGCCATGTTTGAGCTTCTCTACTCCAGCGGGCTTCGTGTTTCTGAACTTGCCGGGTTGGATTGCGAGAA
>JAKSCC010000283.1 GCA_022360815.1 Desulfobacterales bacterium
GTGGTGAAGTTTTATAACCAACATCAAATGAGTGAAGAGGGACGCGGTGTGGTGGAGGTGCTTCTGGAGCGCAACCGCATGGCATGGGATGAAGGGCTGCGCACTCTGAGAGGAAATACCTATGATCAGCTCGTTTTAGACCCTGAAATGGCCCGTCTTGCTCTGGAGACCACGGCAAGCCGAGGGGTTGTAAAGATGGTTGTGGATGGGGAAGAACGGCGTACCATCGTGGAGGATCCAACCCGTTTTTACGCCAATGAGGTCTATGTTTTAAACGGTGAGATCGAAAGAAGCGCCACAGAAGTTGCCGTTATGCCAGAGTCTCTGCGCCAGGAGCTGCAGAGGCTTGTGTCTGGCTGGCTGGATCTCTCCCGTCAACACGGTGAAATGGGATTCGCCTCGGTTTACGATGCCGTGCGTGATGTTTTGGTTCAGGGTGGTGTTTCTGAGTCCACCTACGTGATGGTGACGCGCGACCCCGATGGCCAAGTGGCCGCCATTGGTATCTATACATACAACAGCGATGCGGTTGTACAAGATTCTATTGTCACCGATGCACGTCTGCGCGTCTCCCCGCGTCCTGAAGGCAGCTACTGGGTGGGGGCCGGTTATGAAAACATGCTGGCCTCGCTTCGGGATATTCGTGCTCGGTTTCCTGACACCAAAGTCCACACAACCGTGGTGAACACCCAGTCTCTTCGTATCGATGTCAATCTCTACTACTCCGAAGATGGCGAGGTGCCCATCTTTTCGGCCACAGAGCATGTGGGAACCTATGAGGCAGCCCAATCCTCTCTGATGAGACGGCGTGGTGAGGTGGTTCAGCGGGCTGTGGCAGAACTGCGCCACTATATGGATGGAAGGGAGCTGCCGGCGGAGTTTGGTGAGACGTTGACGGATCTTTCGAGACAGTTGGAGACTGTTACGGGTGCCATTGAACGGGGAACCCTCGAGATTTCCGGCGTGCCTGTTGCAAGCAAAATCGTGCGTTTGAAAGAAGGTCTTGCCGCCTTTTCCCAGAAGGTGCGCCTTGCACAAGGGGATGCCTTTGAAGACGCTCGTTTTGGAAACAACATCCGCTTCGTGGACACCACCTATCGGCCCGCTTCCGATGCCATGGTGGCCGCATATGCGAGTATGCTCTCGCGTGTGGTCGATGTCACTCTTTCTGATGGAATCAGGGGGGCCCATGGAACAGCCGCGGATGTTTCTGATCTTCTGGAAGCTCTCGTCCTGCGGGACCCCGAGCTGGCAGCGCGTGCTCTGTCCGGCGTGGTAAAGAAGGTCGAAGCCGGTACCCTTGATACAGAGGTGGCCGATGCCGTAGGCGATGCCTTGGCTCGCATGCGGCATGTGAACCCACATCTTGTGGACTCGGTGTTGGTGGATTTGGGGCATGGTGCTGTCGTGGGGATAGGGCGTGCTCTGTCTGAAGAGACCCGTGCTTATTGGGACCAAAGTCTCTACGGGGATGAAAGAGACGCCGAAACCCTTGTGCAGACCGGTCGGGGTGAAGGGCTTGAGCATCAAGGCGCAAGCTCTGCCGAACGGGCTGCGAGCCGCCTTGTGTGGTTGCAAAAAGGTGTTGTGATCGATGCCTATGGCCTGCCGGTTGTGGAAGGAACTCCGGGTGACTTAACCGCCTCCGAACGGGTCCGGGTGGTGGCAAAGCTGGGTTCAGACTACTCGGGGCGCATTCGTATTTCGCCTCAGCATGTGGCAGAAGAGCCTGTGGGCGATTTGATAGAGGAAAACCCTGAGCTGGCTCACCTTCCAGATGAGAATTGGGCACCCTTTGTCCCGGAGGAGA
>JAKSCC010000038.1 GCA_022360815.1 Desulfobacterales bacterium
ATGATCCCTTCAAGCTTGCAGAGGAGATGAAACGCCTCAAGGGCCTCTTTGTCGGTCACCGCTTCATAGGTGGCCCGACCACACTGCTTCAGCCAGGCGTGTTCGGGGCCGACCCCCGGGTAGTCGAGACCTGCAGAGACAGAGTGAGCCTCGAGAATCTGGCCGTCGTCATCTTGAAGCATATAGCTTCGAGAGCCGTGAAGCACGCCCACGCTCCCCTTGGAGAGGGTGGCGGCATGGTGGATGGTGTGGGTGCCCTCTCCGGCTGCTTCAACCCCCATAAGCGAGACGTTTTCATCCTTGAGAAAAGGGTGAAACATACCCATGGCGTTGGAGCCCCCACCCACACAAGCCACAATAAGGTCGGGCAGGCGCCCTTCCATTGCAAAAATCTGTTGCCGGGTTTCAAGTCCGATGACGCGCTGGAGATCTCGAACCATGGCGGGGTAGGGGTGAGGCCCGGCCACCGAGCCGATGACATAGAAGGTCTCGGCAACGGTGGAAGACCAGTGGCGAAGGGCTTCGTTCATGGCGTCTTTAAGGGTTCCAGAGCCCGAAGAGACCCCCACCACCTCGGCGCCGAGAAGCCCCATGCGGTGGACGTTGGGTGCCTGGCGCCGAATGTCTTCTTCACCCATAAAGACGGTGCAGTCCATGCCAAAAAGAGCGGCGGTGGTGGCCGTTGCCACCCCGTGCTGGCCGGCACCGGTTTCAGCGATGAGCCGTCTTTTGCCCATATGCTTGGCCAGAAGGGCCTGGCCCACGGTGTTGTTGATTTTGTGGGCGCCGGTGTGGGCAAGGTCTTCCCGCTTCAGGTAAATGCGGGCACCGTCGGCATACTCCGTAAGGCGTTTGGCGTGAAAAAGCGGGGTCGGGCGCCCCACATAGCAGGCGAGAAGTTCGTCCAGCTCCGCCTGAAATTTTTGTGATGTCATGATGTCATAGTAGCCCTTCTTCAGCTCAAGCAGGGCGCTCATGAGGGTCTCTCCGGCGTACATGCCGCCAAAGGGGCCGAAATGGCCGCGTTCATCGGGGTTCATCACTGTATGGGGCATGAGAATGGCTCCTTGATGGGGCTGGGGTTTGCCAAAGAAGAGTCGGCGTCGGCCACAGCCTGAATAAATTGCACGATTTTGTCTCTGTCTTTTCGGCCAGGCGCTGTTTCGACGCCTGAGCTGACATCCACCCCGTCGGGGGCGTGGTTTTGAATCGTGTGGGACACATTGCTCGGATCAAGGCCCCCTGCAATCACAAGGGGCTCATCTCGAGGCAGATTTTTTGATGCATCTCCCCAGGCCATGGCGTTGCCGCCGGGAAGCGCACCCTCTCCCCACTCGACCAGAGCGGTGCACCCGGGGTAGTTGGGTTGATTGTCGATGCTCGGTTCTGCCGTCATATAAAAAACCTTAAGAACCAGAAGACCTTGTTTTAGAAGTTTTTCGGTAAGCACGGGTGTCTCTTGGCCATGGAGTTGAACTGCTGTGAGCTTTGCCGCCTCCACGGTTTTTAAGATGTTTTTTTCATTTTCGTTTACGAAGACCCCCACCTTGGGAAACTTTTCGGGCAGAGCCTCTGATATGGCTCTGGCCTCTTCAAAAGAGAGGTGCCTGGGGCTTTTGGGAAAAAAGACGAGGCCGATGGCGTCCGCTCCTGCCTTTTGACAGAAAATCGCTTCATCAGGCGTGGTGAGGCCGCAGATTTTAATGCGTGTGTGGTGGATAGCGTTCATGATCTCTCTCCTGCTGCGATGAACTGGCGAAGACGCATGGCTGGGTTTTTGGCTCTGACAAGGCTTTCGCCCACAAGAAAGCAGGAGATGCCGGAGTCGAGGTGTCTTCTGATGTCGTCAGCACGGGCAATGCCGCTGGCCGCCACCACCTGTGTTTCGGCGGGAAGCACTCTGGCGATGCGGGAGGCTCGGGTGGTGTCCGTCTCAAAGCTTTTGAGGTTTCGGTTGTTGATCCCCACAAGCTCGGGGGCAAAAGGGGCAATCTTTTCGGCGTCCTTTTCATCAAAGATCTCCACAAGCGAGTCCATATTCAGTTCTTGAACAAGGCTTAGAAATTCTGAGAGTTTTTCTTTTTCAAGGATTCGAGCGATGAGAAGTACCGCATCGGCACCGGCAGCCGCCGCTTCGTAGATCTGGTAGGGATCGATGATAAACTCTTTTCGTAACACAGGAAGAGGGGTGGCGGCTCTGGCTGCTTTAAGGTCTTTGAGAGTACCCTTAAAGTATCTGGCTTCGGTGAGAACGCTTAAGGCCGCAGCGCCGCCCTCTTCGTAAGTTTGAGCCATCTCGGCTGCATCAAGGTCGGGTGCCAGATCGCCTTTTGATGGTGAGGCCCGCTTTACCTCGGCGATGATGGCCACAGGTGCTTTTGAAAGGGCGTCTGAAAAATTTCGAGTGGTGCGGGGCGCTTCGGCAAGGTCGCGCATTTGGGCCAGAGGCATGTCTCTCTGGGACGCCTCCACCACACCGGCCACATGCTCCACAATGGTTTTTAAAAAGTCGCCCATCTACATATTCTCCGTGGTGTACCGAGAAAGATCCGTGAGTTTTTTGAAAGCCTTTCCGGAGTCGATAAGGGTTTCAGCAAGCCCAATGCCCTCACGAAGGCTCTCCACCTTTTCAGCCACCAAAAGGGCCGCTCCAGCGTTAATCAGAACCACATTTCGCTTGGGGCCGGAAATGCTTCCATCAAGGATCCCCCTGGCGATGGCAGCGTTTTCTTGGGGGCCACCACCGGCAAGCTCTTCAGGAGCTGCCAGCTCATCAAAGTAGAGGGTCGGGTCGATGTCGAAGGTGGTGAGCATGCCACCTTTTAGCTCTGTGGCCCGAGTGGGGGCGCAGACGCTGATCTCATCCAGGCCGTCATGGCCGTGGACGATCATGGCGCGCTGGGTGCCCAGAAGCCGTAAGGCTTCGCCGAACATTTCGGTAAGCTCCGGAGCAAAGACCCCCAGAAGCTGACGCTGGGCACCGGCTGGATTGGTGAGCGGCCCCACCATGTTGAAGATGCTTCGAATGCCGGTCTCTTTTCGGGCGGGGCCAGCGTGCCGCATGGCGCTGTGAAAGGTGGGGGCAAAGAGAAAACCGATGCCGATCTCGCTGATGGCCTCTTCCACCACATCCGGCGAGGCACCAAGGTTTACCCCAAGGGTCTCCAAGACGTCTGCGCTGCCGCACTTGCTGGATACGCTTCGGTTGCCGTGCTTGGCCACGGTGACGCCTCCTGCTGCCACCACGAAGGCGGTGACCGTGGAGATGTTAAAGGTGGAAAGGCCGTCTCCACCGGTGCCGCAAGTGTCAAAACTTGCGCCCATCACATGGATGCGGGTGGCGTGCTTTCGCATGGCCCGGGCCGCTCCGGCCAGCTCTTCAAAGGTCTCCCCTTTGGCGGCCAGCCCTGCCATGAGCGCGCCGATTTGGGCATCGGTGACCTGGCCCCTTAAGATGGCCTCCATAACGGCGGCCATCTGGTTTTCGGAAAGATTTTCCCTTGCGATAATCTGTTTTAAAACCTTCTGCATCAGGCGGTCTCCCTGGTAAGTCTGAGGAAGTTTTTGATGAGGCGCTTGCCGGTGGTGGTCATGATGGATTCGGGGTGAAACTGAAGCCCCATGGTAAGGTGGCTCTTATGACGGATTCCCATGATCTCGTCGTCCTCGGATTGAGCGGTTACCTGAAGCACACCAGGTAAGCTCTTCTCTTCTACAGCAAGGGAGTGGTAGCGCATCGCCTTCATGGGAGATGAGATACCCCTAAAAAGCCCTTCACCATTGGTTGTCAGCTCAGAGATCTTGCCGTGCATCACCTTTTTGGCGTGAATGATGCGTCCGCCAAAGGCCTGGGCAATGCTCTGGTGCCCTAAACACACCCCTAAAATGGGAATTTCACCTGAGAGTTTTTGAATCAGATCAAGGGTTACCCCTGCCGACTCCGGCCTTCCCGGCCCCGGTGAAATGATAATGCCGCTGGGTTTCATCTTACGGATTTCATCCACGGTGATGGTGTTGTTTCGAAAGACCCGCACCTCTTCTCCCGCCATCTCCACGTACTGCA
>JAKSCC010000257.1 GCA_022360815.1 Desulfobacterales bacterium
CCACCCGCGCAGAGGCTGGCCGATATCGATGGCCAGAATCAGCATGGCGGAACAGTAGCAGCAAAAACCGATGACCACCGCATAGTTGATGATATTTTTAAGTTCCGATTTGCCCACCACATAGCGGAGAAAACCGGTAAAAAACGCGCCACCGCCGATGGCGATAACGGCAAGGTCCGCCCAGATCCACAGGGCGAATCCGAACGAGTCGTTCATGTTGGTCTGGTTGAGGCCCTTGGCCCAGCAGAGGTAGGCTGCATAAAGTCCCCAGATCACCAGAGCTGCCGGAATCGCCAGCCCAAGAGAGAACTTTTTAAGAGAGCAACGCTCAACACCTTCGGGTATCAAAGCAGAGTCCATGGTATTCTTACCCCTCGTTGCCTAAAAAAGTTATTTTAAAGGCAACCATTTATGAGTTGATGAAACGCCACGTAAAACAAAATGTGGCGTCAAAGTCTCAGAAGGCAATCAGTGCCCGCCTTTGGCTTTCTTTGCATAGGCCCCAGGTCTTCCAGTGGGCTCTTCTTCGCTCAGATAGTTGTCTCCAGCCCGTCGAACCCACTCTCTTTCAGAAAGATAGTAAACCTTGGGATTGGTGTGGAGACGCTCCAGAAGACGGAAGGCACGCTTGTCGTTTTTCAGGGTGTAGACCGCATGATCCGGGTTGTTCAAATCCCCAAAAGTGATGGCACCCGACGGGCACGCCTGGGTGCACGCGGTCTGGTACTCCATCTCCTCCACTTCGCGCTCCTCCAGATAGGCCTTGTCCCTGGCCTTTTGGTAGCGGTGAAAGCAGAAACTGCACTTTTCCACCACACCACGCATCCTTGGAGAAACATCCGGAGAAAGGGACTCTTTCACATCCGCAGGCCAAACCGGATCCCACCAGTTAAAATAGCGAGCGTGATACGGGCATGCGGCCATGCAGTATCGGCAACCAAAGCAGCGGGTGTAAATCTGGCTGACGATACCGGTGCTGTGATCGTAATCTGTGGCGGTTGCCGGGCAAACCGACACACAAGGGGAGTGACCGTGATCGCCTTCTCCGCCGCAATGCTGACAGGGACGGGGAAAGTAGCAGATCTCGGTGTCGGGAAAATCTTTGCCGTTGGTGATGCGATAGACACGAATCCAGGTGGTGCTTAAAAGCTTGTCGCTCTCATCCTTGCGAACAGGCACGTTGTTTTCGGCCGAGCAAGCCACCATGCAGGATCCGCATCCGGTGCACTTGTCGAGGTCGATGACCATGCCAAATTTTTTGGGCCTCGTCTCTTGTGATTCTGTATTCATAAAACACCTCGTGTGAGATGGGTTTTTTATCTAAAAATGTAAGGTCCGAGCCGGGCCCTACCCCTTGGCCAGAGCTGCTCGGGAGCCCCAAGTGCAGTTCAGGCCGCTTTCAGGGTCCACCATGGAGCCGGACAACGCCTTGTAGCTGGCGCCTTTGCCTCCGATAAAATCATCAAAGGCGCTGTGCCCCAAACCATCTGCCATGGCCACCACCCCAGGCATCAGCCCGTCAAAGAGGCTCACCTTCACCGTGGCTTTGCCCGAAGGTGTGGAGAGTGTTGCCTTTTCACCGTCTTTAAGGCCCAGCTTTTTGGCTGTCTCCGGATGAAGTTCCACATGGGAAAACCCTTCAGAAAGCAAGTGGTCCGGAATGGTCTTCATGGTAAAGGGTGCATCGGCTACTGGGCCACTTGAAATGCGAAGGGACGAAATGGGTACCAACGTCAAAGGATAAGTGGACTCAGCCCCCTCAGGTGCTGTATAAAGAGGCCCTTTGGGAATCACAAAGGTAAATTTTTCGCGGCTTCCCACAAGACGTTCCAACCCTCTTTTCCAGGTGATATCGCCCTGCCAGATGCCGGTTTCAGAAAGAGACTCCCACATCTCACCGCAGCTCTCTTCCACATACCCTTCAAAATCATCCCAGCCAAAGGCCTCTTCTCCTCCGTCAAAAGATTTGCCCACATTGATCAGCACATCGCCGGTATGGCGCGTGCTGTAGAGGGGCTCATACAAACAGGGAGTCGCAAGGGTGACCGTGGGCTTTTCAAAGCCTGCTTTCACCGGCACATCCTGAAGCTTTTCAAGGTGGGTGTGATCGGGCAGAATCAGATCGGCCATGGCGGCCGTTTCATCCATATAAGGAGAAAAGCTCACAATGGTCTCAATGCTCGCAAGCGATGCTTTCGCTTTTTCAGATGAAACCAGGGTGTAAAAGGGGTTGGTGCCCCAATCCATCAGAAGAGAGACCCTACCCGAAAAGAGCCCTTTGAGCTTTTCACCCATTCCTTTTGCTGATGCAGAGGCCGAAGCATAAGGGGCCGCAGCCACTTTCACCAAACCACCATCACGCTGGATGGATCCTTTAAGGGCATTCAGTGCAAAAATAGCCAGGGTTTCGGCCAGAGAAGTTGGGGTTTCGCCTTTGCCGCGCCCACA
This sequence comes from Desulfobacterales bacterium, assembly GCA_022360815.1. Taxonomy (GTDB): domain Bacteria; phylum Desulfobacterota; class Desulfobacteria; order Desulfobacterales; family Desulfolunaceae; genus Desulfoluna. Next base: position 2,449 of record JAKSCC010000257.1, read on the forward strand.
GATGGCCACAGGACGTTTGGCACCAGCAAAAGCCACGGCCACCTTCTTGGTCATGGCCGGCTTGATACCGGTTATCTTCTCGGTTTTGGCCGGATCGAAGTTTCGAAGCAGCCAGGATTGAAACCCTTTAAAACCACGAGTGGATGTGCCCACAAAGATGTGATCGTAGAGCTTCTCCTTCACCATGGAGGCCGCAACGGAAAGGGCAAAGATGCCTTCTGTGCCCGGCTTTGCAGGCACCCACATGTCGGCCATGGTGGCTGTGGTGGAGAGCCTGGGCTCCACGTGAATCATCTTTTTGGCTCCGGCCACCTTGACCATGCGAACCGGAGAGCCCCAGCCTTCAGCCACGGCACTGCCAAAGCTCAAGATGAGATCGCTGTTTTCAAAATCAAACCCCACCCCTTCGCCAGGAGCAAGGCCCATGGTCATCTCCATGGCCTGCTCAAAAACCACATTTTGCGAAGGAAGGGTTAAAAAGTTATCGGAGCCGATCAGATCCAGCATGCGCTGAAAAAGAGTTGCCACGCTCCCTGAAGCCCAGGGAGAAAGCGCTGCCACACCCCTGGCATCTTTCACATTGGTCAGTTTTTCGGCCAAAAGGCTTTCGGCCTCATCCCAGTCGATCTCCTTCCACTTGCCTTCGCCTCGCTTGCCCACACGAACCATGGGACTTTTGATACGCGAGGGGCCGTAGAGAAGCTGAGGAGCCGAAATGCCCACACCGCAGGCATCGCCTGTGTTCACGGGGCTCTCTTCCGAGCCTTCAATTTTGACCACTCGATTGCCCACGGTACGAACCGACAGGCTGCAACCACCGGGGCACAGGGTACATGCGCCGCTTAGATAAATGCTTTCACCGGTCTTGGGAACCGGTGTCCAAGACCAGTTTTGAGTCCAGATGGACACATCGTCCGTCAGCTTCCAAGGAAGAGGAGAGAGCAGTGTACCTGCTGTGGCTCCCATTCCCAGAGCGAGAAAGTGTCTCCTGTTGATCTTCATATGTGAGTCACCCTAATCGTATGGATTCATCGTTGATGTTAAGATGCGTCAGACCGCAGGCGTTCTTACTTATGGCACTGAAAGCAGGGGCCTTTGCTGCCCATCTCTCTTTTGTGACACTCGCCGCAATCATCCATCTTCATGCGATCCCAGCTGTTCTTTTTGAAGCCGCCGATACTCTTGCCCCAGATATCCCGGCTGTAGCCGGTGATTCGGTTCTCTTCATAGGGCTTCAGGCTCTCGGACTCACCGATATCACCGTGGCACTCGGCACACTCCATCCCGGCACCTTTCACATGGGCCGCATGGGAAAAGAAGACACAATCGGGCTGCTCTGAGTATATCTTCCAGGGGACTTCCTTCTCCTGCTCCACATACTCTTCAACGAAAATTCGTTCTGCTTCACTCTCTCCCTGTGCCTCTTCATGGCACTCAATGCACTGCTCAAGGGTCGGAACCCCGGCATAACTTCCATCCTCACGGAAAAAGTGACAGCTCTCACAGTCTCCCACGGCATCGGCATGGGTCACATGACTGAATTGGAAAGGCTGCTCACTTTTCGAGTAGAGAAGCTTGGGAAAGACAATCCACCCGAAGGCAAGGCTTGCCGCCAGGCCCGCGATAAAAAAGAGGGCCACCCATCCCGAGTCTCCCCCTCCTTTTGGATTCTGCTCACGACCAGTCTGTTTTTCATCAGGTAGGCTCATGAATACTCCACGCATTTGATGTTTAAACACCGACCGCTCCGACAAATCATGTCGATGTGGCCATCCCGCCCTCTTTTCACCTTTTTGTCAAAGGCACCAAAAGGTGCAGGCATACAAAAAGCCCCTGGCCCCCAACCATTCGGGTGCTAACGGCTCTCTGCTCTATTACCCATCGGCGTTGTCTCCCTCATCCACCGATGAAATTATTTCCGGCCTTTTCATACGTCGTAACGCACACTTTTTCAAGGGTTTCCCCCTGTTAGACTGCCCCCAAAGCACAGGCAAACACCACCATTAACACGCTGGAAGAACAGACAAAAAGAAACATTGACAAACACCTTGAGGCAAGAGGGTTTTGATCCTGGCACCCGACTTTTTCCGCACACTCACACCAATTCTAAGCGTTTGGTCCCCATATGTTCAAAATTGCTGCCGGGCATCCAAAAGGGAAAACCAATCATCAGACCTCTTTTTTGCTCTGGCTCAAGCCCCCAAATACACGTTACGCATTTGCTCACAAATAAATTACAAACAATAAACAAAACAAATTGTTAAATCGCAAGCAACGCAAACATAACACACGCTTTATGCTAACAGTGTTTCTATATAGTAACGCCGCGAGATCTGTCAATGGAAAGATCCCAACCTCCTGGCCATTCTTCGCTTGAAAACAGACAGCACCACAATAAAAAACGCCCCCCAGGAAAGCCCAGGCGGCGTTTTAAACACGTTTCACGTAAAAATTTCGACTCTTAGCCTCCGAAATTCCCTCCTCCGACAGCCTTATCGCACTCTTCTGGGGTCAGGGCAAAGCAGGTGAGTTCCCCACCCGGCTCCATAATGTTATCGGCATTTTCCGGCTCCCACACCAGGGGACACATCTCCTTGAGCTGATCAATACGCTCGTCCATTTCGGCTTCCAGCATGCGAAAGTCTTCCACAAACCCCTGCACCTGTTGCTTGTCTGCAGAAGACGCATTTGCAATGCGCTCGTTCTCCCTGTGGATGGCATCCCGCCATCTCATTAGCTCATTGCTCAGATTGTAGCAGTAATCTTTGGTATCCATGCGCTCTCCTTTGGGCAGGTTTCCCTGATAGGCAGACGATAAATCTGTCCCTTTTTTCACCAGCCCCCTCGTCATGTTTAAGAGTGGATCACTTAAATAAGGCTCGCCCCACATGGAGAGATGATCTCTTATTGTTAAAGACGGCCCTGTATACGAAGATTGGGGCGTTCCGGACACGAGAGAGGCACGACAAAGCATAACGTGGTGTTTTTCAAGAGCCGTTGCATGGAAGGCGAACCGATTTGATCCGGGCACACCGTTTCTCTATCTTTGACCAAAGCCCCTAAGAAGTCAATAAGATGCCACACGCCCCGCCACATAAATCAAAAAGGCATACCGAACAAATTTTCCCAAAGACACCAACAGGGTGAACCGCCAAAATGGGATACCAAAAACTCCACTCACAAGACACAACGGATCTCCGAGCACCGGCATCCAGGCCAAAAGCAGAGACCACGCTCCCCATCGTTCATACAGAAGAGAGGCCCTCTCCCGAGAACGGGCATCCATCCGAAGAACCCGCTCCATCAGAAAAGGACCACCCCAAACACCGATCGTCCACGTGGTCAAAGCACCCAACACATTACCCGTGGTGGCAATGAACAACAAAAAAGTGGGATTCAGCCCCTTGACCAGCAGGGCCACCAAAAGCCACTCTGACCCCAAGGGGACCACTGTCGCCGCCAGAAAACTCAAGACAAACAGCGCAGGATAGCCATACGCCACAAGCCATTCCATAATAAAAAGACTCCTTGCGAGCATAAAAATACCCGCAAAAGCGGGTATTTATCAACACCACCAGACGAAAGACTCATATCTCAAGTCTTATGCCCACGTAAAGCCCTTATTCTCCGCGAGTAAATGCCGTCTCAGGAAAGTGGCACACCGGACAGCTTTCCGGTGCCTCCTCTCCGTAGTGCAGGTGCCCGCACATGCGGCATCGCCAAGAGGTTTCCTTCTCCATGCTCGGATCTTTTCGGCGATGCACATGCAGCTCTTCCAAAGGCGGCATCACCGGCTTATACTCTGAGAGAAGCCAGCCCGAGACAATAAGACGCTGAATCTCGCTGGTCCCCTCGTAGATCCTTAGCAGCCGCACATCCCGAAGAAGCTTCTCCACAGGAAAAAGCTTGGTATACCCATATCCGCCCATAACCTGCATCGCTTCGTCCACCACCTCCCAAGCCGCCTCACTCGCATAAAACTTGGCAACAGAAGCCGAGATGGTCGGGTCCTTCCCCTGATCTGCCCGCCAAGCCGCCTTCCAGGTAAGAAGCCGTGAGGTTTCCACCTTTTGATACATCTCTGCCAGCTTGAATTGGATCGCCTCAAACCCCGACAACGGAGAGCCAAAGGCCCGCCTCTTCTTAGCGTACTCCAGAGCAAACTCCATGGCAGAACGGGCCGCTCCCACAGCAAAAGCACCTATAATAGGTCGGGTTCGAGCAAAAGTCCCCATGGCCAGAGCAAAACCGTCACCCGGTTCTGCCAGCACATGGGTCTTGGGAACCTTCACTCGGTCGAAGCGAACCCCAACCGTGTTGGAACAACGCTGCCCCATCTTTGGAATGGGCTCTCCCACGGTGATTCCTTTGCAACGCATGTCCACCAAAAAAGCGCCGATCCCGCTGTGCTTGGCCTTGGGGTCTTCCGTGGCAAAAACAGACATGTAATCGCACACCCCACCGTTGGTCACCCAATACTTGGTGCCGGTAAGCTCCCAGTGGTCCCCTCGCTCTGCGGCCAAACAGCGAAGGCCGGCCACGTCGGAGCCCATGGTTGGCTCAGAGGTGGCAAAGGCAAAACGAATACCCGAAACCAAAGCTTCAGAAAACATCCTTTTTTTAAGCTCTTCGTTGCGACACAGAATCAGCGGCTCCATCCCAAGCGAGCTGTCAAAAATACTGGTGGCAAGGCCCGGGCAAGCGGCGGCCATCTCTTCGGTCACCACGGCGGCTTCCACCAAACCAAACCCAAGCCCACCGTACTCCCTCGGAATATCCGCATTGATAAAACCAGCGTCCATCGCCTTTTCAAGAACAGCAAGGGGGATTTCGTCTATCTCGTCATAGTACCAAGCCACGGGCAACACCTCTTCCCTTGCAAAGCGCCGGGCCCTGTCACGTAACGCCTTCTGTTCTGGGGAAAGCTGAAAGTCGAGCATGCGTCCTCTCCTATCATGTTTTTTCTCGTGAATTCATGAAGATCGCCAACACGCCATGTCCGCACTCTAACGATGTATCTCCTGCACCGGCTCACCTTTTTAGGATACCAGATCCCAAGAAAAGAGAGCCCCAGCGAGAAGGCATGCAGACAAAAGGAGACGAAAATGGAAGATCACCGGCTAAGGCAGAAGGAAGCTTTAAAGAATTACCAGCAAGAGTCGCAGGGAGATGCCGGTGGAAACGTGGCGTTTAGTATACCACAGTGGTTAAAGGGGGGGCAAAGAGTGAAACGGTACAAGTGCGCAGGGAACCTTATTTCCAGAACTCCCACCACCTCTTTTCAGCGTAGAAGGTGCGCTCCATATCAATACGGGAATCATCGTAGGTCACCTCCAGCTCCCAAAGGGTATGAAGGCTCACTTTTGGTGGGTTTTTACCTGGATTCAAGGTGATCGATTTCAGCTCTTTGTCATGCCAGATACGGGAGATGGCCTGACGTTCGGCCTGATCCGGGCTGTCGGCCTTGATGATCAGATTCTGGAAAAAACCCTGGCGTGAGATCTTTCCCCCAACATCCATCAAGTAGTTGCTGCCGTTCATCAGCAAACGGTATTTTTTCATGGTCTCTCATCTGTCATGGAAGAGGGTCAATAGGGTGCGACATCCTGAAAACGCGCGGCATCAAAAGAAAGGGAACATACCACAGGAGCCTCGCAAGAAAAAAGTGAAAAAAGAGGCGAAGCTTCTCAAAGAAGCCTCGGACACCTTAAAACCCCTTTATTTTCCAAAACAGACCTATTGTCGCCTAAAAAAAGAGAACCACGCGCCCTTGATAAGATCACCGGACACTCGAAGGGGAAGGTAGAGAAGTGCCCCGAAGATGGGACCCATAAAAAAAGCAGCTGGCCAGACAATCCAGGCCGGCCAGTCGGTAAACAGAAGGGGGATCAGAACCAGTACCACGCCAAGGGCCATCACCAGATAAAAGCCACGGCCCGACCGGGCCACTGCCGCTCGCATCTCACGCTCTTTTGCCGGTTCCATGCCATCCTCCTAAACCAAAGGTCTCACGTTACCATCTGTTTTCATCCTTGATGTTATAGTTGAAAACCCTGTTTTCCGGCAACGCAAAAAAAACCCGCCTGAAGAGACGACACATCAGACGGGGTAAAGCAGGATTACATGCTGCCGTAGCTGTGGAGCCCGGGAAGGTAGTTGACCCCGAAGTAGGTGAACATCACGGCGGCAAATCCCACAATGGAGATAATGGCAATTCTCGCTCCGCCCCAACCGCGCATGTAGCGAAGGTGAAGCATGATGGCATAAACAAACCAGGTGATCAGAGACCACGTCTCTTTGGGATCCCAGGTCCAGTAGGAACCCCAGGCTGAGTTGGCCCAGACAGAGCCAGTAATGATCCCGATGGTCAAAAAGAGAAAGCCAAACATCACCGTTTTTTGAATCAACTCATCCAGAACATACCCCTCAGGCATTCGAGAGATCAGCCCCCCCTCTTTTCCACCAAGGTGCTCTTTCACAAGATACATCACCCCGATGCCAAAGGCGGTGGCAAATCCGGCATACCCCAGAAAACAGGTGACCACATGGGCTGTCAACCAGTTGCTTTTCAAGGCAGGAATCAGAGGCTGAATCTTATCGCTGATACTGGGATTAAGTGAGGCGTAGGCCATGGCCAAAAAGGCAAGCGGCATGGCAAAGGCGCTGATCATAAAATTGTTATAGCGCAGCTCAATAACAATGGCGATAAGGGCAATGGTCAGAGCAAAAAAGACCAGAGACTCATAAAGATTGGAGAGGGGAATATGGCCGTACCCATGACCATACGACTCGTACCACCTTAAAAGAAATCCCACCAGATTTCCGGCAATCCCCACAAGGCCGGTATAAAGGGCGATCTTCTCAGGGGTTCTGCTGTCAAAAATCCAGGCGGAGATATACATCACCGCCGAAAAGGCGTAGACAAACGTCACAATGGAGAGAATCATGGAACTGTTGATCATTATTTCACCTGCCTTTCGGGGGTTCCCAACTCTTTTTTCAGGGACTCCGTCAGACGACGAATCACCATCTCCATCCCCAGCTTATTTTTGTTTGTATTGCCGTAAAGGGTCACAAGACTTCCCTTTCGATCCTTTTTCACTTCCACCATAAAACTCTTATGGCTCATAAAAAAGGTAACCCAGCATCCGGCAATCAACAGAACAAAGCCCGCATAAACCATCCAGACCCCCGGGTCTTTGGTTACCTGGAGCCCAGTATAATAACGCTCTTCAAAGTCGCTCACCGAAATGACCACATCGCCTTTTCGCATGCGATCAAAGCCGGAGAAACGAACTGGAAGCACCAAGCGCAGGGGCTCTTTGCCCTCTTTTTCCAGAAGCCCCAGGACTGCGGCACCCACGGCATGGCCTCGAAAGCTGTAATTTCCCGAAAACTGCATGGGAGTAAAGGTACCCAGCCCTTCAGGAATTTTAATGGCTTCGCCAAAGCTGCCCGTCCGGGTATAGACCATGTTTGAAGCCCGACTCTTGAACGAGAACTCCGCCTTCTTCGGTGTCGCCTGCCCGTAACTGGCCTGATAAAAACTGATCCCCTGATACCGCAAGGGATCGTTGACCACAATGCTCTTTTCAAGGAGCGTATCGCCTCCCTTAAGGACCACCAAATCGGAGCGGTACTCCTTGGGTGCACCGGTGTCGTAATGCGAAAGCGTAAATTTATCACACCGAATCTGAAAATCGAGAGGCACCGTTCCATGGCCATTTTTCAGGGTCACCTCATTCAGGCTGCCCCCTTCGGGGATATTCATAAAGCCTTCGTAACCAAAAAGCGACCCCAGAAGGCCCCCGATAAGAAGCAAAAGCACACTGGCATGCACCACATAAACACCCAAACGGGTCCAGCGCCCTTTTTCGCTAAAAAGAAGCCGCGCTTCCGTCTCGTCTTGGGTAACCTGATCAAAAGATCCCATGGTGCCGGCCAGCCTCGCTTCAAGAAAAGCCGCCGCCTCCTCAGGAGAGCGGTCCATGGAAATGGACTCACCTGCTAGTGCACTCTGGTAAACCTTTGGGTTTTTCACCTGCTTTTTTTTCACAATTTTCATCACAGCTGGCAATCGATCCATTGAGCAGACCACCAGGTTGATGCCCAGAAGCACCAAGAGAAGCTGAAACCACCAGGAGTGGTACATGTCAAAAAGATCGAGAAACGCAAAAATGCGGTAGATTCCCTCACCGTAGCTCTCCATGTATGCCATGGGTGACCCATTTTGGGGAATCACCGTCCCGATGATCGAGGTGACGGCCAAAAGCGTCAGCACAATCACAGAGAGGCGAACCGACACAAAAAGCCCCCACAGGGTTTCTATCACGCCCTTTTCAGTCTGTTTGCTGTTCATATATCCCTTTCACTATAGGTATGGTGAGGCAAACCCGTTGAATGCATCCACAGATACAGGTTCCCTTTTGCACCCTTTGGTGCCAGCGGTTGGGCATAATACCACATCTGCCCCCCGCGGAACAACGGCAAACGTATCAAAAATACCAGACACTTCTGCCTCTTTTTTCTGTCCCAAATAGTACAATCCTTTTCAAAGAATGCGGCATTGGGCGTTTCACAACAAAAAAAGGGCCGGGCATACCACCCGACCCCTCTTCAACCGAAATACCCGCAGCGAAATCAGGTATCCCCCATAATCACCTGGGCAATGTTAAAGGCCTGGTCACCTGTCTTTTCAAGGTTGTTCAAGATGTCTACAAAGAGAATCCCTGTCTCCACAGAGCAGGTACCACTCTGAAGCCTTGCAAGATGGCGTTTCTTAAATTTTTTACGCATCTTGTCGATAACATTTTCATCTTCCGTGTCGATGGCTCGGCTCTGGCCTCCGGCGTTATAGGCCGTCATCACATTTTCGGTAAACCGAATGGCAACACCAAAGATCTCCTCCATTTCACCCATCGCCTCTTCGGTAAAGGAGATCCCACTCTCCATCAGCTTTTCTGTATAGGTGGCGATATTTTCCGCATAATCCCCGATCTTCTCCAGATCGTGAAGCACATGGAGCATGTTGTTGATCTCTCGAGAGGTCTGAGCACTGATCTGCTCCTGGTTCAGCCGCACCAGAAACATAGAGATATCTTTCTCCAGAATATCCACGGTATTTTCAAGCTGATAAATCTTATTCAGGGTCTTGGCGTCCCGAGAGAAGAAGGCGTCCCGGCTCAGCTTCAGCATATCCAGAGAGAGCCCAGACATACGGCTCACTTCCTTCTTGGCTTGGGCAATGGCAAAATCCGGGGTCTCAATCAGACAATCATCCAGAAAGACCAGCCCATCCGAGCGTGAGGTTCCCTTGCCTGGAATCACCTTCTCGCAAAAACGCGCTAAGATATGAAGCACCGGCATAAAAATCAAAAGGTTGATGATGTTAAAACCGGTATGCAGGTTTGCAATGTGGCGGGCAATGTAGGGCAGGCTTCCATTGGCATCCACAAAGTTGGGATCTCCGGGGGTCATCACATCCACGGTCTGCATAAAAAACTTCAAGAAGATAAGCATGTAGCAGACACCCAATGCGTTGATCAAAAAGTGACCAAAAGCCGCACGCCGTGCCGCCGGATTGGTGCCCAAAGCCGCCAAGTTGGCGGTGATGGTGGTCCCCACATTCTCACCCAAGACCAATGCACAGGCTGCATAGTAGTCGATAAGACCGGTGGAAGCCATGGCCACGGTAATACCGATGGTGGCTGAAGAGCTCTGAACGATCATGGTAAGAATCGCACCTGCAGCCACAGCAAGGACGGGGTTGTGGGAAAAGGTGACAAACGCTTCTCTAAAGAAGGCACTGTGCTTCAGCGGAGCAAACCCATCTTTCATGATCTTCAGCCCCAAAAAGAGCAGACCGAATCCGATAAGCACCTCACCCCAATAGTGATGTTTTTTGTTGCTGCTGAACATGCGGAGAAACACGCCAACACCAATGGCCGGAAGGGCGAGCTTTCCAATCTTGAATGCGATCAGCTGTGCGGTGACGGTGGTCCCCACATTGGCACCGAGAACCACACTCAGCGCCTGAGCCAGGTTCATAAGCCCGGCGTTCACAAACCCCACCACCATAACGGTAGTGGCCGAGCTACTTTGGATGATGGCAGTAACCACCACACCCACAAAGGTCCCCACAACACGATTTGTGGTGAGTTTTTCAAGGATCGATCGCAGGCTGCTGCCTGCAGACTTCTGAAGGCCCTCGGACATCATCTTCATTCCGTAAAGAAAGAGACCGAGCCCGCCCACCAGACCGTAGACAAGCGCTAACCAGTTCACTGATTCCACTTATATCTCCTGTAAAAACATTGCATTGGGTAAGTCGCAAACCTGTCATATCGTTAAGGCGCAACTCCTGCACGTCGTAAATGATTGTCAGGACTATATAAATGATCAAAAGGGGGGTGTCAACACTGGATGCAAGGCTTTCAAAGACCCATCCATCATACGATAACCTTTGGTATTCTTAATGTTTTCCATACATTCTCATCCGCTAAAAATTCAAAAACCCCACTCAAAGGTTTCAAGTGGGGTTCTCTTTTTCTTTTGGGCGCACAGGCTCCACGCAATGCTGCTTCCGACGGCTCCTTTCACGCCATTTTAAAAACCAGCCTATCGCAGACGTTTCGCCGACGCATGGGTTTTTTACGAAATCAGTACGATTTCAAAGCCCTTTTCTTTGGCGAAACCACAATCACCGCTTCATGGCCTGTCTTTAAATAGTTTCGCGCCAAAACCTGAAGTTCTTCGGCTGTCACGGAACCATAATCCGTTAAAATATCTGTGGCCCATTTGAACTTCTCGGGCTTTAACGAAGAGCCGCGCATTACGCTCTCAAGCCAATAGACATTGGTACGCCGATAGTCGGCAATTCGATTTACCAGAGGGTCCACCACACGCTGAACTTCGTCGGCTGTGGCCTTTTCTCCTCGAAGCCCATCGGCAATGCTTGTAACCGCCTCAATCACTTCGTCACTTTTGTCAGGTGCAACGCTCACCACCGCCCTCAGCACACCATAATTGCGGTAGGTACTGCTGGATTGATTCCAAGCCGAAGGCGAGTAGGCAACCCCCAATTTTTCCCTCACCGTCTCTCGAAGGCGCTCTCGAAAGAGACCGCCCAAAACAGAAAGACGACGGGCTTTGTGAATATCCCACATGTCGGTGGTAAGCCAGCCCACGACCACCTCAGACCTCTCAATCTCCGTTGCCACCTGTCTTTCAAGTCGCTTCCCCTTGGGAAACCGAAGGGACACAGCCGAAGCGCCCAGCTCCACACGCCGCGGCAGGCTTCCCAACCACTTTCCACAAAGAGCAATCATCTCTTTCTCATTAAAATCGCCCACAATGGAGAGCTCCAAAGGTGCTGTTTCAAGGGCGGGCATCACCATACGCTTCACATCCCCCAGGCCCATCTTGGCAAGCCGATCTTGTGAGGGAGCCCCGAAGCGCGCCTCATCCCCTGTGAGAAAAGCCTCGCCGTCGCGCCCCAACACACCATCGACCGTACGACCCATCTCATCAAGGGCCTGGGAAAACCTCTTTTTCGATAGCTGAAACGCCTCCTCTTTAAGCTGGGTATCCGTGACCATGGTGAAGAGAATCTGCATCAAATGCCCTGACTCTTCTGGAGTTGAAGCGCCGGAGATAGAAAAGCGTCCCTGATCCACAACATAGCTAAAGCTTGTATTGGTACCCGCCAGGGCCCGAGCCGTCTCCTCACGAGTAAGCTTGCCAAGCCCACCGGCCTCAACCACCATGGAAGCAAGATTTCCCAGACCCGGGGTCACCCCACGACTGCGTGAGAGCCCACGGCCGAATTCAAGGGCATAGAGCACCTCCCCTTTTTTGAAATCGGTTTTTTTCAAATTTAGAACCAAGCCGTTTTCAAAAGTCACCACCTTAACCCCGAGCTTTTCAGGCTCAGAGATGGTGGCCACCCGGCCGAAAACCTTTGGAGCGGAAAGATAAGGAAACCCAACACCCGCCTGAGCCATCGGCTTCTTGGCGGGTATAGCCCGGCTCGTTTTATAAGCCGTTAAAATCGTCTGATCGGCTTGGCTCTCATCCAATTTGAGGTTGCCTTCCACCAGCACCAAACGATGATCCACATGCCACATCAACCGCAGGGCCTCGGCAAGCTCTTGGGGTGTGACCGAAGCAATTACCGGCTCGAAAAGCCTTCTGCGGTCCTCGGGTGAAACCACCACTTTTTTTCGAGTAAAACTCCCCACAAGGGTTGCGGCAAGATCCCGACTGTTTCGTGTGGGAGCCTTCTTTTCCCCTTGGATCAAGGCATTCAAACGCTCTTTTTTTACCCGATCCACCTCCTCTTTGGAAAATCCATAGAGAAGGGCGCTTCTTAAAGCCTGGTCCAACTCGGCAAGGGTCTCCTTCCACATTTCCTGCTGGCACTCTCCAGTCAAAACACCGTAATCCACCTCCCGCATAAAAGTTCCCATGCCGACGCCAGCCGAGGTAAAAGGGGTTCCCTCTTTTCCAATGCGATCATCCAGACGATTCTCAAGAATCTGGCTGGCCATGGAAAGAATCAGCGCCCGCCTGCGGGTTTCAAATGTATCCGGTCGTGCGGCATGGTGACGAAGCACTTCAAGTGTCACCGTGGTGCTGCCAGCTTCCGGGTTAAAGGCGTAAAACACCTTAAACCCTTTGTGTGAAAAATGCCCCAAAGGAGATTCTTCCTTTTTGGGGACACGGGGTAAAAGGTCTTCAAACCGCTCTTTAATCAACCCCACAGCATCGGCTGGATTCATATCGCCGACCACCACCACGGCCATCTTCTTCGGTCGATACCATGCATTGTAATACCCGCGTAATATCTGAGAATCCATGACTTTGATGGTTTCCTCGAGACCAATGGGGTGGCGCTGATTCACTCGAACGCCTGGCAGTTCAAAGGCGATACTTCGTTTCTGATTGCGATAGGAGATCGAATCCCGATCCCTTTTTTCCGCCAAAATAACCCCCCGCTCTCGATCCACCTCAGACTCCAGAAGAAGGGCTCCGGCCGCATAGTCCCGCATCACCAAAAGACCTTCGGCAAGACTCTTTTTGCTCCCCTCTTGAAGCACCACATCGTAGACCGTCTCAAAAAAGCCAGTATGGGCGTTGGCATCGCTCCCGAAGCTCATGCCGATCCGCTGAAAATACTTGATCAACTCACCCGGCGGAAAATGCTCTGACCCGTTAAAAAGCATATGTTCCAAAAAATGAGCGGCCCCTTGCTCTTTATCGGTTTCGTTTAACGATCCGCTGGCAACGGCCAAGTGCATACTGACCCGTCCCTTGGGCTCGCTGTTTTTCATCACCAGCCAACGCATGCCATTTGAAAGCGTTCCGGTAAGGACATTGGAATCCCAAGGCAGGTCAGACGGCGTCTCTTTGGAGCCTTTTACAAAACTCTGAGCCCCCACCTCCTCTTTTGCAGGAAGGATAGTCGGTACTTTGGAGACCTTTGATTTGACGACCACCGAAACGTCTGAAGAATCCGCCGGCTGAGGAGCCTCTCGAAGCATACATCCAGACACAAACAAAATGATAAAAACCAGAAAAAAATAAGATATGCGCCTTAAAAAAGAGGGGTGATTCATGGTTACTCCTAAACAAAAAATCATAATCAGGGGCAGTGAAGGGGATGGGCCTCGCTTCAGATGGGACAGGTAAACTGGCAAAAAAACGAGCACACACCAGCCCATAGGCATCGTCGCAACCACAACGTCAGCGAACATGTATTGATTTTTTTAGTTCGAAAGGGTGCGTACAACCTGAAGAGAGCCATCAAAAACGCTTCACGACGCAACAAAAATCGACGGGGTTACCGAATAAAGGCGTACCAGATATACCCCGCAAAGATGCCAAGCCAGAGCAAGGCCGCAAGATAGCCCATCACGTTTATTGGCTTCTTAGCCAATCCCAAACGATTCACCCTGCCAACCCTCTTGTGGCAGCTGTGGCACGATTCGGCATTGAGCTTTAAGTTGACAAAACAGTATGGGCATCGCTTAAAGGGAAACACCCGGTCATTGGATTTGGTCTTTCCCATGGGAATCTCCTGAAATAGGGTTGAAAGGGTGTAAGGTGAGATTTTTACGCCCGATGGCTGCCCCTCTGGAAAACCGGATGATCACACATTTAAAATATAGGGTCAGAAAACGTCGCTTTGGGGCACAAAAAAATTCTTCTAACATCCCCTGCCTTAAAATCAGGGGAGAAAAGCCATCTTTCAATCATCTATCAATTTATCACAAAAAAAACCCACTTATCAAGGAGATTGCCCTGACAAGTGGGTTTTGAGATCTGTCAATTCACTCAAAAAAAGACGATGGAAAAAAGAATTTTAAGGGAACCCCGATGGGGGTTAAACCCCTTCACTTTGCAACTCGGCAAACCGAGAAGAACGGGTGATCTCGGCTTTGTCGCGAAGCTCTTTAAGCCAGACGCTAAACACTTCATTTCGCTTTTGAGAAAGCAGCTCCTGTTTCAGGGTCTCTTTGCTCTCAGAGAATTTCTCCAGAGTAGGAAACTTTCGCTCTTTAAGTTGAATCACATAAAATTTACCCTCAGCACTCACCGGTGCTTCGGGACGAGGCGTCTCAAGAGAGAGACCAAAAGCGGCCGAAACCACATTGCGATCCAGACCCTTGGCATTTTTTCCGTCTCTTAAGAAAAGAGGTGAGGTCACCACTGAGGTATCGGAAGGGAAAGCGCCTGTCGCGCTTAGCTGATCCAGCAACGCTTGGGCCAGTTCTTTGGCTTTCTCCTCTTTGGCACGAGTCAGGGCGTCAGCCTCCACCTTTTCGCGAACTGTCGCAAGTTCTGGAACTTCCGGTTCCTTTCGTTCTGTTACCTGAATGATGTAGTTGGAACCGTTGTACTCCAAGATCTCGCTCATGCCACCTACAGCAAGGTTGAAGGCTTCGGCGGCGATATTCAAACGATCCACCGCAGGGACCGCCTCAGGGCCTTTGCTTCGCGTGAAAAAATCGGTCTCTATTGTGGGGTATCCGCCCATTTCCGCAGACCCTTTAAGGGATTCACTCCCTATGACCGTATCAAAAGCATCATTGGCAACCTTATAGGCTTCATCCTCAGCACGCTTGGCCAGAAGAGACGCACGGATTTCGGATTTCACCTCGTCCAACCCCTTTTCGCTTTCCGGCGTCATCTTCTCAAGCTTGATAATGTGCCAACCAAAGGAGGTGCGAACCGGCTTGCTTACAGTACCCTCTTCCATGGCGAAAACCGCATCTGCAAAGGGTTTGACAACCTGCTGACGGGTAAAGGGTCCTATAAGCCCGCCCTGCTCTTTACTGGGACCTTCAGAAAACTCTTTGGCCAGGACGGAAAAATCAGCCCCTTTGGCCACGGCCTTGGTATAAACCTCTTCGGCGCGTGCTTTTACTGCGGCAACATCTTCCTCTGTCGCATCGGCCTTGAGTTCGAAAAGAATATGACGCGCTTCTGCGGTTTCAGGAGTCTGGAACTCCTCCAGGCGATCTTCGTAGTAGAGGGCTACATCCTCATCGGTTACCGCCACCTTATCGGTATAGTCTTCACGGGCAAACCGAAGAATCGAAAGCTTTACCTCTGGTTCGGTTTCGTAGCGTGCACCGTTCTCCTTATAATACGCCTCTACTTTGGCATCATCGACCCGCACCTCTTTTTGGGCGGCCGGATCAAAAACCGCATAGTCGATGGAGACCTCTGTATTTCTGTATTTGTAAAGCTCCTCAATCTCCCCTTCGGTCACCTGAGCACCAGCCTGCACGGTGTCACGAAGCTTATTGATCAAGATAGAACGCCTCTGCATGTCTTCATACTGCCCGTCGGTCAGGCCGTTGTACTTCAACAGAGTCTCATACCGCTCTTTGCTGAACACTCCGTCCACCTGAAAATCCGGTATCGCCTTGACCACCTGATTGAGTTCTTCCACCGAAACCACAAGCTTCTGCCTTTTGGCCTCTTCAAGCATGAGCTGGTCAGAAATCAGCTTTTCCAGCGCCTGTTCCCTTAGACGCAGTGCACGAATCAGATCTTCAGACAAGGAGCCCCCAAACTGGCCCCGATACATCTCCACCATCCGATTATAGGTGGATTGATAGCTGTCCCAGCTGATCACCGTTTTATTGACCTCTGCTGCAAAATCATTTGCGGCATTGCGGTCAGGACCAAGTCCGAGAAAAATGAACACCAGAACAATGACACCAAGCAGAATCTTGATAATCCAGGAACCGGCGTTGTCACGCATCATTTGTAGCATCAATCTACCTCTGTACTCTCTTGTGCTGTTAATCGTCTCAGGTTCATATCAGGGCACCCGAAAAAGCTTCATTTGCAACCTCTTTCGAGCAGAGCGATCTCCTCTCCCTGGCCACAGCAACCCTTTGTCCGAAAGGCTGCCATTTACCATCTGGAAACTCGAATACCTTTACCATTCATTGTTTTCAGAGTACAGATTTTATTTGCCCGTGTTGCCACATCTCAGTGCATTTCCAGGAGGTTTCCCCGTTCTTCTTTCCCGCTTTTCCACGCTTTTCAAAAAAGCCCTCGTTTTTTTATTGACAGCACAATGGTGATGGTCTAAATAGTCTCTCGTTTGTTGCTGAGCTTTTCAGCTTCAAATCACCTGGGGCTGTAGCTCAGCTGGGAGAGCGCATGACTGGCAGTCATGAGGTCAGGGGTTCGATCCCCCTCAGCTCCACCAGGTTGCTTTTACAAGGTCCGCTGATCATTCAGCGGACCTTTTTTGTTTTAACACCAATCTTCAGCATTGCCCCCCATCCACACCGACCCATCTCATTGACGCCATTCCTCCAACAAAGTTATACTTTTCCCACCACCCACCTTTCGAAGACCAAAACCTAACTAAATGGAGAATCGAATCGTATGGGAAGCCTAAAAATAGTGCACACCAACTTCACGGTTTTTGACCTTGAAAAGAGCCTCGATTTCTACACCCGCGCCTTTGAATTTGAAGAGGTCCACCGCAAAGAGGCCGAGGACGGAAGCTACATTCTCGTCTACCTGGGAGATGGAAGCAGTTCTCACTTGCTGGAGCTAACCTGGCTCAAAGACCGAAAAGAGCCCTACAATCTCGGAGACAACGAGATCCATTTCGCCGTCACAACCAACGACTATGACAACTGGCATGCGCGCCACAAAGAGATGGGACTCAACCTTTGGGAAAATGAGGCCATGGGCCTCTACTTTGTGGAAGACCCTGACGGCTACTGGATTGAAGTACTCCCCGTCAGATAGAGAAGCACCCCAACCACGCGGACAGGGGTGAAGCTGGTACCCAGACTGTCCGCACCACACAACCACCCCTCCTGAGAATAGCGACAAAAAAGACGAAGCACCCGTACCCCCAAAGGTCCCAAACCGAGTCGGGTTCCCTTCAAAACCCCGATGCAAATTTCTCGCCCCTTTTTAAATTTTCTCAATATTGCACACAAAAAGCGTTACCACCCACAGAAACAGACCAAAAAACATCATAATTTTAACCAATTAACAACAATTCAACAACCCATACTTGGTCAAAAATTTTGAAGAAAATCCCCCCTTTTTTAAAAGTTTTTTACTACCTCATTTTCCTGTTGATCTTTTTGCCGTACAGGCAGATTATCACCTTCACACGTCGGCCACGCACCAGCATAAATCTTTCGGATTTACAACGGGTTAACCTCGCAACCCAGAGCATCTCCGAACGGCTTTCGGTGTAATTATAATCCTGACGTGGATTTAGCTGAAAGGCTGAATGAATGAAAAATTTTATTTCCATTTTCCGCTGCCATGCTTAATGGCAGTCACACACACTTCGTCTAACAGGGAGACGTATGATGTACCAACACACAGCAGAGAGCCAACAGGTGTCCTTCAACCCCTCCATCTGCGTTGACAATGCCGATGAGGACCCCGGACCTATAACCCCGATTCTGGCCTTTATTATCGGCCTCTTTCTTCTCATCGCAGCCACCATGACCCTCGCTTCACACCAGGTGCAAGCCACAGCCGCAACCCCCATTGTTTCAAAAGCCCCCTTCTCCAACTCTCAAATCGCTCGTGCTGCCTTGGCCACCGTATCCGGCCAGCCCCTTTTGGATATTGCCGTGGTGCGCCAGGAAAATGGAGTGGTTTACACCGCCGAAAGCAACAAGAGCACGCAGCCCGGCTGGAAAAGCCGCTGCAAAGTCGAAGGCAACCGCATTGTACTGGCCACGGCCACCGGCCGTTGGAAAACGGATCTCCAAAATGAAAAAGTCACCTTTGCCGTCAAGGGCGAAACCCTGGCCGTTGCCTGCCTTCGCTCCGACGGATCCCTGACAGAAAGGAACTTTACGCTCCAGGAGCTCACCATCTGATCTGATATCCTTGGGGCTAAAGTGCACTTCTTCTTGCCCCGAGGCTTTTACATATGCCATGCTCGCTCAACAGATGCCCATCAAACCACGCGAGCTTGAACTTAAAAAAAACGCTCAAGGCTCATGCCTTGGGCGTTTTTTCTTTTAACGCCGTGCCTTGCGACCCGGCAAACCTGGAGATATTTCATCATGATCACCCTCACCAAAGAGACCCGCATTGGATGGATCGGCACAGGCGTCATGGGCCTGTCCATGTGCCGCCACCTCCTCAATCAGGGATACCCCTGCTCTGTTTACAATCGCACCCAATCTAAAGCCCAACCCCTGATCGACCAAGGTGCCATCTGGAGAGCCACCCCTCAGGAGGTGGCCAAAAATTCTGATGTTCTCTTTACCATTGTGGGACTTCCTGACGATGTGGAGGCGGTGTACTTTGGGGAAAAGGGAATCCTCAAAGGGGCTACCGAGAACACCATTGTGGTGGACATGACCACCACAAGCCCCTCTTTGGCAAAGCGCATCGACAAAGAAGCTCGGGCCCGTGGAGTTCATGCTGTGGACGCTCCGGTTTCAGGCGGGGATGTGGGGGCAAAAAATGCCACCCTCTCCATCATGGTCGGAGGGGACAAAGAAGTGGCGTCAGCCCTCTCTCCCCTTTTTCAAATTCTCGGAAAAAGTGCCATCTACCAAGGGAAGGCTGGAGCCGGACAACACACCAAGATGTGCAACCAAATTGTCATCTCTGGCACCATGATCGGCATGTGCGAATCCCTTCTCTATGGCCAAAAGGCCGGGCTCGACCTTGAAACCATGCTCCAAAGCATTACAGGAGGCGCTGCTGCCTGCTGGTCTCTTGACAATCTGGCCCCCCGCATCCTCAAAGGAGAAATGGATACTGGCTTTTTTGTAGAGCATTTTGTCAAAGACATGGGCATAGCCCTGGATGAAGCACGCAGAATGAACCTCGCCCTGCCTGGACTCGCCCTTGTCAAGCAGCTCTATCAAGCAGTCATGGCCCACGGAGGAAGCCGCCTCGGCACCCAATCCCTCTTCTTGGCTCTCAGCCAACTCAACAACATGCAAAACGTGACGTAAAACCCCGGTAGACCATCTCCTCTCATCTTCAAAACGGCGCTCTCCCAGCTCGGAAAGCGCCGTTTTTTGCTTCCATTTACCTGACGAAACATCTGTTGATAAACCATTTATAAAAATACGCCCCCACACCTAAGCACACGCCATTGTCACCACCCAGAGAACACCCATGCAATGGCACCATTTTATTCCATTTAAACAAACACCCCTTCTTCGTTCTCACCTGTACCTCTTCCCCCTCATCACATACACTTTTCGCATTATCAACAGGAATTCGCAAAACTCTGCGTTTCCTATCAACACTTTCATCCACATTTAAGAAAAGGAGTACTTGTGATGACAAGAAAAGCCCCACCCCTCACCCTCACCCTGGGACATCTTCCAGCCCCCTTCAAACCCCTTGCCATTGATATTTTTCTCCACGGATTTCACCCAAAAATAGAACACCTCATGCTCAGGCCCAAATCGTGGGACCAGGCCCGCCGTATCTACCTTGACGGAGCCGACTTCTCCTCTGCCCTCTACGCCTTTTCAGGCAACACCCTTGTCGGGGTTCTGGGTATCCATCACCAAGAGACCCGATTCATCCACCTTCACTTTCCCACCCTCAAAAAAGAGTTTGGAATCATGGGAGGAGTGATACGCAAACTCACCGGTTCTGTCTTCAAAGACCTTCATCCGCTGGCCCGCAACGAGATGCGTGTTCAAGCCATCGCTGTCTCACCCGAAGCCAGAGGTCAGGGGGTTGGCACCGCGCTTCTGGATGCCTTTTTTAAACACGGATTTGACAAAGGATGCTCTGTGTTCCGCCTGGAGGTTGTCAACACCAACACCCGCGCAAAAGCCCTTTACAAAACCTTAGGGTTTAAAACCTGTGGCCAAATCCCCTTTGGCCCCATCGCATGGAGGGCCGGCTTCTCCAGCCAGTATCGCATGCGAAAACCCCTCCTGTAACACCCATATTCTGCAAAAAATCAAATTTTAATCACATGTTAAACAGGAAAAGACGTATGAAAGCATTTACTCAATTCGGTTCTTTCACCATGGCATACTCCATCACCCACGATACCACCTTTCAAAAATTTCATACCCCAGATGGCTACATTGCCTACCAAGACACCCACGGCATCCGCATCTTCATCGGAGATCCCATCTGCCCCATGGAAGCACGAAAAAAACTCATCACTGCTTTTATCAAAGAGTCCAGCCTTTCAAACCGTTCTGTTTTTGGACTGCAGGCAAGCTTTGAGACAGCGGCCATCTACCACAGCCTCGGCTACCATGCCACCCACATGGGGGTAGAAACCCATATCCTATCCACCTGGTCCATCACGGGAAAAAAGGTGGGGCGGCGTATTCGTAAGGCCTTTAAAAAAGGGCTTATCGTCCAAGAGGCCTCCTGGGGTTCTTCTCCTGATCTACGTAAATCAGCCATGGATATCTCAACAAACTGGATGGCCACTCGAAAAACAACCAAACCCCTCAACCTTCTTTTGCGGGAACCAGACTTCATGGATCGCCCCTATGAGAGAACTTTTTTTGCATGGATGCCATCTGAAAATGGAAAAAAAGAGCTTGTCGGCTACGTTACGTTTGAGGCCCTTTGCAGTGACGACCACTGCATCGGCTGGTATGCCAATATCAACCGAAGAGACGACTCATGGAACATCGCCATCTTTGATGCCATCATTCACACGGCCTTTGAGACCTTCACAAGAGAGCCTCACTTCCAACGGCTCTCCCTGGGACTGGCCCCACTCTCCTACATGAGCAACCCTTTTGGGTTTCACAACCCCCTTGTGGCGTGGATGAACCGCATGGGGTACGCCTTTGCCAACGATGTCTACAACTACCAAGGGATCTTCCAATCCAAAAAAGCTTACTGGCCCAAGCACCTCCACACCGAAAAGCCGGAAGTAGAAGCGATGGATACCTACTGCATTGGCACCGGAAGGGTTCCCTTCATCAAAGCGGTCCACGTCTTTATGGCCGTAGGTATTCTTCCCGAAGGGCTCCTGGCAACAACCCTTTTTGGCATGCGCATCCTGGCAAACGGCATCAGGACCCACTACGGTAAAATCCTGAAAGCCAAAACACACCAACTGGGTCTGCACCTCCGCTCTCTTTTTGGAGGGGTTACTACCAAGCTGCGTTAAGCCCTGGTCTCCAAAATGGCACGGGCTTTGCTAATTCATTCAGTGAGCTTTTCCTGAAAAAAGGCAAAGCCCGTTGCCGTGGTCTGATCTGTTATAAATTCACCCCGCTGCCTCTCCACCCTTTCGGGTGGAGAGCGCCACTGGCGTATCGCGCCTTTTCAGCGCCCTTAGAAGAACTGCAAACAGGTATTTTAAAATATGCGAACCCAACCCGACCCAGAAAGCGCCCCCAGGGTGACTTCCATCATCAAACGGGGAGAAAAGGGAAAAGGCCTCACCAAAAATGAGACCGCCACCCTTTTAAGAAACATTCCCACCCAAGGCCCTCTGTTTAAAAGCCTTCTTGCTGCTGCCGACGGGCTCACTCGAAAACAATTTGGCAACACAGGCGAAATACACGGCCAAATTGGCCTCAACTGGGATCGCTGCAGTCAGGACTGCCAATTCTGCATCTTCAGCGAGAGCTGGGGAGAAGCTGGCACCCCAAATGAACTCTCTGAAGACGATGTGCTGAAACGCACCCAGAGTTTTGCAAAAGCAAAGGTGGCCTCCATCTCCATCATGAGCACAGCGGACTACCCTTTTGAGCGTTTCTTAAGAATGGGAACTCTTGTTAATCGTGAGGTTTTGGGACGAATGCCCCTGTTTGCAAACTGGGGAGATTTGAGTTTCGAGCAGGCCTGCGAAGTAAAAAAAGCGGGATACACCTTCTACTATCACGCCCTGCGTCTCGGCGAAGGGGTCACCACAAAAATCGACCCCTACAAACGCATGCAGACCATTGAAAATGCACACCGAGCAGGTCTTCTGGTGGGATCGTGCCTGGAGCCCATAGGACCCGAGCACAGCGTGGAAGAGCTGGTGGACACCTTAAGCATCATGCGAGATCTTAAGATTAGCTGGATGGCCACCATGAAACGGATTGCTCTCAATGGCTCTCCTCTGGCCAAGTACGGAGAACTCACCGATGAGGAATTTGCCCGCGTTACCGCAGTCACTCGCCTCTTTTTTGGCAACAGAATCTTCACCATGGCAGCCCATGAGCCCTCCAGCCTCTGCCTGCATGCCGGTGCCAACTTTCTGGTGGCGGAGCTGGGAACCAACCCAAGGGACACCCAATGTGAAACCGAATGGGGCAGAGCCTGGGATGTGGAATCCTGCAAAAAAATGCTTAAAGAAAATGGCTTTCGTACTTTTAAAGGCAACCTTTTCAAACGCTACGCCCGCTTATCCTTGAAAAACAGGCACCTCACCCACCTGCCGCGAATCATGACCAACAGACTCTTTGCACCCTAGCCCTTAACCGGTGATATCTCGAATATCAAGCTCCCCTCGAATGCCAAAACGCGTCAAGCAAAAGTCATAGCGCACGGGATCGTCTGGAGCAAAGCGGGCCAAACTGCGGGTCACCTCCCGAGCGGTGGCAAGATCTGCCGCTTTTCTGGAGGTAAGCTTCAACGCCAAAGCGATTTTATGCATGTGGGTATCAAGGGGAACAATAAGCTTGGACGCCGAAAGAACGTCATCCCATCCTCCAGGATCCACGTCATCTCGTCTCACCATCCACCTCAAAAAAAGGTTGGCTTTTTTGCAGGCACTTTTTCCTTCGGGGTCGGCCAAAAGGTGGCCTGGAAGCTCTCCTTTCCTTTTGATCTCCTTCACAAAAAGGGAAAGGGCTGGAAGCAGGGTTTCGTGCTCCGGTGAAATTCCGTGGAGAAAACAGGCCTTCAATGAACCATGGGTTAAAATGGCCTGACGCATCCCCAAAAAAAGGGCATGCATGTGCTCTCCTCGAGTAAAGCGATAAACAAATCCTTTGCAAGCAGAGTCAATCTCTTCAGGGCTCTGATCCAGAAGCCAGCTTCGAGGAGAGGGGCCCATCATGGAAAGAATCTTTTCAATGCTTAAAAGAATCTGACTCACCCGTCCGTAAGCAAGCCCTGAGGCCACCATCCCAACCACTTCACGCTCCAAAGGATCGGTGTAAGCGTAAAGGGTCTCCAAGGGGTCGGGGCTCACATAAGCCTTTTGATTCCACTGCAGGTAGAGGGCATCCAGCTTCTCTTTGAGCTCCCGCTCTCTTTTTGTCAATTTTATCATCTCTTAAAATCGTACCACAATGTCATCATAAGTCTTGCGCCACTTGGGCTCGGCCAACTCCTTCTCATCATTAAAGTAGCCCACTGAAAGAAGGAGGGGAATCCAGTAGTGATCGGGAATGTGAAAAGCCTTTTTTACCCCTTCCATAGAAAACCCGTCCATGGGATGGGTGTGAAGCCCCACACTTCGAGCCGAAAGCATCAAGGCCATGGCAAAAAAACCCGTGTTTTTGGTGGCAAAGGCCACCTGAGATGCGTCGCTGGTGCCGTACAGATTGGTGCGAGCTTTGGAAAACCAACCCCTTTGGCTCTCTTTCATGGCTCCTGCCTTCATCATCTCTGAAAAATTTCTCTCCACAAAGGGGCACTCGTCGGCCCACCCTCGGGTATCGGCCAAAACAATAAGGGTTACAGGTGCCTCACTCACTTTGGCCTGGCCCATGGCCTCCTTTTGGAGCCGCAGCTTCTCTTCTTTCTCCCGAAGCACCATCAAGCTCCAGGGTTGCAGGTTAAAAGAGGAGGGTGTGCTGGCTGCCATCTCCACCACCTGACGCAGCAGCGCATCCGGAACATCGCGATGGGAATCAAAGTGATTTACGGCACGCCGTGAGGATATCACGTCAAAAAAATCCATGGTCACCTCTCAGTTTATCCCAGGGGTTTAAAAGCCTTTTTGCTGGCACCACACACAGGGCAACGCCACTCTTCCGGCAGATCTTCAAAGGCAGTGCCTTTGGGAATCTTTCCTTTTCGCTCTCCCTTATCCGGGTTGTAAATACACCCACAATTGGCGATCTGACACTGGTACATCTCTTCGGGTTTGGCCATCGTCTAAACCTCCTTTTCATCAACCGTTCAATTGATCCAAAACAGCTCCATGTCAGGTGAGTTATATCAAACTCCGTGCCACCTTTGATGGTCAGGTACAAAAAACCATTTAATTTTATATGTTATCCCATCAAAAAGTCCACCAGGAGAGACCTTGCCCCATTCAAAATGAGGCAAGTGTGTCTCAAAAATTTCGTCTCATTTTGAATCTTGCCTCTTCGCATCTCCCCAAAGCCCGCCATCCACACCTCATCACACATGGCCCTGAACTTGCATACCTTTACTGTTTGTGACAGCCCTTTCTCCACTCGGAAAGAGCTTTCAACCAAAGGCTGGCTGATGAAAATGTTCTCTCGTTTCAAGAGATCACCACAAAACGAAAAACGACATTTTGTGAAGCCACAAGATGGAGGCGTCCATCCATTGGTGTCTGCCCGGTGGGGCCGGGCTGTCGCTCCCCTGTTTCTGGCAGACTCACCCAAGAGTCGATGCATACCCAAACGATAAAGAGAACGCCATGCGCACACTCTCTCGTATCATCTGGATCGCCCTTGCCCTCTCCTCGGCCGAGGCTGGTCCCCTTTTCGCCGTCCAAGGAGGGCTTCCCATGTCTGTGGAAAAAAAGATTCAAGAAAAAGCAGCCCGCCTGGGCAGCACCTACGCCCCCCGTACCCGTCACTTAAATACCGACGGCACACCCAAATTCACCAATCGCCTCTTTCTCGAACAGAGCCCCTACCTGCTTCAACACGCCCACAACCCAGTCAACTGGTACCCCTGGGGAGAAGAGGCTTTCGCACTGGCCCGCAAAACAGAGCGCCCCATTTTGGTCAGTATCGGATATGCCACCTGCCACTGGTGCCATGTGATGGAGGAGGAGTCCTTTGAAGACCTTGAGATTGCAAAAGCCCTCAACACTCATTTTGTCGCCATCAAGGTGGATCGAGAGGAAAGGCCCGATATCGATGGCGTTTACATGAATGCCGTGCAGATACTCACCGGTACAGGAGGCTGGCCCTTAAACGTTTTTCTTTTTCCCGATGGAAAACCATTTTATGGAGGCACCTACTTTCCGGCTCGCGATGGTGACCGCCCGCCCAACCCCGGATTTCTGACCCTTTTAAGTCGCATCACAGAACTCTACACCACCCAGCAAGAAACCCTTAGGGAGTCTGCTGACCGCCTCACAAACGCTCTGCAAAGCCTCGAGAAAAAGACAGAGTCCATGGGGCCCCTCCCCAACAAAGAGTGGATCGAAAAAGCCATTGACGGGCTGACATCCCTCTATGATCCTGCCAATGGTGGCACCAAAGGGGCTCCCAAATTTCCAGCCACCCTTCCGGTAGAACTTTTCCTCAGGCGCGCTTACAAAACCAAAAATGAGGCCTTTCGTCAGATGGCCCACCACACCCTCACGGCCATGGCCGATGGCGGCATCCACGATCAGGTGGGGGGCGGATTTCACCGCTACAGCACCGATGCAAAGTGGCTGGTACCCCATTTTGAAAAGATGCTCTACGACAACGCTCTTCTGGCAAGCCTCTACCTTGACGGCTACCTGGCAAACGGAGACGACCGGTTTAAAGAGGTGTGCCTCACCACGTTAGACTATCTGACTCGAGAGATGCAGCACCCTCACGGCGGGTTCTACTCAGCCACCGATGCCGATTCCCTTACCCCTTCCGGTCACAAAGAGGAGGGCTACTTTTTTACTTGGAGCAAAGAGGAACTTGAAAAGGCTCTGCCAGAGACAAAGTGGAAACCCTACTTCGAATTTTTTCAACTCAAAGGCGCGCCCCACTTCGAAGGACGGTATATTCCCCACCGAAACCAATCCAAAGAAGAGGTGGCCAAAGCACACGGCCTCAGCCTTCCAGAGATCGAGACACTCATTAAAAAGGGACACCACCACCTCTACGAAGCCCGAAAGACCAGAAAAGCCCCTTTGACGGACCAAAAGATCGTTGCCGCCTGGAACGGACTGGCCCTATCAGCCTTTGCCCGTGCTGGGCGTCATCTTCAAAGAGAGGATTACCTTAACGTAGCCAGGCGCACGGCCACCACCCTCTTAAAGCGCCTCATGCACGAAGGCAGACTGCATCGAAGTTTTCTGGAAGAGAGAGGTCCCAAAGGTTTTCTGGAAGACTACGCTTTTGTCACTCAGGGTCTTCTCGATCTTTTTGAGGCGACAGGAGAGGGAGAGTGGTTGGAGAAGGCAGTCCACCTCCAGCACGAAACCCAAAGGCTCTTTGCTGCACCCGATGGCGGATTTTTCATGGACGGCTCAGACACACCTCACCTGGTGGCCCGGGAAAAACCCGGTCATGACGGCGCCACCCCTTCGGCCAACGGAGTGGCAGCCATGAATCTTTTTCGGTTCTACGCCCTCACCACCGATACAAACTATCTTACCGCTGCAACAAAAACGGTCTCTGCCTTTCCTTCCATGAAGACCGCACCTGCGGCCTACACCGGCATTCTCGCGGCGCTGGAGTTTCACTTAAACGATCCGGTCACCCAGCTCCTCGTGTTGCCAAAGGTCACCACAGATACAGTAAGAGAGCGCAATGAAAGGGCCGAACAGAGCCTTTCCGGTCGATACAACCCCTATGCCATAGCGGTTCGACTGATGGAAAAGGAGCCCCCCCCTGAGCCCCTTAAAAAACTGGTTCAAGGAAAAAAGGCCATTGGCGGCAGCCCCACACTCTACCCATGCCAGAGCGGAATCTGCAGCAATCCCATCACCGATTTTCTTTAAGGCTGCCGGTGCCTACAAGCAGATTACAAAATAGAAGGCCCACCCGTTGCTGATGAGCCAAAGAGTTGCCTTAGGAGAGAATAAAGGTCACCAAAACGGGCACGGCAATGGTGAGGACCACCCCGCTGAAAAGGGCAATGATGGCGTATCTCTTTCCAGAGTTCATGGTAATGATAGGAAGGGTGGTATCCATGGCTGTGGCTCCTGCAGACGCAATAGGAGCGGTTCGACCAAACCATGCCACCAGAAGCGGAGCCGAAAGCAGGGTAAAGATCTCCCTTAAAATATTGGAGAGAAGGGCCACGGTTCCCAAAACCTCTCCACGCATCTCGGTAATGTAGATGGATGAAATGCTGTAGTACCCAAGCCCAGAGCCAATGGCCATGGCATCCTTAAGGGTGATATCCTCCAAAAACAAACCCGCCACAGCCGCACCGCCCAAAGATCCCGCAGCAATGGAGATCGGGATTAAAACAATACGAACATTGCTCTTTTTAAGAACAGAAAAGGTGGTGGAGTCCCCCCCAATACTGATCCCGACAAAAAAAATCAGAAGATAAAGAACCCAAAGCGTTAAATCCGAATCCATGATAGCCGGGGAAAGATTCCCAAACAGCCCGGTAACCACTCCAGAGACAAAACAGAGAAGAATGATGAGACTACCCTTCATGAGACACCTCCGACACCACAGCCTCACCGGTGCTGTCATCAAAGGTTCGAGCAAAAAAGAGCTTCCACACCAAACCGCAGCAAAAAATGCTCCCTGCAATGGCCCCAGCCGTTAGTACCAATGCATCCACACCAATCTTGTGAATGCTTGAAACCACGGTTTCATTCAGCCCCACTGAAATACCAAGGACAAAAAGAAGAAGAAAGATCACCGCCATCACGATGCGATCAATAACGGCAAAAAGAGTCTCGACCCGCCGCAAAAGAAAACCCAGAACCATACCCAAAGCCATAATACCGAGAATTTCAACCATTTCCTGCTCCACAAACATTGGGGGACACTTTACACACAAAAAAACCGGACAAAACACGTTCCTTGGTAAGCCTCTTTATCAACCCATATTCCCAAGGATCTCAACTGTATGAGCGGGTATAGAAAAAGCGATGGGGAATGTCAACCAAATAGCCTGAATTTAGGAGGGATTGTTATTGAACGGGTTTGGAAACCACCCCTTCTTCAAACGCTTCAAGGGTCACATCAATGAAAAGGGCCAAGGTGTTGAGAGCCGCCACCTGGCCCTGGGAATCACCTCACGCTCGATCTTTGAACCTCATAAAGAGTCACACTTCCACTCACCTCATTTGCCACGGCCAGAAGATCCTTTCCGCTTGGACTGTGCTTGGCTGGAATAAAGACGGCCCCTTCTGGCCCCAAATCCCCTGACCCTTTGCCGGGCTTTACGCCAAATCGACGAGGATTCTCATAGGTTTTAAACTCTGGATGGAAAGGATCTGTGATGTCGTAAACCATAATACCTCCCATGCGCTCTATCAATATAAAGGCATAGGTGCGCCCATCCATGACACCCAGGGTCACGCCTTCGGGCTCCGGACCTTTTTTGGGGCTGCGATTGTCAAAGGTGTTTTTGGTGTTGCTGGCGTTAAAATGGTCGGGAAACGCTTGGGCTATGTGCCGTTCCATGGCGTTTCCACTGTCATAAACACGCTCCATCTCTCTGTTCCAGATGGTAAAAGAGCGCCCCCCAAAACTGTAGAGGGCATCCATGTCTCCATCACCATCCATATCGCCATCCCGCGCCGAAACCACCAGTCCGCCCAGATTGGATTCACGGGCCAGAAGCTCGCCATGGGGAAACGTCTCTGGGTCCAGCACCAGCTTTTTCATCT
This sequence comes from Desulfobacterales bacterium, assembly GCA_022360815.1. Lineage (GTDB taxonomy): Bacteria > Desulfobacterota > Desulfobacteria > Desulfobacterales > Desulfolunaceae > Desulfoluna. The sequence goes on from JAKSCC010000257.1 coordinate 31,625, forward strand.
TAATCTCATCGGTGTAACCTGTGTACTCTCGTCCGTCCCCTTCATTGGCACTGACCAAAAAGAGCTGGCCATCCACCTCGTAAGCTGCAATGGCGTCGGGCATGTACATGCCGTAAACCGGCCAGGGACGAATGCGGATGCCGTTGTCTTTTTTGCTGGCGTCAAATCCCATCCCTTTTTGGTTGTGATCTTTCACCCCAAGCCCCTTGACCACTTCCACCTCACCTTTTGGGATGTGGATACGCGCCATCGCATTGTTCTCCTGAAGCGAAACATAGGCGTAAGTGCTGTCCGGGCTGACGGCGATATACTCCGGCTCCAGGTCCATGGCGATGGTGGTGCCGTGGGGACCTGTGATACGAACCCCACCTGAAAGGCTGACCCCTTTAAACGTCAGCGTTGTTGCATCTTCATTTGAAACCGCCTCCGCTCCTTTGGCCATGGAGATGATGGTCACCGAGCCTTCCGGGTCTTCGGCGTAATCCCCGCTTGGCTCCCCTTCGTTGGCCGTCAAAACATACCGCCCATCGGGAGTAAAACAGACCATATCCGGCAACGCCCCCACATCCACACTGCCACGAACCCGCCCCGACGGATCAAGAAAAATCACGGCTCCGGGGTCCTGTCTCTTCACCGCGGCAACAGCCACGGCAAGGGTGTCCCCATGAACGGCCACACTGTTTACGCTTCCGTGGAAACGAACCCGCTTGCGCATCCTGGGCTGAGCTGGGTCTGAGATATCCAGAAATGTAACGCCGCTGTCGTTGGCGCTGGTAAAGACAAGCTGCCGCGTTGCCGCATGGTAGCTAACAATCTCAGCAGCACTCTCATCGTAAACACCTGTCTCATAGGTCCCCAAAGGCTCCAGGACAAGGGACACCGGCTCACCGACCCCCGTTTTTCCCATGGTGGTGCATCCCGCCGCAAGCAAGCACCCCACCACAGCGATCCACTTTTTCATGCCACTCTCCTTTTCATAGTCATGATGCCTGTAAACTGTCTGATCTCCATTTTTAGCCGTCATCGCACAACCTCTTGAGAGGAGTCCGGCCATCATGGCATCAAAAAAGTGTTGGAAATCCATAAGGATCGTGTTGGGTTTTTGTGTGATCTGAATGGCCAAAAAAAGAAGGGCTTGCGTCCTTATAATTCAGACGTAAGCCCTTACGAGAAGTGGCGTACAATGAAAAAAGACCTACTGCACCTCTTTGACAGCAAGATCTTGGTACGCGTGCGTCAAGTCATGGCAAAAACGGTCCCAGCGCTTGCAGACCGAAAGGGTCTTTTCATCCGGCCCGAAAAGGTTGGGGTGTGCCACCAGGGCCTCGGCCTCCTCCTGGAAGGCTTTCATCAGCGACGGCTCTGCGCCCTCCAGCATGGAGGCGACCACCTCCTTGGGGGCAAACCAGGCCGACGCCCTTTGAAAATCGCGATGGATCTGAGTAAGCAACACGTTTCTCGGGCCTTCCCAAAGCTCGTTGATGGCAGAATCCCTATAAAGACGCGGAAAAGAAGAGAAATCTTCCATCACCCCGTGGCCTCCGAAAATCGACATACCAATTCGGACCACATCGGTGCTGTCCCAGGATGCCGTGATCTTTTGAAGCATCACAAGCTCCCGAATTTTAAAACGAAGCTTTTTCATCTCAAGGGGCTCGTCGGCGTCCATGCCTCGCGTAAGCCCCCCTTCCAGCCCAAGAAAATCCCCATAGAGTTTAAAGGCACCGGCCGTGGTGCGCTGCACCGCTTTCTCCATCTTCTCCAGCTGCATCTTCACCAGAGGGAACTGGCCGATGGGCAGGGTAAAGGCCGTACGCATCGCCGCATAGGCTTGGGCCTCTCGTGTTACGCGAGCCATGGTGGAGGCCGCGCTGATGCCGACTGTTAGGCGCGAGTAAGTCAAAACAATCCCCACCACATTGGCAAGCCCTTTCTCCAAAGGCCCCACAGGATAGGCCTCAGCCCCGTTAAATGAGATCTCGGCCGTGGTCAGCTCGCTGGTGCCCATCTTCCACTTGATGCGGTTGATGGTGTAGCCGTTTCGAATCTCTTTTTCTTTGTTGCCTTCAAGCCACGACGGCACCACAAAAAGGGCCACCTTCTCAGAGCCCTTTGGCTTGGCCGTCACCACCGCATAGTCGGCGTGTGTGGCCGAGCAGAAAAACTTATCACCATAAAGACGCCAGCCCCCCTCTTCTTCCACCGCTTCCACCCGATTGGCCGGCACATCTGAACCCCCTTGAATCTCCGAGAGATACTGAGCCCCAATGGCGATGTTACCGTCAAGCCCTTCTTTGCAATGGGTTAAAATCTTTAAGAGTTCAGGGGTATCGGCATAGCTTTCAAGAAGGGCGACCATCCCCTCGGTGCAAGTCAATGGACAGCAGATACACGCTTCGCCGTTCTGATAGATGAGGTACATCTTTACCAGTTTTTCCATGGGAGATGTCTCATCGGAGAAGAGCTTTTCGCCGAACACCTCCCGTTCCATGATGAGAGTCTCCCGAGGTCTGACAATGCGATCGATGCGATGGTTGTGCCCATCGTAGTGCTTTATGTAGGGCTGCTTTTCAGGGGTGGCCGCCTCTTCCGCCAAACGGCGCCACCTTTGGGACACTTTGGGAGAGAGAACCCGAGCTGCGGCATCAAGTCTCTCCCACTCATCTGCAGCGTAATGCTTCACCACCTTTTGAAAGAAGGCATCCTCAAGATAATAATCGGCACCCTCGCGCCATGCGAGATAGTCATCAAAACTGTAGGGATTGTTTCGATCGGGAAGGGACATGGGCTAAGCTCTCCTTATGATTTCTGATATCATGTGGTGCATCTTTACTTGAAAAAGAGGTAACAGCCACGCCGCGCTTTGTAAAGATTGTTCATCAAAGAAAACACAAAGAACTAAAATTGCCATCACACAACAGCTATGCTATCCATTTGTTTCGCAGATTAACTATTTTTCTATAGGAGAACAGTATGCCCACCCACAATTGCGAAGTTTGTCCCCTTCGATCCCGTTACAACAAAAAACCCACCTCCCTTTTAGGCCGCCTCTGGCGATGGCATATTGGTTGGTGTCCGGGTTGGAAGCGATACATGAACGCACAGCCCCACGAAAAAAGAGAAGCGATCAAGACCCGTTACAACATCAAAAATCAAGAATAATTGAGCTCTAAAAAAACGACCGCTTCAGCAAAGCAAAAAATGAAAAATCCGGAGTCCAGAGATGCCTGCCGTTGATATGAGAACCACCGTCTTAACCTACATTCTCGTCAACTATCTCTACACTTTTGTGCTGGCTTTCACATGGTACCAAAGCAAAAATCACCGATGGGGAACAGGTTACATTCTTGCCGATTTCCTCTTCAAAGGCATCGGCATGACCCTGGCCACATTTCGAGGGAGCATTTCGCCTTTCATCTCCATTGTTGTTGCCAACCTCTTTATGTTTGCGGGCACCATCTCAATGCTCTTCGGTATGGCGCAATTTTTGAAGCAATCCCTTCAAAAGTGGCCCTATTTTCTTTACACTTTTGTCTTTACCCTGCTCTACAGTTGGTACGCCCTTGTTGAGGTCAATGTGCGCATGCGCATCATCCTCTTTTCTGGTATGCTCGCACCCATCTTCATCTACATCACCTGGATGATATTTTTTAGAGCAGAACACAGCCTAAGAAAACACGCTACCCATGCAGGGGTTACCTTTGCCCTTTTCGCTCTCGCTTTTCTGGGACGGGTTCTCTGTGCCATGGCGGGTGGGCCTGTTTCCCACTACTTCAACCAGCCCATCTCTGACAGCCTCCTTGTTTTAACCTGCCAAGTGCTCTCCATCTACCTCGCCTACGCCATCTTGTTGATGATCAACAGCAAGCTCTTTGAGTTAACGGATTTGCATTTGGATACACATAAAAAAAGGCCTTGATGAAACATCGCCTCTTCCACAGAAACGAAAACCTTCACCAAAGGCCTTTTTTAAAAATCGTCTACAAAAAGCTCTGGTCTCCCTTTACGCTGCCCGCATAAGGGCTTTCACTCTCTTCTCTTTTTTCACGTCAAACTCTTCTTTCATAAATTTGACATATCCTGCGCACATGGTAAGCCCCAAAGCCAGAATAGGCAGGCCGCATACCACAACGGATGTCTGAAGAGACTTCAGCCCACCACTCATCAAAAGCACAAAGGCCATAGCCGCCATAACACATCCCCAAAACACCTTCAGTATATTGGGTGCATCCTCATCGCTCTGATTCTTCTCATAAGCAGAAGAGGTCATGTTGGCAAGAGTCAGAGTCATGGACTCAGCCAGAGTCACAAAAGAGAACACAATGGCAAGAATCCCCAAAACAGCAAGGATCTTCGGAAGAGGAAAGTGCTTCAAAAACGCAAAGAGTGCCACTTCGATACCATGCTCGGCAATTTCAGAAGAGATGGCGATATTCTGAAAATGTTCCATAAAGATAGAAGACCCGCCAAACACGCCAAACCAAACCACAGCAAAGAGAGTGGGGGCAAAGCAGTTGACCAGCACAAACTCGCGAATGGTTCGCCCTTTGGCAAGCTTCACAAGAAAAAGGCCCACCATGGGGGCAAAGGCAAGCCACCAGGACCAGTAAAAAATCGTCCAGCCCCCCACCCAGCCAGACTGAAGGGCCGGCTCAAGGTAAAGAGACTGCCGAGCAATGGAGCTGATGTAATCCCCAAGGGCCGACGTGGTATTATTCAAAATATAGAGGGTGGGACCAAACAAAAACACCCATACGATAAGAATAAAATAGATATAGACATTGAGATTGCTGATCAGGGCAATGCCTTTGTGCAGACCGGTGCACGCAGCCACAATGTAAAATACGGCAATGGCTGCAATAATGGCAAACCAGAGAAGAAGCACCGATTTAAAAGCAACGCCTGATATGTACCCAATACCACCGGCCAACTGCATGGCACCGATACCAAGAGAGGTTCCGATACCGGCAACAATACTGAAAATACACAGCCCGTCAATGAGGTTGCCCACAAGACCGTTTACCCGATCCCCAAGCAAAGGGTAAAGACCGGTGCTCACCTTAAACGCACGCTTCTTGTTGTGAAAGAGAAACGCCACACAAATACCAAATGCGGTGTAAGTGGCATAAGGGTGAAATCCCCAGTGGAGAAGCACCGTTCGAAGAGCCCCTTCGGCAGCTTCGATGGAGCGTGGGGCAAGCCCTGTAAACGATGCAGGGTTTGTATAATTTCCCAAAGGCTCTGCCACACCATAAAAAACAATGCCAATGGCAATGCCTGAAGTCAGTGCAATGGCAAACCATGTAAAAAACGAAATTTCTGGTTCAGCATCTTCACCACCCAACCGAATATCCCCGTATTTACTAAAGCCTGCCCACATAACAAAAAGCAGAAGAAAGCAGAGCCCAAGGGCATAGAACCAGCTGAAATATTTGATACAAAATTTAAACGCATGGTTTGCAGCAATCCCAAAGCCTTCGGGAAACATGGCACCAACCAACACCATGGAGACCAGTAACACCGCTGGAGGAAGAAAGATTTGCTTGTTGATGATACCTAAAAAGCCCTTCAAATCACGCATTGCACCTCCCTTTATCTCACATATTAAAACAATCCGATTTAACACGCCCCGGCTCTTATGGTTCGCAAGACGAAACCATCTGTGGGGTGAAGCTGCTCTGCTTTTGATTTTTCACATTCCACATAGCAGCTTCTTGGTTCAACGGTTTTACGCTGCTTTAAAAGAGGCCTTTCGCCCCTCAATATAAGCGATCAAAGCCTTTTCAACTTCTGGATCAATGGCTGGTCTCTCGTAAGCGGCAAAACGCTTTTCGAGCTCAACAGAGGCGGCATCTGCAAGGGAGAGCCCCCCGGATTTCATCCATGCTGATGCATCAGACTTGTTATAAAATGAGGTCTTATAAAAAGCGGTACGGCAATGCTTCAGTGTGTCGGGGTCCATCAAGTAGTTGCCGCCAATACCAACCCGTTGAATAGCCTCGACCCCAATGCTCTCTTCGGTGACAGGGACCGTGCGCATCATGCTTCGAACCATCCCGCACATCTCCTCGTCAATGATCCATTTCTCCATGTTGCACCCGATGTAGGTTCCGATCATGCCGCAGGAGTGAAGGATAAAGTTGGCACCATTTCGTACTGTGGTGCTCAAGCAGAGAGCCCCCTCTGCCATGGACTGTGCGTCTGGTATCAAAGAGTCTGTGATGCTTCCACCGGTTCGGCAGGGAAGATTATAGTAACGGGCGATCTGGGTGGTCCACGCGTTGATGATATAGGTTTCGGGAGCACCAATGGTTGCTGCACCACTCTGCATGTTGGTGGGGCAGGAGGTGGTACCATAAACCACCGGGGTACCCGGATTTACAAGCTGGGACAGCACAACACCGGCAAGAATTTCAGCATTCATAAGGGTCACAAGGCCCGGCAGACTCACGGGACCTGAAGTGCCCCCCATGATCATATTGATGATCGCCATGGCTTGGCCGTTTCGAGCGTACTCTACGATGGCACCGGCCATCTCTTCACCGTATTTCAGGGGCGAGAGCACATTCACAAGGCCCAAGCAAACCACTTTCTCTTTAAGGGTCTCTCGCCCCCCAAAAAGGATGGAGAGCATCTCCATGGTATCCCGGCACGCCTCAATGGTGTCGGTGCTCCCCATAAAAGGCTTGTCGCACATCAGCATATTGGCCTGGAGCATATCAAGATAAGCGGTCTCTGTGGGAACGTCTGAGGGCTCCACCAACTTGAAGGCGTTCATGTCAATGTAGGGAGATGTTTGAACCAGTTTGCAAATCGACTCGTAGTCGGCAAGGGTTCCAGGACGCTGGCTGCCATCTTTCTCACAAATGTACGGAGCACCATAGGTGGGAAGAAAAACCCAGTCGTCCTCACCAATGGAGACACTCTTTTCTGGATTCCTCCCTTCCACAACAAATTGTGAAGGGGTTGTTGAAAGGCTTTTTCGAACGTCTTCCTCGGTAAAATAAACCGTATTGCCTTCTACTCGAAACCCATGGGACTTGAATATTTCAAGGGCCTCTTCATACATAAAGGCAACCCCGGTTTTCTCCAGTATATCCATGGAATTTTTATGAATAAGACCCAGCTCACTCTCAGACAATGAATGCATTCGATCGTACATTTGCTTACCTCACAATTCTCGATGGCTGATAAATTAATGTAGCCCGTTTTAAAAAAAGCTAAAAAACACGCAACCAGGAATGAGCAATTGACATGCCACCTTTTCATCACTCAGAGCTAAAACAAGCAATAACGGCACTCTCATTACCAAATTAACCCTTTGAGGAACCCAAAAAAATAAAATCCCTTTTTGCTTTTTAAGTCCAAAAGCAAAAAGGGATTTTATTTTTTTGATCCTTTCATCAAATTTTCTTTATGCTATCCTGCCTTTTCCTTAAACGCCTTTCGACAGATGCCATACTTTTTAATTCGATAGTGTATTAGCTGAGGGGATATGCCCAAAATAGTGGCAGCCTTTGCAGCATTACCCCGGGTTTTTTCCAAGGCATCTCGAATGGCGTCAGACTCTTGGACGCGCTTTACCTCAGACCAGTCCAGCGCCTCGGCCTGGAAAGTCGGTGGTATAACGGAAAGCTGATCCTCCTCCACGGCCTCCAGGACACCCGGCTCTGTAAAGGCACCGTCATCGTGCCACCGAACCCCAACCAAGTGATGGGTATCAATGATTACATCCCCATGCATCATATTCATGGCCCCTTCGATGGTATGCTCCAACTCACGGACATTTCCAGGCCAGGAGGACGATTCAAACATGGCCATGACTTTCTGGGAGACCCCTGCCACATTCATCCCCAAGGTTCTGTTCAAACGATGAATAAAATGATGGGTTAAAAGCCCCACATCCAAAGGCCTCTTCCGCAAAGGCGGAATTTCGAGATAGACTGCCCCCAGACGATACATCAAATCTTTTCGAAAAAAGCCCTGCTCACAGGCACGATTTAAATCTTCATTGACAGTGCTGATAATTTTTAAATCAATGGGAAGCTCTCGCAGAGACCCCACACGCCGCACACACCTCTCCTGAAGGGTTCGAAGCAGCTTGGCCTGAAGCCCAATGGCCATGGAGTTGACCTCGTCCAAGAGCAGGGTGCCTCCGTTTGCCTGCTCAAAAATACCGGCCTTGTCCACAGCCCCGGTAAAAGCCCCCTTTGAGGTGCCAAAAAGAATGCCCTCCAAAAGATGCTCGGGAATGGCTGCGCAATTGATCGCCACAAAAGGCTCCTTGTGACGCGGTCCATTGTTGTGAATGGCCTGGGCAAAAAGCTCTTTACCTGTTCCTGTTTCCCCGGCAAGAATCGTAGACGACGGCGAGCGCGATGCCAAACGAGCAGAAGCCACCGTCTTTTTAAAAAGCGAATCTTCACCAATAATGCTGTCAAAGGTATACCGGGTCCCGTTTTCAAAACAGAGACTCTTCTCTTTCACCACTCGGGGTGAAATATTTTGAAGATTCACCATGCGTGCACTCTGACTCGCCATTTCCGTGTAATCCCGAACGTTCTGATACTCCCACATAAAACAGACGGCTCCCATGTGACGGTTTTCGTCGAAGATGGGAAACACATTGCAAATGGAGTTCACCATTCGTCCCAGATGGGTTCGGTAATAACACGCAAGGTTGAGTTCCGGCTGCCCAGACTTCAACGATTTCATGGTGGGACTAACGCCCTCATCGACGCGGTAAAGCTCTGTCACTTTTCGTCCCAGCACATCCTCACGCTTCATATCATCCATATGGGCGGCCGCACGATTGTAGTAAACCACGCACCCTTCCAAATTTGATATCACCACAGCCTGATGGTAGTGATCCAGGATAGACAACACAGACTTCACCGACATCACGCCCGATGGCGCAATTTCTCTGATACCACCCTTCATTACAAAACCTACCTACCTAAAATTTAAGTCATTCATCTAAGCAAAACATTGATTAATATACTATCACCCCACCAAAGCATCGCTGCAGCCTAAAGACAAACCCGTTCGGTAAAAAAGGCACAAAAAAAGCCCGGCAACATCGCCGGGCTTTTTTTAAAAGGCTCGATCAAGCAAGGCCAAAGGGCCGAATCACCCGTTCCAACACCCCCTGAACCTTGGAGATGGCCACCCCATAGTTGGTGATGGGCACCCCGCGTCTCTGGCACTCCCGGATGCGTCTGAGCATGGCCGTGCGGTTCAGCATGCAGCCTCCGCAGTGAATGGCCAGATCAAATTTCTCCAAATCGTCGGGAAAATCGTTGCCAGAATAGAACTCAAAATTGAGATCCAAGCCGGTGTAGCGGGTAATCCATCGAGGAATCTTCACACGGCCGATATCGTCTGCCACCTGGTGGTGGGAACACGCCTCGCCCATCAGAACCGTGTCCCCGTCTTTGAGCTTATCCAGCATCTCGGCCCCTTCAACAAGGGCTTCGAGCTCGCCTTTGTATCGGGCCATAAGGGTGGAGAAGGTGGTCATGGGAATATCCTGGGGCACGTCCGCATCCACCTTAAGAACCGCCTGAGAATCGGTAATCACCAGAGCCGGCTTTCGCCCCATGGAGGCCAGGGTCTCTTCAATCTCCCGCTCCTTCACCACAAGGCCCACGGCGTCGGCATCCAAGATATCCCTTAAAACCATCACCTGGGGCAAAATGAGCCGCCCTTTGGGCGCAGCCAGATCAATGGGCACCACACAGACCACCCAATCTCCCTCGTTGATAAGATCTCGCACCAGAAGAGGCTCCTTGCGAAACTCCTCCGGGGCCATGTTGATGAGGCTCTCTTTGAGCTCGCGCACCCCGTCCCCACCTTGGGCAGAGACCGATAAAACCGGAACCTCTTCTTCGGCACACCAGGCAAGATCCCCTTCCATGTCGTCACGCAGGTCTCTTTTGTTCAAAGCCACAAGAAAGGAGAGCCCCATGCGGCGGAGCTCGGCTATGATCTCCTTTTCATACGAGGTGATCCCCTCTTCTCCCACCACCACCACAGCCACGTCGGTTCTGAAAAGAACCTTACGCGCCGCCTGGATGCGAAGCTCGCCCAGAACGCCTTCATCGTCGAGCCCTGCGGTGTCGTAAAAGGTGACCGGCCCCAAAGGCAAAAGCTCATGGTGCCGCGCAACAGGGTCTGTGGTGGTGCCCGGCATCTCCGAGACAATGGCGATCTCTTCGCCGCAAATGGCGTTGATCAGTGACGACTTTCCTGCGTTTCTGCGCCCGGTAAGCGTGATCACCAACCGGACACCCTTGGGTGCTTTTGTTGCCATGTTACTCCCGTTATTTTTTTGCCTTCGGCGACGAGGTGCGGACACCTCGAAACCATAAGGTGAATGCGCGGACGGATCATATAACTCGCCCCGTTATCCATGGCATTCACGCGTTACCTGATGGCACTTCCACCGCGTCGGACAAGCATGGATTGCTGTTTTTTTCTGTGTCAAACAAGCCTTGAACGCCGTTGCGATGTGCCCTGAGGAACGAAGGGC
>JAKSCC010000177.1 GCA_022360815.1 Desulfobacterales bacterium
AGGTTCTTCATCAGGGCGAACTTTCGACGAGCGTAGTAATTACCTTCCAGGTAATGGCAGTCTCCGGGATGTCAGCCGGAAACCCATACCGCGTCGGCTCCTTCGCGAAGCGCGGCCAGGAAGAATTTGGGACTCATGCGGCCGGAGCAGGGGATCCGGATCACGCGGACGTTGGCAGGGTACTGGGCACGGCCCACACCAGCCAGGTCAGCGGCTCCGTAACTGCACCAGTTACAGAGAAAGCTGACAATTTTTGGTTCAAAATCAGCCATTTTTATCTATCTCCTTTGAGTGCCCTCTCTGCTCGATGATGAGCAGAGAGGAATCAAACAGGTTACTTGCGAGACGCTATCCTTACCCTTCGTTTACGGCGAAAATCTGGGACATGATCTGGTCGTTGTCAAAGCCGCGGTGACGGATGGCACCGGAGCGGCAGGAGGCAACGCAGAGGCCACAGCCTTTGCAGAGAACGGGGTTGATCTGCGCCTTACCGGCGTCCCTTCCTTCGGTCATGAAAGAGGGGGCTGAGTAGGGGCAAACATTGACACAGATGCCACAGGAGCTGCAAAGACCTGCAACCACGTGGGCCACCTGGCCGCTGGTGTGAAGGGTTTCACGAGCCAGCAGGGTGATGGCACGGGATGCAGCCGCTTTGGCCTGTCCAATGGATTCGTCAACGGGTTTGGGATAGTGAGCCATGCCACAGAGGAAGACGCCGTCGGTGGCGAATTCACTGGGACCCAGCTTGGCGTGACGCTCTACGAAGAAGCCGTTGTCGTTCATGGGGAGCTTGAAGAACTGAGCGATTTTCTCATCTCTGTAGGGCAGCACGGCGGTTGCCAAGGAGAGAAGATCGGCTTCGATCTCAATCTCACGACGGAGAACGTGGTCGGTGGCCTTGATCATCACCCTGTTGCCATTGACAGAAACCTGGGGCTTGTTGTCAACGTCAAAGCGTATGAAGATAACGCCTTTTTCACGCGCTTCCCGGTAGAGGAATTCACGCTCACCATAGGTACGGATGTCACGGTAAAGAATGTAGACATTCGCAAGCGGATTGCGCTTCTTGATCTCCAGGGCGTTGTCGATGCTGTGGGTACAGCAGACACGCGAACAGTAGGGGCGTTCAGGCTCACGGGAGCCGACACACTGGATAAATACGGCTGAATTAATGGTGTCAAGAACGGGATCGTTTGCCTTGAGCTTCTCATCCATCTCAAGGCTGGTGACGATGCGGTCACTCTGGCCGTAACTGTATTCGCTGGGAACGTAGGGTTTGGCACCGGTGGCCATCACAGCCACGCCGTGCTTGAGAACTGTCTCGTTGTCACCAGAGACCAGGGAAGACTCGAAGTTGCCCACGAAACCTTCCACACCCTCAAGGGTGGTGTTGAGATGCACGGTGATGTTCTCATCTTTTTCCACGTCGGCGATGAGTTCGCTGAGTTTTTCAGCCACGTTTTCGCCGGAAGCGGTGCGGTAGAGGCTATTTGCCTGGCCACCGAGCTCGGCTTCACGCTCGACGATGTGGGTTTTGTAACCCTGCTTGGAGAGACTCTGGGCTGTGGTGATGCCGGAGAGTCCGCCACCCAGAACCATGGCAGTCTGGTTTACCTGGAGCTCGGCTTCCTCAAGGGGTTGGAAGAGGGCAACCTTGGCAACGGACATACGAATGAGGTCCTTTGCCTTTTCGGTGGCCATCTCGGGCTGGTCCTTGTGAACCCAAGAGTCCTGGTTTCGAATGTTGCACATCTCAAAGAGATATTTGTTGAGGCCTGCGGCAAGAAGGGTCTCCTGAAAGAGGCCTTCGTGGGTCTTGGGTGTACAGGCGGCAACCACAACACGGTTGAGGCCCTGCTCTTTGATGGTCTCAGCAATTTTGTCCTGAGTATCCTGGGAGCAGGAGAAGAGGTTGTTGGCAACAAACTCGACGTAAGGAAGGCCCTTGGCGTATTCGGCCACAGCCTCCACGTCCACGGTACCTGCGATGTTGGTGCCGCAGGAGCAGACAAAGACACCGATGCGGGGCCGCTCTCCGCCTACATCCAGTTGCGGAATCACTTCGGCCTCTTTGGTGACGGTGTTGCGAGCAGAAGCGATGGCTTCACCGGCAGCAGCAGCGGCGGCGCTGGCATCCACAATGGCCTCAGGAATATCTTTGGGGCCCTGGAAGGCGCCGCAGACGTAAATGCCTTCGCGGCTGGTGGCCACGGGATTGAAGGCAGAGGTCTTTGCAAAGTTGCTTTCGGAGAGTTCGATGCCGAGTTTCTTGGCCAGCTCCACGGTTTCGGGAGGTGTCTCAAGGCCGATGGAGAGAACGATCATGTTGAAGATTTCGGTTTCGATGGTACCGTCTTCATTAACATAGCGCACTTCCAGGTCGTCGGAATCGGCCACGGGGTTGATGGTGTGGACACGGCTTCGGACGAAGCGAATACCGCGCTCTTTCCCCTTATCGTAATACTCTTCGAAATCTTTGCCCGGAGTACGCATATCCATGAAGAAGATGGCGCAATCCAGATCGTCACCGTTGTGCTCTTTGGCCATAACCGCTTCTTTGACCGCGTACATGCAGCAGACACTTGAGCAGTGGCCGTTGTCGCAGCGGTTGATGTCACGGGAGCCGATGCACTGGAACCAAGCAATCTTCTTGGGTTCCTGGTGATCCTTGCTCATGCAGGTCAGGTGCCCTTGCGTGGGACCTGAGGCAGAGAGGATACGCTCGAACTCAAGCGAGGTGACGACGTTGGGGAATTTGGTGTACTGGTACGTATCAAAAATGGAAGGATCGAAGGGCTTGAAGCCGGTCGCCAGAACCACAGATCCCACGTTCAAAGTGGTCTCTTTGGCGGTCTGGGTGTAATCGATGGCTCCGGTGGGGCAGACCTTCTCACAGTTCCCACAGCGATCTTTGGTCAGTTTGATACACTGTGTGGGATCAATGGCATACTTCAAGGGAACCGCCTGGTCGTACTCCACATAGATGGCTTTGCGCTTGACCAGGTTGGCGTTGTAAGGGTCCGTGACCTTCTTGGGGCATTTTTCGGCGCAGAGACCGCAAGCGATACACTTGTCAGTGTCCACGTAGCGGGGTCTCTCATTCAAGGTAACCTCAAAGTTACCTGCCTCGCCCTGGATGTCGATCACGTCAGAAAGGGTTTTTAACTCAATGTTCAGATGCCGGCCGACCTCGACCAGTTTAGGTGAGATAATTCACATCGCACAGTCGTTGGTCGGAAACGTCTTGTCCAGCTGGGACATGACACCGCCAATGGATGGCCCCTTTTCGACCAGGTATACATAATAACCTGAATCGGCCAGATCCAGGGCAGTTTGCATACCGGCGATACCCCCCCCGACGACCATCACGGA
>JAKSCC010000093.1 GCA_022360815.1 Desulfobacterales bacterium
ACATCCGCACCATCTGTAACAAGATGAACGGTTACGAAGCCAGCTAAGACAAAGGAGAAGACTCGTGCAGAATCCTTACAAGGCGTATCCCGTTCGCATCGACGACATTCAGGTAGCGACCGCGGATAAGTCACTCAGAACGTATAAGTTTGTCTTTCTCAACCCGGAAGATGAGGAGAAGTTTGCCTACAAGGTCGGTCAGTTCGCTGAGCTCTCCATTCCCGGTCAGGGAGAGATTCCCATCGGCATCGCTTCTTCTCCTTCTGAGAAGGGCTTTGTGATGTTCACCGTGTTCCGCACCGGTAAGGTCACCGATCACCTTCACAACATGAAGGTCGGCGACATCATGGGTATTCGTGGTCCTCTGGGCAACTGGTATCCCATCGACGAGCTGGAAGGCAAGAACATCGTAATCATCGGTGCCGGCTTTGCATTCACCACCCTGCGCTCCACCATCAAGTTCCTCCTGGAGCCTGAGAACCGCAAGCGTTTCGGCCGTCTGGACGTTATCTACGGGGCACGTAACCCCGGCATGATTCTTTACAAAGACGAGCTGGTTGAGTGGGAAAAGCGTGACGACATCAACTTGAACATCCCCGTTGACAGCACGGACGACCCCGACTGGAAATACCACACCGGTTTCGTTCCCACCGTCACCGAAACCCAGGCCCCTCAAGGCGATGACGACACCTACGCCATCCTCTGTGGTCCTCCCATGATGCTCAAGTTCACCAAGCCTGTTCTCGACAAGCTGGGTTACAAGCCCGATCACATCATCATGAGCCTCGAAAACCGCATGAAATGCGGTATCGGCATGTGCGGCAGGTGCAACATCGGCAAAGAGCTGGTCTGCAAGGACGGCCCTGTCTTTACTCTCGACAAGCTAAACGAGATGCCGGAAGAGGATCAGTAAACGAAATAAGGTGGTTAAACCCGTAGCATATTGCATGTTACGGGTTGACATCCCCTTTGCTTTGCTGTATTTCTTCACTTCGAAGTGGACAGGACAAAATAAGGGATAAGCCTTTTATATTGATAATTCTCAACAGGAGGTTTTCATTCAATGGCCGAGACAATTGAATACAACGGCAAGACTTTTGACGTAGATGAGGACGGTTTCCTCCTTGACTTCAACCAGTTCTCTGAAGAGTGGCTGGAAGTTGTTATGAAGGAAGAAGGTATTTCTGAGCTGACCGACGAGCACAAGCTTGTAATTGACGTGCTCCAGGACTACTACAAGAAGAACGGTATCGCTCCCATGGTACGTGTTCTCTCCAAGCTCACCAAGTTCAAGCTCAAGCACATCTACGAGCTGTTCCCCTCAGGCCCCGGCAAGGGAGCTTGTAAAATGGCTGGTCTTCCCAAGCCCACCGGTTGCGTATAGCACCCAAGCCATGGTTTAGTTTGTAAAAAAGGCCCTGCCACTTCGGCAGGGCCTTTTTTGATCACGCGTCTCCTCCTTTGCTGCGCTTTTATCTATCCGCCACCTTTATAATATAAGGAGAACGCCATGAAGCGGACGGTAAACCTCACCACACACCAGACCAAGGAACTCCAAGAGATCACCCCGCTTATTCGAGAAGAGCTGCGAAAGGCCTCCTGGAAAAACGGCATCCTCATGCTCTTTGTGCCCCACACCACAGCGGCGGTCACCATCAATGAAAACGCTGACCCCGATGTCTGCACCGACTTGGTCTACGCCCTTAAGCACGCCTTTCCACAGCACCCGGCTTTCCATCATATCGAAGGAAATTCCGATGCCCACGTCATGACCAGCCTCACCGGGTCTTCTGAGCTGATTATCGTGGAAAATGGCCAGCTGGTCTTGGGCACCTGGCAGGGGATCTACCTGGCAGAGTATGACGGCCCCAGAAGACGAAGCCTCCACTTAAAATTCATCGAAGGGTAACACCTGCCTCCCCAAGAGTTGACGCCCATGGGCGTTCAGCATAAGATAGGCTCAATTTTTACCTTAATGCCCCGAAAAGACCCTTCATGAAGGAGCACTCCATGATCCTGGACGATAAAGAGAAGCTGATCATCAACCACATTCAATCCGGCTTTCCCATTTGCCAGCGGCCTTATGCCGCCATTGGCGATGAGTTGGGCATGAGCGAAGAGGAGGTGATTCAGCATGTTTCCTCTCTCAAGGAGAGGGGGATCATCCGGCGCATCGGAGGCAATTTCTCCCCTGAAAAGGTCGGTTTTTTCAGCACCCTTTGCGGTGCCAAAGTCCCTGAAGAAAAAATCAGTGCATTTGCCGACGTGGTCAACAGCTACAAAGGGGTCACCCACAACTACATTCGAGAAGATGAGTTCAACGTCTGGTTCACCTTCATCGAAGCCTCGGTGGAGACCATCGAAACAAACCTTGCTGAAATCACAAAAAAAACAGGGGTGACATCCATCTACAACTTTCCGGCCACCCAGGTCTTTAAAATCCGGGCCGAATTCACCGTCAAGTAGACAGATCTGGTGCGTGCTGCGCGCACCAGATGCCAAAACACCGCCCTCTCGTTTCTCTTTCCAAACCACCCATTGACGCAAGGATTCCCATGGCGCTGAACCTGGCCCTTATCAGCCTTCCGGCATCGCTCACCGACCAATCTCTCAACATCCATAATATGAAGAAGGCCTGCGCCCAAGCATCCAAGGGTGGGGCCCAGCTTGCGGTTTTTCCCGAACTCTCTGTCACAGGCTATGAAAACACAAAGGCAGCCTACGAGAGAGCTCTCACCCAAAAAGAGATGGCAGAGATCTGCCTTCCCATTGCAAAAAAACACGAACTCGCCGTTATGGCCGGTTTTGTGGAGAAGAAAGAAAAAAAGGTCTATTTGAGTCACATGCTGGCAAGAAAAGACGGCCGCTTTGGAGTCTACCGAAAAACCCATCTGGCACCGCCAGAAAAGCCCTTATTCAACCCAGGCGATACCCTGCCCCTCTTTGAGCTTCACGGATTCAAAATAGGCATCCTTCTGTGCTACGACGCCCATTTTCCACTGGCCTTTCACCATATGGCCCAGCACGGCGCCGATCTGATTGTGATTCCCCACGCCTCGCCTCGAGGAGAGAGCAAAGAGAAGATGGCCTCCTGGATGCGCCATCTGCCGGCACGGGCCTTTGACAACAGCCTCTGGGTAGCGGCTGTCAACCCTTCGGGCACCAACGAAGCGGGATTGTCCTTTGCCCCCCTCACCCTTCTGGTCAATCCGTCGGGACACCTTGAGGGCGAGCCATCCACATCCAGAGGTGTCCAGATCGTTTCTGTCACTCAAAAAGCGTTAACAGATGTGCGCTCGCACCGCATGCGCTACTTCCTACCCAACACACGAGACGATATTGTGTTACCGGCTGAACATCAGAAGATATTTCGGTAAAAAGCCGTAGTCGGGCTGGAGAAAATCAGAGAGGGTAAAGGTCTGCGAATGGGACCATATGACCGTCTGCCACACATCCGAAGGAAAAAGACGGGGCTTGGGAAGATAGGCCCAGTGAGCGATGTAGTCATGGGGAGCCATTCTTTTGTCAAGAAGCTGCTCATTGGAAAACCCCACAATGGCTCCTGAAAAAGGACCTGCTTTCATCAAGGAGAGACTCTCTTTAAGGGAGTCCCTTACCGATTGTGGGGGAGGGTCGACTTCAAGAGACGATCAAGCTCAGCACGATCAAATCCACCTTTAAGCTTTTCTCCATAAAGCCACCCCGGAAACTGATTTGAGAACTCTTTGGATCTCTCCCAGATATCTGGCATCCCTTTTTGATGCAGATACTCTTTAAGCAAAAGGATCAGACAGAAGCAGAGCCGTGAGTCAAGGTAGCTTGCAGCCTTTGAGTCCAAAAAAAAGCTGCGACCCTCTTGTCGATACGGTTTTTAATTCGAATGGAATCTCGCAAGTCTCTGTACGGTATTCCATGGTTCCCCGTCCGCCACAAAGCCTGCATCTCTTTAAAATCATGAACAAAAAGCGCTTTCAGGATTGCGGAAAAACCACAGCATCCTGCGGGTTCCACCAGAGCGTAAGGTTCTCTTCGTAGCTGAGCAAATCGGGTTCCATCCCCCCCATTTGTCTGGCAGCAGCAGCCAAGGGTAGAGCCTTTTTTTGCCAGTGTCTTCCCATCGGCACAAAAAAACCCTGCACTTTGATCCAGAGATAAAGTGCAGGGTTTATTCAATTTACACACACAGGGTGCAACGTTTTACATGCTGCTTCGGCCTTACTTCTTGAAAGACTTGGCCGCTTCAGAAAATCCGTTGTAGGACTCTTCCAGCTCTTTTTCCCAGCTTGCGCCATGGCGGAAGTCGATCAGGGCGTTCATGTTGTGGAATGCCTTGAGAACTTTGGGATCTTTAATCGCTTTCTGAG
>JAKSCC010000221.1 GCA_022360815.1 Desulfobacterales bacterium
CCGTCCATGCGGATACCTGGCAGGCTGTTATTGCATGCTTTTTTCAGCTTTTAAAGGCGCTCAGAAAGAACATTTGGGGTCTGATCTTGAGTTGCAATACGCACTTTATGAACAAAGCATCGCAGCTCAAAATCATGGGGAAACCCCAAGGGTTCTCCCCATGATATGACGCACACTTTACAGAAGCTGCTTTTTGAGATCTTCGCTGGGTGAGGGAATCACCACATGGCTGTGGACAGGGCCGGACTCCCCAACGGCTTCAATACCGGAAGAGACAGAGGACTTCACAGAGCCTACATCACCGGTCATGGTCACAAAGGATTTGCCCGCAAGACCCGCAGCAAAACGGATTTCGAGAAGCTCCACCATGCCGGACTTGGCGGCGGCATCGGCCGCAATAATGCAGGAAGCCACGGTGTAGGTCTCAATCACACCCAAAGCATTGATCTGAGGGGTGATGGTGGTACCCGAGAGCGCGGGCAGCACCATGGGGTGAATACTGGGGATCACAAACCAATCCACAACCGTGGCACCGGCCAACTCGCGGCCTGCTTCAACAGAGCTCTTCACAGCGCCGGTGTCCCCTGCCACCATCACCAGAAAACGGCCCGGACAGGTGGGGCGTGCCATCACAAGGCTGACACTTGCCGCTTTGCTCATTTCGTCTGCTGTGTGAATTCCAAGGGCGATGCTGTTGAGTTCCACCACCCCAATCGTTCTGTAGTTCATCGTTTTTCCTCTTTATCTCTTCGAATCCATTCCAGTATTCGCGGTGCGCATGACGAGCCCGACGCTCTGGAACAAATGTTGATTTTTAATGCGGCTTTGGTGCACGAAGCACCCCTACCTCTGCTTGAAACCCCATTTTTCATGGCGTGAAGGTCCAGGCAACGTCCGCGTCACATCACCCATCCACCATATGGGGTGCAGGGGATCATCCCCTGTCCGCTGGAGGCTGCTTTTAGCGCTTTTGAATACAGACCACGCCGTTGTCAATGCTGGTCACAGTACCGTTGATGCTGGCATGGATGCGGGCCCCCAGGGCTCCTTCGGGAATTTCACCGATAAGGTCGCCTTTGGCCACAACATCGCCCACCTTCACCTGACAGATGGCGGGTGCGCCGATGTGCTGGGCCAAAGGAATGGCCACGCGCTCAGGCACAAAGGTCTCCTCGGGCATGCCGGGATGGGTATCGTACTTCAACACGTCCAGACGCTGCATCAAACGCTTGGTGGGGATGTAGCGCATGTCGCGCATGGGATGGTTTTCAGGTTCTGAACCGTCTCCTGCCCAGCGGATGCCCTCTTTCATCAGCTCTTTGCGAATCATGGCGTTTACCTCACGGGGAGAAAGACCCATGGGACAGGCAAACTTTTCACAGGCACCGCACTCACAGCAGAGAAGGGCTGCTTTGCGTGCTTCGGGATCGGCCACCAGGGCCGAAAGGGACCGCATGAGCTTGTGAGGCTGAATGGCATGCCCCAAAAGGTGTCGAGGGCAAAGTTCGGTGCACTGAGAGCATTGACAGCAGATGGAGCCGGTGATGCGCTTGATGGACTCGGAATCCATGATCTTGTTCTTCACCACGTTGTGGTTTGGATCAAGGACAATCAGACCGCTGGTGGTTTTGGTGACGGGCTGATCGGTATCGGGAAGCACGCGTCCCATCATGGGGCCGCCATCCACCACCTTGTATTCAGAAATTTTGGAGCCGCCCGCAAAAGCCAAAAGGTCAGAAACAATGGTTCCAACAGGCACCTTGACCACCATGTCCTGACCGATTTCGCCGGTGACCGTTACAAAACGATCGGTAAGTGGCACCTCGTTTATGGCGTTTGCAATGTTGTAGAGGGATTCGGTGTTTGAAACCACCACGCCCACCTGAAGGGGAATACCCGCCTCAGGCACCGTTCTGCCGGTCACTTCGCGAACCAGCACCTGCTCGTCGCCTGCGGGATAAAAGTCGCGCAGCTCGAAATATTCAAG
Source organism: Desulfobacterales bacterium (assembly GCA_022360815.1). Taxonomy (GTDB): domain Bacteria; phylum Desulfobacterota; class Desulfobacteria; order Desulfobacterales; family Desulfolunaceae; genus Desulfoluna. Next base: position 1,988 of record JAKSCC010000221.1, read on the forward strand.
ACGGCCGGTGGTATCTTTTTCCACGGCCTCTTTGATGGTGGCCAGGGCTTTTTTATGCTTTCCCTTGATGCAGATGACGCCCCTTTTGGCTCCGGTGGCGTCCAGAACCGCATGAAGTCCCTCGATCATGATGTCGAGCTCATGCTCCATAATCCACGGGTCGCTCATGAGCAAAGGTTCACAGGAAGCACCGTTCACAAGCACGGTGTCCACCTCGGCGTTGATCTTCACGTGAGTGGGAAAGCCAGCACCACCAGCGCCAACCACCCCTGCATTTTTTACCTTTTCTACAATCTCTTTCTGCATGATTTCCTTTGCCAGGTTCGCGAATGCTCAGGAGCTTGGTGTCTTCGCATTCGCTGGAAGGGCTTCGCCCTTATTTGTTCAAATAATTCTGATATGCATCCCGAAGATTTCACATGACCGATGCATTTCTATGCAAGGCATCAATATGCCTGGCGCAGTAACTGACGAATATCCCGCTTCGATGGGCGCCGCGGATTCGTTGTTGTGCAGGCATCCTCCATGGCATGACCGGCCATGGCTTCTATGGCGTTTGAAAAGTCCTCCTCGGAAACGCCCAGATCCCGAATGCGGCCCGGAATACCCATCTGGCTGTTAAGCCAACGCACGGCCTCAATCAGGCTCTCGTTGCCCTGCTCCACGGTGTCGCAGGGAAGCTCCAACTTCTTGGCAATGGTGCGGTAACGATCCCGCACGTCAAAGCTGTTGAAGCGAATGGCGTAAGGCAGCATCACCGCATTGGCCGTACCATGGGGAATGTGAAAAATACCTCCAAGGGTGTGAGCCACGCTGTGGGTCACGCCCAGGCCGCTGTTGTTAAAGGCCATACCCGCCATGCACGAAGCCAAAAGCATGTTCTGGCGTGCTTCCATATCGTCCCCGTTTCGGTAGCAGCGAAGCAGGTAACGAAAAACGTATTGAATGGCATGGACGGCGTAGAGATCGGTAAACGCGTTGGCCCGGGTAGAGACAAAGGCTTCCAGAGCGTGGGTGAGTACATCCATGCCGGTGGAAGCGGTCACCGAAGGGGGCACAGAGCGGGTAAACCGCGCATCCAACACCGCCACATCCGGAACGATGAGGGGGTCGATAATGGGAATTTTAAGCTGTGCTTCGGTGTCTGTCACCACGGTCACGGCGGTCACTTCAGATCCGGTACCGCTGGTGGTGGGAATCACCACAAGGCGTGGTTTTTTTCGGGTTGGATCGGCCTTGCAGGCAAAAAACATCATCGCCTTTGCCGCATCAATGGACGAGCCGCCGCCAAGAGCAATGATCATGTCTGCCCCATCGGCCAGCAGTTGAACGGTTCCTTTTTGGACCGTTTCAAGAGAAGGGTCGGGCTCGACCTTATCGAAAACACTCTGGCTGATGCCCGCACGCTCCAGGCCGCTGATCACACGATCGGCAAATCCGATCTTCACCATAAAAGGGTCGGTGACGATAAAGGCGTGGTTCCCCTTAAGGGTCTCCAATGTGTTGATGGCGTTGTCGCCGTAGCAGATTTCAGTGCGTCCGCTGAATTGAGTCACAGAGTCATTCTCCTGAGCCAGAGCCATGCGCAATACCACATGGCTCTTTGTTCTAACTTTACATCTTCTTTATTCGGCGTTTTTAATCTGCTGCTCCCAATCTGCGGGATAGGTCACATACATAAAACGTGCGAATTCGGGAACGCTGAAGCTGATGGAGGTATCTTTGGGGATAAAAAGAATGTCCCCTTTGTTGCCCACCACCTTGCGACCGTCGATCACAATTTCAAGGGTGCCGTCGATGATGTAGTCAATCTCGTCATACCGAAGGGTCCAGTCAAAGGAGGTCTTGTCCATCTCCATAATGCCGCACCCCATGCGAGGGCTCTCGTCAAGATTGGTGACATCCGTCAGAAAGACCTTGTCGCCAGCTTTGCCGGTATCAAAAGGTTCGGGCTTGACGGTCTCGGTCTTCACACAAAGGACACCGCTCTTCTCATCCACCACCTTTTCAAAGGGGGCAGAGCCGGAACCCACCTGCTCGGCAATCACTTTTCGAATGAGATTTTCCAACACGCTTGCATCGATATCCATGGTCCTGCTCCTTTACGATGTAACAAAAAAAATGGATTCACAAAAAGCTCACGCCAATCGATATCGCGAAAAAAACGAATCGAAGCCCCAGATCTTTTCTGGGTCGCTATGGCACAAACGGGCTTTTCATGAACCCATCAAAAAAAGAGGCCTACGCCTTTTTGGGAAGAATCATCTCAACTTCGCCGTGGGGACGGGGAATTACATGCACGCTCACCAGCTCACCCACACGGTCGGCGGCTGCTGCACCAGCATCGGTAGCGGCCTTTACAGCACCCACATCCCCGCGAACCATAGCGGTAACGAGACCAGAACCTACCTGCTCACGACCGATCAGCTCCACATTGGCTGCCTTTACCATGGCATCAGCTGCTTCAATTGCTCCTACAAGACCTCGGGTTTCTACCATTCCAAGTGCGTTCATCTTTTTTCTCCTTTGGCACAACCTGCCATATTATCTTTTTTATGATGACGTTATCATCAATATGCAAAGGGCAGCCGTTTGCGAATCTGCCCTCTTTTTTTATTCGCGTAAAGCAGCCACTCTCCCGGCAAAAGCACGGGCCACATCAGGAGATGGCGATGGCAGAACCACCGCCTCCACAAGCTTTTGTCCCGCCTTTTCACAGGCTGCTGAAACGCCCTCTTCCACGGAAGCCACATCTCCGAAAAGCACAAAAAAAGACTTTCCGTTGATGCCGCTTGCCAGCACCATGCGGGCCAGCTCCGCATTGGAGCGCTTCACCGAGGCGTCGGCCGCTTGAATACCCGAGGTAACCGTTCGACACTCTACCACCCCAAGAGCCCCAGAAAGGCTAACGGGCCGGGAGTGTTTCATCACCTCAAGCACCTCGGTTGAAATATTTGAAAGGGTGCAGTATCCGGACAGGGAAAGGCCCATCTTTTGGGCAGCGCCCACAGAGGTGGCAACCGCCATGCGATCTCCAGAGACGTGAATAAGATACCGACCCGAGCAGATGGTTTGCGCTCGAATCAACGACACATCTGCGGCCTTCATCATGGCATCGGCAAGCACCGCCCCAGAGGCAATGCTTCGGCTCTCTACGATCCCCAGGGAGTCCACAACCATTACGGCTCCTGCACTTCCACTTCGTCGATGATGCCCACAATGGTGGCATCCACCGGCTCGTTGCTCGTGCAACGCCCGGCATGTCGAGCCGAACTGCCTGTGGCCACAATCACCCGATCACCGATACCGGCGCCAATGAAATCCACGGCCACCAAGGTTTCAAGCTCTTCAAGGGTGACAGCATCCTGGCGTCTCACCACCATGAGCTTCATCCCCTCAAGGGCCTCCTCCTTGCGTGTGGCCCACACATTTCCCACCACTTTTCCGACGATCATCTTAAGAAGGTCTCCCCTTCGTTATTTACGGGAAATACGAATCCCTAAATTTTTGGCATGCTCATGGGCCAGAGGGGTTACCTGGGTCCCTTCGGGAAGCAAAACCTCCCGAGCACGTCGCTGGCTTGCCTCTTCAATGTCGGCCTCGGTTACCAACGCTTTTCGAAAGCGGACCACCTCTTTAAGGGCGTGATCCACCGCCACAAGGCCGAAGCTCTCCAGCTGCTCTTTCTGAGCCTCATAAAGGGAAAGAAGCCCTTCAGGGGCTGTGTCGGCGTACTGGTGGTACTCGTAAGCCATCACCTCCACCGTCTCGCCCAAAAGCAGAAAACGCAAAACCGTCTCCATAAGAGCGTCATCCGCACGCCCCTGGGCAAGAGCACTCATTTGCGCAAGGCTTAAGAAAGGGATAATGCGCCTGGAAGCATCAGCTTCACCGGCATCCTGAGGATAAAGACAGCACACCCCGTCTCCAAGCTTCTTTTCAAGTGCCTCGCAGCGAGAGCACCCCTTTTCTCCAAGGATTAAAACCTGCTCCTTGGAAGGGCTTGATGCCATCTGCTTTAAAACTTCACGGGTGATGGCGGCAACCAGTGCTTCCACATCCATGGCCACTTATGCCTCCTCGGTGACAGCCACAATACGGCCCTTGGCGTTTTTACCCAGGCCGCACCCGTTGGCCTCGTCAAAGTCGATGTGCATGGCCAGTTTAAAATCTTTGTGAATGCGCACGATGACATCTTTCAGCACCGCAGGACGATCGCCGTCCAGGTGCACGGCCACCCTCTGATTGTCGGAGACACCAAACCGCGCCCCGTCTTCAGGGGACATGTGAATATGCCGGGCGGCAACCATCACGCCCTCTTTAAGCCCCACCAGACCCGTGGACGAAGCCAGCACCAGACCGGGGGTTCCGGAAACATCGCCAGACTGACGAACCGGGGCCTTCATCCCGAGAATGCGGGCGTCGGTCAGCGAGACCTCCACCTGGCTCTTGGGGCGAGCAGGGCCCAAAACCGCCACATTGTCGATCACGCCGCTGGGGCCGATCAGACGAACCCGCTCTTTGCAGAGATACTGGCCGGGCTGAGAAAGCTCTTTTACAAAGGTAAGCGGCGCTCCGTAGAGCTCCTTGATATCTTCTTCACACAAGTGCACATGGCGGCCAGACAGCTCCACAGGAATGGCTTCCTCCCCAGAGGATTCCACTGTTTTCGTCTCTGGGGTGCTGCTGGCCATCTGCTCCATGACCTTCTTGATGATATTGTTTACAATTTTCTGTTCCATTTGAATCTCCAAACAGTCTCAATGGATGGGTCTATCGTGTGGATGTCGCATCGACTTTTTTCGACCTCATCGTCATGCATCAAGACTTGGTGTACTTCTCGCCTTTTTCTTTGAGCATCATGATATAGATGGCGCTGCTCATGCGGTTCAGCGCCTGAACCACATCGGGTTTTTGAAGCCCAAAGCTCTCTTTAAGAGCCGTCACAGCCGAGACTTCCAGCTCTCGAACCAGAGCTCGCAGGCGATTAAGCTCCAGTATGGTCATCCCCATCTCCCAAGAAGGGAGAAGGTGCTCACACCCGAAATACTTTTTGGGGTTGTGTGAGCGGACGCGAAGCTCTTCATCGGTCAGGCCCATGATGGGTCGCTCGGCAATGGGGGTATCCAGAACATCACGACGCATGATGTCGCGGCTCCAGGCCATCACCTCGTCAAGGTCTTCCACCAGGCCTTTTTTTCCGGCCTCATGCATCTTTGCCTGAAGAAGAGAGACCTCGGCCTGAAAGCTGTCCAGACGGCCTCGAAAGGCGATTCGAGGATGATCCTTTGCCACCAGGCGATTGCCGGTGAGCTGGGTCATGTGCTCGGGTTTGGTCTCATACAAGCCGCCATCCACGGCAGAGACATATTTCGGTTTTTCCACAGCAACAACAGCCGCAACCGGCTTTGTGCTTCGGGGGGCAGACTCGGGCGCAGAGGCATTTGCCTCTTCATGTTCCCTGATAACCTTAACCCCTTTCTCACCGAGAAACTGGGTTGCGGAGGGGGTCAGAATCTGACCCTCCTCCACCATGAAAGTCTCAGGAACCGCCTTTCTGAAACAATCTCTCAGATAGGATTCCGAAATGACTTTCATGGGTTACTACTTCTCCACTTTGGGCAGAATCAGTTCGACTTCGCCGTGAGGACGGGGAATCACGTGCACGCTGATCAGCTCACCCACACGATCGGCTGCAGCAGCACCGGCATCGGTGGCCGCCTTGACAGCACCCACATCACCTCGAACCATGACGGTCACAAGGCCAGCCCCCACCTGGGAGCGTCCGATAAGGGTCACGTTGGCGGCTTTTACCATGGCGTCTGCGGCTTCAACGGCACCAACAAGACCACGGGTTTCGATCATTCCAAGGGCATTTTGTGAACTCATGTTTTCTCTCCTGGGTTTGCAAATGCTTGGCGCATTTGCTTTCGGTTAGAGCGAATGCGACGCCCAAAGGACGACGCATTCGCAAATTTTTTGCTACAGGGTGCCGCTCATCTTTTTGAGCTGTTCCATAATCATGTTGGTCACTGCCTGAACATCCACACCATCTCCGCAGGAGGCACCGGTGCATGTCGCCTCTTCATCCAGACCGTAGGCCATACGTCGAATGTTGAAGAGCTGATGGGGGCCAACGTTTTCAGAAGTGGCACTGCCGCCAACGGTTCCGCATCCCAGAGTAAAGGAGGGAGCCATGCTGGTGGAGATGCCCACAGCACCCTGAGTGGTGGGGGTGTTGACAAGGAAACGAGAGACAGGCTTTTTCAGCGCGAACTCACGAATCACGGTCTCGTTGTTGGAGTGGATACCCATGGAGTGACCCAGGCCACCGTTGTGGAGGAGTTTGTAGCAGAGCTCACACGCCTCCTGCCAATCGTTGACGGTGTAAAAACCGAGAAGAGCGGTGAGCTTCTCTTTGGAGAAGGGGAATTTGGGTCCCACGCCCTCTTCTTCAGCCACCAGCATGGTGGTGCCGGCAGGAATCTCGATGCCGGCGATCTTGGCGATATCCGCTGCGCAACGTCCCACAATAGCAGGGTTCATGGAGCCGTTGGGACGCTCCATTACCTTCTTCACTTTGGCGAGCTTCTCGCCTTCGAGAAAATAGCCGCCCTGAGCAATAAGAGACGCCTTGACCTTGTCTGCAATGCAGGCTTCGGTGACAATGGCCTGCTCAGAAGCACACACAGTACCGTTGTCAAAGGTTTTGGAGGCAAGGATCTTCTTGATGGCCACATCCACATCGGCGCTTCGCTCGATAAAGGCGGGCACGTTGCCGGAGCCCACACCCAGAGCAGGGGTGCCGGAGCTGTACGCCGCTTTCACCATGGCGTTTCCGCCGGTGGCCAGAATCATATCGGTGATCTTCATGAGCTCATCGGTTCCCTGCATGGTGGGAACGCTGATGCAGCCCACGAGCTCTTCCGGCAGCTCAAGGGCCTTGAGCACCCCTTTGATTACATTGACTGTGGCGGTGATGCACTTGAGCGCGCTGGGGTGGGGAGAAAAGACGATGGCATTGCCGCTCTTAAGAGAGATGATCGCCTTGTAAAAAGTGGTGGAGGTGGGGTTGGTGGAGGGGAGAAGACCTGCAATCACGCCCATGGGAGCGGCGATCTCAACCATCTTCCTCTCTTTGTCCTCATTCAAGATACCGATGGTCTTCATGCCCCGGTAGTACTCCACGAGTTTCTCAGTGGCCTGAATGTTCTTGAGCTTCTTATCTTCCCACTTACCGAACCCGGTCTCTTCGTTGGCCATTTTGCCAAGCTCTTCAGCCATCTCTTTGCCCACTTTGGCAATGGCTTCCACCAAAGCATCCACACGCTCCTGACCGGCATTGGCAAGGGTAGGCTGAGCTGCACGTGCTGCACGTACAAGCGCTCGGGTTTCCTGAATGGAGAGTAAGTCCTTATCTACCATCTATGTATCCTCTCTTCTAATACTCGTCTTCTATTATTTCTGCTCAAGTGACGCCATATACTGCGCAAACGCTTCGAGCAATTCGCTCTTCTTGGCATACTTAATCTCACCTCTGGTAATACCAAAGGTGGGAAGCTGCCGCGCAAGGCGTCGCAATTTTGTTACTTTCATCTTCTTCAGCTCAGAGAGCTCAAGGCTGAGCCCTTCTAAAGCCTCTTCGGAGGCTGAATCTGTCGTCCCGCTATCCTCCTTTTCAGGAAGCCTTTCGCCGGGCTCTTCAGAAGTCGTCTCCAAAACAATTTCAGGCTCACAAGCTGAAGGAGCCGGGACCCACTTGGGCGTTTTCCCCTCCTCCAGCAAAATGCCCTCAAGGCCTTCGGCAGTCCGCGCAATCACCGTCACCGACCGAAGTTCCCCAATGCGAGAGGCAGCCTGGCTTCCGGCATCCACCGACGCCTTTACCGCGGCCACATCTCCCTTCATCAAGATGGAGACAAGCCCGCCTCCCACAGCCTGGGAGCCGATCAGAGAGACCTCGGCGGTCTTCACCGCCACGTCTGCCGCCTCCACCGAAGGGACAAGCCCTACGGTTTCGATGATGCCTAATGCTTTGCCGTTCATCTTGGCCTCCTTGGGTTTCACCTGGACAGAAGGTGAGCCACACCCTTAAGCATGCCGTTGTCCAGCATGGTCTTCAGGGCTGTGTAGACCAGCTCACCGCTGATCTCATCGTCTGCGGGGGCTTCAGCCGCCTTGCTCTTGCAAGCGGTGCACTCGGCTTCTGTTTTGCCTTCGCACACTTCAAGACCGGCATCTCTTGCTGCATCCCGAGCAGAGGGAGTCAAAATCTGACCCGGGAAGACACAAAGGGTGGTATCCCCCTGTTTGATGCACTTTTCCACGTCATCAGCACAAATAATCTTCTTCATGCCTCAGACCTCCTTTCATCCGTTTTTGTATCCATGCGTTTCAGATCAGTGCCTCACCACAGTCACCGGAAAATCATGGGACGCCATCCACCCTTCGATGCGATCCAGATCTGCCTCGGAAAGGCTTGGATCGCCTTCGATGGGATACTCCCACCCCAGCTGGCGGTACTTGTTTACACCCAGCTTGTGGTAGGGAAGCAAATCGATCCCCTTAAAATTCCGATATCCCTTAAAAGGCTTCAGAAACGCCAGAAGCTCTGTTAACTCCTTCTGGCTGTCGTTGATGCCCTTCAAAAGCGGAAGTCTCACCTGCACGTTGTGGCGATTCTCAAGAAGCAGGGTCAGGTTCTTTAAAATTCGCTCGTTGCGCACACCGGTCAGCTGGTGATGACGATCTGAATCCATATGCTTCAGGTCAAAGAGAAAAAGATCCGTAAACTCGGCCACCTTCAAAAGGGCTTCCGGCTTTGCATACCCACAGGTCTCAATGGCGGTGTTGATGCCCCTTTGCTTGCAAACCATCAAAAGAGCGGCCGCAGCTTCGGGCTGCATCAAGGCCTCTCCGCCACCCAGAGTCAGGCCACCTCCGGACATTTCGTAGAAGGAGCGATCTTCTTCCACCACCTCCATGAGCTCGGAGATGGTTTTTACCTCTCCCACCACCGACAAGGCCTTCTGAAGACAGGCCGACTCGCATGCCCGGCATCCGATGCAGGTGGAGCCCTCTGCAAACTCGTGAAGTCCGCTGGCCGAAAGGCGGTGCACCCCCGAAGGGCAAACCTCAACGCAGGCTCCGCAATTCACGCACTGACTCTCTTTAAAGAGAACCTGGAATCCTTTTTTCTGGCTTTCAGGGTTGGAGCACCACTTGCAACGCAAGGGGCACCCCTTGAAAAAGACGATGGTCCGGACGCCGGGGCCGTCATACATGTTGTACTTCTGGATGTTGAATATCTTGGCTTTACGTTCAATCATGCTGCTGCTCGCCAGGTGTATGTTGAGGCGCCGCAAAAAAGTCTGAAAATCACTTGGATCCATCGACTTTTGTGCGAAACCATCTTTTTTCATTTTGGTCAAAGGTGGCGCACCATGGGTTGGCCCGCCACCCGTCTAACCATCCCCTTTCAGACCAAAAACCTACTGGTTACGGCAGGTCTCTTCGGTAAACCCGTGGAGCATGGTTCGACTGATGATCTCGTCCTGTACATCTTTGCAGAGCTCCACAAAGAAGGCGCTGTAGCCGGCCACGCGAACCACGAGGTCGCGATATTTTTCAGGGTTCTTCTGGGCATCCAAAAGGGTTTTGTTGTCCAGGTAGTTGAACTGCATCTCACCGTTGCCCAGCATACAGGCGGTACGAATCAGGGTGATGACACCGTTCTCGCCTTCAGGGGTGTCCAGCAGACCGCTCATCAGCTTAAAGTTATGAACCATGCCGATGTTCATGCAGTCGTTGGCCATTTTTGAAACGGATTTGATAACGGCTGTGGGGCCGCGGAAGTCCGCACCCTGAGTGGGGCTGATACCGTCGGACAGAGGCATCCACGCATCACGGCCGTTGGCCGAAGCCCCCAAAAGCTGTCCAAAAGGCGTGTTGTTGGAGATAGAAAGCGTTCCGTGGCTCAAAACCGAGTAGAGGGTCTTGTACTTTCTGTGCTCCTGCTCGGTGAAGCTGATCAGGTCGGCTGCAATGAGGTCGGCGTAGTCGTCGTCATTGCCGTACTTGGGTGCGGCAAGACAGTCGGCTTTGATCTGATCAAAGCCTTTAAACTCAGCCTTCAGAGCTTCGTTGAGCTCTTGAAGGGTGTACTTCTTGTCCTCATAAACCAGCTTTTTGATGGCAGCCATAGAGTCGGCGTGGGTCGCAAGACCACTCCAGATCACGCCGGGGCCAAAGTTGTACATGGCACCACCGGCAGAGACGTCTTTGCCGGAATCCATGCACCCCTCATACATCATGGACATAAGAGGCTTGGGCGCCAGATCACGGTGAATACGCTGTGAGATAACAGTGCCCACGCTGGACCACTTGGTCACGTGCTTGATCATCTCTTTAACGGCTTCATCGAACTTCTCGTAGGTGTCGTACTGATTGAGATCACCGAAGTCGGGGCACACCTTTTTTTCGTACCAGAGGGGCACACCGTGGTTGAGAACCAGCTCAATGCAAATGGGCCACTGGGTGTAAGCCGTAGAGGTCCATTGGTAGAGGCGACCGGCCTTCTGGGGCTCCACGCAACCCATGAGGCAGTAATCGCGGGAATCTTCGATGGTGCAGCCCTTGGCAAGCATCATCTTGATGTGGGTGTCGTCAAAGTGAATGGCGGGAAAGCCCATGCCCGAACGAATCACGTCCACAATCTTTTTGAGGTACTTGTGGGGCGACTTGTTGTGCACACGGGTGGCCAGTGAAGGCTGGTAAACACGCACGTGACGCACGGCATCCATGAGCAGATAGGTGAGATCGTTGGTGGCATCGATGCCATCACGTGTGACACCACCCACGCACATGTTGACGAAGGGCTGGTAGCCAGCAAAAAACTTGGAAGCGTCTTCGCTGGTGAGCCACATCATCTCGGACATCTTGATGAGCATACAGCCAGCCAGGTCAAAGGCCTCGTAGTCGCTCAGACGACCGGCATCCATGTCGGCCTTGAAGAAGGGGTACATGTACTGGTCCACTCGGCCGATGGACATGCCGGTCTGGTTCTCTTCCACCACAAGAAGAGACTCCACGGTCCAAACCGCCTGAATGGCTTCCCAGAAGGTTTCGGGCTTGTGAGCGGGAACGCGGGCGTTCACCTCGGAGATCCTGAGAAGCTCGGCTTTTCTCTGGGGGTTGCTCTCTTTGGCAGCCAGCTCGGCAGCGTACGCTGAAAGGCGCTTGGCGTAGATCATCACGCCTTCGGCGGTCATGATCTGGGCTTTGTAGAAGTAGATCTTGTCGAAATCTTCAGGGTTCTCGTAATCGAGCTCAGCCAGCTTCTCCTCGGCCTCTTTGATGATATCCAGCATGCCTTTTTTCATGAGGATCACATCGTAGCCGGGGTTGGAGTCGCCACCACCGTTTACCGCGTGGTAAGAGCAATCGGTGACATAAGACTCTCCGGAGATCTCCCACATGCCGGCTTCGCGGTACTGCTGCTCGCAGAACTCGTCCACGGACTGACCTTCCCAAAAGGGGAAGATCTCCTCTTTCATGATCTTCTTGTCCTCTTCGGAGATGAAGAAGGGATCCTGAGCACGGGTGGACATGGTGTCCAGCTCGTCACGAACCCAACGCCAGGCGATATCGGGAGAAAAGGCACCGGCACGGGGGGCACCGCAGGGAGAGCCGACAATGAGTTCGCCGTCCTGAATCACCAGGGGTGCGGTCTCGCAGCAGCGCTTGAAGCTCATGCCACGGAGAATCGCCTTGGGAAGCCCGGGATTCTCTTTGGCAATCTGAGTCATTATTTTGGCGCGGTGGATGGTGAGGGTGGGCACCTGCTTGAGAAAGTTCTCTCTCAAGGCCACGTGACGCTCGGTGGGGCCATCGGGGATGCCGGGGCCGTGGGTGGTGGCCAGAGAAGGGCTGGTGGTGTTCATGGCGATCTCATCTGAGATCCCTTCGAACATACGCTTAAGAGATGCCCGCTCTTCAGGGCTCAGGTTTTTTGTCGCTTCTGCAAGCTTATTTGAAAATTCACGAAGATCCAAAGGTATACCTCCCTAACTGATCGTCTATCTGGTCTTGACGGCTTCTCACTTTCAGATGCAGAGCCAAAAAGTCCCCCGCCAAGGCGTCACACATTTATCTGTAAAAATTACTCAATTGCTTTTATCGCCTGCTTCAGCATACGACGCAGGGCTTCAAGATCGTCGGAGCTGCTCGTCCGGCAGTCTTCCGACACGGGTGTCGTCTCACGCCCCAAGAAAGAGGCATCGCGCACGCCATATCCCACCTTGCGTGTGTAGATGAGATTCAGGGGTGAAACATTGTCTGCTGTAATTCCCTCTCCTGCGGACCCGCTTCCCAGAGTCATGGAGGGAAAAAGATGGGTGGTGGCCCCCATGCCGCCAAAGGTGGCCGGAGTGTTCACCAGAACACGGCCCACCGGTTTTTTAAGGGCGAACTGACGAATCACCTCTTCATCTTTGGAGTGGATGGAGAGGGTGTGGCCGTTTCTCTCGCTCAAAAGAAGCTCAATGCACTTTTCGCAGGCGTGCATCCAGTCTTCTTCCACGTAGAAGGTAAGCACCGGACAGAGCATCTCCCGGCAATAAGGGTCCGACTCAGAAACATAGCGCCGCTCAGCCACCAGAAGTTTGACACCAGAGGGTGCTTGAATGCCTGCCATCTGGGCAATTTCCTGCGCAGAGGCTCCCACCATCTGGGCGTTGAGCTTTCCTCCTGAAAGAAAAAGCATGCGAGCAAGGGCAAGGGACTCCTCCTCACTCATGAAGTAGGCCCCCTGGCGCGCCATCTCCTTTTTCACTTCATTGGCAATGCAGCCGTCCACCACCACAGATTGCTCGGCAGAGGCAACGGCCCCGTTGTCAAAGCCTTTACTTGAGATGATATCGCTTACCGCCTGGCTGATGTCCGCACTGCGTTCAATAAAAGCCGGGCCATTGCCTGTCCCTCCGTAGATAACGGGCTTTCCAGCGGCATAGGCTGCCTGAAGCATCGCTGGCACACCGGTGTTCATAATCAGGGAGATCGCACCGTGTTCCATCAGCTCCTGGGTACCGCCCTTGGCCACGGTGTGCAGATACCCCAAACACCCTTGAGGCAGTCCGGCGTTTTCGGCCGCTTCAATCATGATATCCAGAAGCTTGCCCATGGTTTTTCTGGCCCTGGGGTGGGGAGAAAAGAGAATGGCGTTTCCCGACTTAATCGCAATCAGGGTCTTGTAGAGCGTGGTGGAGACCGGACTGGTCGAGGGACAAAGGGCCGCAATCACCCCCATGGGAACCCCCACATCCATCAGGCGCTTTTCGGAACTCTCACCGATAACACCCACGCATCGCATGCCCTTGAGTCGCTCAAGGCTGGTATCCAAAACAAAACGGCTCTTAATGCACTTGTCCTGCCACCTTCCGTAACCCGTTTCGTCACTGGAAAGGGTCGCAAGGTTCTGCACGTGGGGCTTCACGGCATCTGCCACGCACGCCACGATGGAATCAAGCTTCTCCTGGGGAAAGGTGGCCAGCTGCTTCTGCGCCTCGGCCGCATTTTCTGCCAGAATTCGAGCCTCCTGAATGGAGAGCAGATCGCTGTCGATAATGGTCATTTTCCTGCCATCTCCTTTTTCATGTTCATCGCCACATCCCAGCCGCACTTAGGGGAGCAAATTGTCAATGGCATACTGGCCTGTAATCTTTGCCAGTGCCGGATGGGGTGTGGGGATCACGCAGGAGCTGTGAATTTCCGCCTCCATCTCTTTAACGGCCGTAATGCCTGCGGCAACCGCTGCTTTGCAGGCACCCACATCGCCGGAGACCAGCACAGAAATGTAGCCGGACGCGGTGTTTTCATAGCCAAGAAGCTCAACATCGGCGGCCTTTACCATGGCGTCGGCAGCCTCCAACGCAAAAACGATACCGAAGGTTTCGATCATCCCTAGGGCCCTTTGGGGAATTGTGGCCACCTGCTCTTCGGTGATCTGGGCGTCCACATCGTGAACCGAAACGATGTCTCCCACCTCACGAATGGGGCGCGGCATGACATTTGAAGCTGTTAAAGGACCGATCTCTTTTGCAGCAGCAGCTCCTGCCTCAACAGAGGCTTTGACAGCGGCCACATCCCCTTTCACAAAGATGGTCACAAGGGTCGAGCCGATGTTTTCGTATGAGATAAGCTCCACATTGGCCGCCTTGAGCATCTGGTCGGCACCGTAAATGGCCGGGACCATCCCCGTGGTTTCAATGAGTCCTAACGCCTCTTCTCCGTGGTATCGCATGAACCTCCCTTTCTTTCCCTATTCTTGCTGCTTCGTTCCTTTGGTTTTCCGATAAGGTTTGCCTTTTGCTTTGCCGCACCTTAAGGCTTTCCCCATAGGGCAAGGTCAATATTTTTTTTAAGCTTTGACGAAATTGGTCCGGCCAGTTTCACCAAGCTTCCCCTTAGGGGAGACCAGGGCCAATCCCCTAACGATCGAAGCTGTTACAAGAAAAGATCCCACTTTTTTCAGGGCCATCTTTTACAATCGCTAAACATGCAAAACAGAAAAAGGCCCGGTCTGTGAATCAACAGACCGGGCCTTCCCAAGATGGCGGAGTGTGGCTTAACGCCTTACGTCAGCCCATCCACAAAACCCCATCACTCTTTGATGTAGTGATTGATGGTTTCAGCACCCTCTTCATGGGCCCTGTAGAAAACGCGAAGCTCACCCTTCTCGTCCATATCAAAACGGGTCTCTTCCAAAAGACCGTTTGCCTCAGCTGTCATGATGGCAGAGGTGACACCGGGTTTTGTAAAGGCTTTAAAGTGGCTGTATTCACTTTTTAAAGCATTCATCACATCATCTGCACAGGCTTCTTCAACAGTTGTAAAGTGCTTAAGGATAGCATAGTTAAGCGGCTTCATATCAGTTCTCCTTGCCTTTGAGCAGGTCCAGGGGGTTCAAAGCGATGGTAAAAATACCGATAACCATAACAACAGCGGCAACCCAAGAGATGGGGGCAATGGCCCAGCCATCCAGACCACCGATTACGCCGAGAACGATCCAGCAGCAAAAGGGTCCCCAGAAGGAGAAGGTTCCGTTGCAAGACATTCCCAGAGCCGCACCGCACATGCTGTTGCCTTTGTACCAGAACATAAAGGCACCGTAAGCAGCAAGGCCTGCGCAGACAAACCAGACAACAGAAGAACCATCTGAAAACGCTTCAGATACAATGGCTGAGGTGTTTCCACCACCGGAGATCATACCGAAAAGAGGAACCAAAATGATAAAGTTTGAAAGACCAGAGGTTACCTGACGAATGGTGATGCCAACCTCAGAGTCAATAAGGGCTGTTCCGTATCCACAAACACACCCCTCAAAACCCCATCCAAGGGCCGCAAGAAAACCAAACACAATCCCCAAGAACATGCCTTCCGGTGCGTCTCCACCCAACGTAGGGTAGGCGATCATAAAGCTGGCACCGAAACAGATGGCGATACCCAGCATCATGCGAGCGTTGAGCTCCTGCTTAAACCAGAAACGGGCCAGAATCGCGCCGATGGCAGGACAGAGCGCACTGATAGGAACAACAATAGACCCTGCCTTCTGAAGACCAATAACATAACATGTGCTTGCAAAAGGGCCGCCAATAAGAGCCCCCACAACCATCACAAGGCCGGGCTTGGTTTTAAGACAGCGGAAAAAATCCCCAAGCTTTCCTCTTAGAAAAGCAATCAGCACCGCCCAAAAGGCACTGCACGAGTCTGTAAGGGCTGCCCCTAAAGCACCCAGAAGATAGGTAATAGCAAACGCAGAGAGCCCCGCTTTGTTGGCACCGTACCAATCAATCCATGGCCCTTTTGACATGCCCATTGTCATAAAGGCTGTATAAAACCCGTAACAGAGCCCTGAAAAAAGAGCGGTTAAAATACCCTTTCTCTTGAAATCCGCAGCCAACTTCTGTTTCGCAGCAATGGCAGCCGCATCTCGTGAACCCGACGCTTCAAACATAAATCAACATTCCTCCCTTAAACCAACTTTTACGAAAATCCCACTTGCCTGAAATCAAGTCATACACCCAATTGCAGAAATCGATTTTCGAGGGACTATATCTTTACCCCTAAGGGGAAGGTCAATGCCAAATATCCTTCTCTGTAAGCATTTCACTAAAAAAAGTGAGGCACTTTTTTCACACAACAAAAAAAGGCCAACCCACCTTAAAATTAGACAAAAAAAGGAAACCCGTACCAAGACAGGTTCCCTAAAAGTAAACTTTGCATTTTCCAGGCAAGACACCGTCACACAAAAAACCAAAACAGAGCCACAGAAAATGGCTCTGCCTTAAAAAAGACAGGCCTCTTCTATCGAGAAAATAAAAAACTCAAACACGCTTGCGAGCGATTTCTTACCATTTTACTTCTTCCCCAGCGCATCGCCAAATCACCACGCCCTCTTTCACCTTCAGCCTCGGGAGACATCCATCAAGACCTCTGTCACATGAAGCGCTCTGTTGGTCGTGGTCCAATAATCGGTCACATAGCGTTCAAACGCATCGTCACCCACCACGTAGTTGTGCTTACGGGCCCAGCGGCACATCTTTTCATAGGTTTCACCAATGGTGCTGTGACACCCGATGTGATAGCAGGAGATCATCATCTGACCACCAAAGCACACCTTTTCATGGCGCTTGCACTCCATCAAAGTTCTCTGCATCACCCGTATATTCTGAGGGTTCTGTTCCATACGATCTTTGGCAGAAGAGAAGTGAATCATAACCGGACCTGTAATCTCATTGCCCACCAGCTCCACATAATTGGTAAACTGAATATTGATAATGGAGGCTTTGATGTCGTTGTCGTAGACTTGGTCCTGAAAAAGAAAGTCACCCGCTTCAACATATTTGACCGCCACTTCATTGATATTGTGGTCAATCACCATCTCGGCCTCGTTGATCAGATCGTACCAATCTCGTACCGAGACAAACATTCGCCGGGTCTCTTCCTGGGCCTTGGTCAACTCATCAATCTTGGAGCTGAAAGAGCGCTTCAAGGCTTTGTAGACGTTATCGCCTTCGATAAACTCACGCATCTCTTCGAGTTTAAAGCCCATCTGCTTGTAATATTTGATGACGGGTACGGCCAAAAGCGAGGCATCAGAGTAGTACCGATAGTTATTGGTATAGGAGCGCTCAGAATTGATAAGCCCCATTTTGTCGTAGTGCCTCAGTGCCTTTTTGGACACATTGCAGATCTGACTGACCTCTCCTATGGAATACTGACCATTGCATTTCATACACCATCCTCATGTTACAGATACATCAATTCGCGCAGCTGGCTCTGATTTGTCGTCATTGACCCTGTAGTGACTCGGCGCACCCGTTGCGCCGCCATGAGAAACAACAAAAAAATAGCTGAAAAACACTCGAAACATTGTTAAGAGACACCCTCTGTGCGCCCAATAAAAAAGCCCAAGTGTTGCAACACCTTTTATCTGCTGCTCACCTTCCCCAAAAAAATTTTGCACCCAAGCCGTTTCAGGTTTAGCACAAAAAACACCCTGCCGATTCAAGAGAGAGGCTTTATACCATGATGCAAGGCACTTTTATTCCCCACCCTTGATTCGGTGGCCCAACCAAACCCATTTTTTTTATGATCGTTCCTCCATAAGGCATTCCATCGGCCCCTGGCAAGTCTTTTTATCTGGAAAACGGCGCTCAACACAAACCTTCACAACTCAAGGGGTTGGAAATATATTCAATTTTTAGTATTATTGAGCTGTCATTTATGAGGCCTGTGGCCTCTCCCTGCAAACCGAACCTCACTGGTCACTGATCACGAAAAACAAGACCGTCCACCTCTCAAACCACCCTCAAAAAAAGCCTGCAAAGCCACGCCTTACCAAAATGGCATCTTTCATATGCAATGGGAGAGCCCCTTTATCGTTAACACCGATCCAAAACGGGAGAACATCCTATGAGCGAAACAGGCGGCCATGGCGGCATTCAAATCAGCGGCCCCATTATGATGAAGGAGACCAACCTCATCGAACGTGAATTTTATCAGAGCATTTTTCCCTTTCCCCCGCCAACCATACCACGAGGAGGAACAGTCCCCCAAGGGCTTGCCAGACATTCCCGAATCGCCCAACACACACCGGAAATCCATGCAACCCTAAGAAATTATGTTCCCTATTATTACGGACTGGAACAGGGAACCGAGCGTATTGTTCTGGAAAACCTCGCCTACGGACTCGAACACCCCCAATTTTTTGATGTAAAAATTGGAGCCAAAACCTGCTCCATGGGAGAGCTGGTTGCCGCCGGACGTGGGGCCAGCAGCGCGTGGAAAAAAAAGCAAAAATTAAAGATGGCGGACTATTTTACGCTAAGCAGCAAGCGGGGATTTCGAATGGTTGCCGTCAGCTGTTTTCCAAAGGACGGACGAAAAGAGCTCGCTCGGCGTGACCCATCGCTGGTTATTCGAAAATACTTTGAGAGCGCCATAAAGGGCGGGGGGTCGCCGATAGCACTGAGAAGAGAAGCTTCTGACAAAGTCAATGCCATACTCTCTCAGGTTGCATGGGACGATTATGCCATGATTGCGGCCAGCATCCTTTTTGTCATGGGAAAAACATCGGTTTCCAGCATGCGTCCTCAATGGATCTGCCGCGTCAAACTTATCGATTTTGCGCACACCTACCACAGATCCCGGCTGGGCAGATTAAGTGATTCGCAACTCACAAAGTATTCACGAAACTTTTCACAAGGCCTTGCCGCATTCGGTCATTTGTTGGGAGCTGGAGTCGGCACCGCGTCACCCCATGGAAGGCCCATGCCCCACGCATAACCCCGCCAGCCTTGCAAAAGGCCAGCACAACCAAGATGAAGCAGAACATTTTGCTCTGCTTCATCTCTTCCCACACAATCGCGCCCGAATAAAAAGCAGAGACGCATGAATCTCTGCTTTTGAATTGCCCACAGCGATCAGGGCGCGAACTCACCAACAATATCGAAGTATTCACTCTCCAACAGCCTTGCAGCCAGCTCCACCGGAGTGATGCGGGAGTCATCCGTTCCCAAAAGCCAAACCGGATCTTTTAAGCTGGGATTGTTCCGCATCAAATCGTTGGCGGCCCAAAGATAAACAAACGTGGCAAAATAGGAACAGAAAAAGTTGGCCCGGTTGGTATGAAACCAACTGTGCTTTTCCCCACGTATTTTCGCAAGCACCTCTGAAATCTTTTTATCGCATATGGGAGCACTTTTTTTGTAAAAAACCCCGCTTGTCACAAGCTTTCGCATGCCATACGATGAGGTCCTTTTGTTCTTCCAATGGGTATAGATGGTGGTCATGTTGGCCACGGCGTGATAGGTAAGACGCGGGTTGTTGGAGCGAATAACCAGATACTTGTGCCCATGTCTAAACCCCGCATCCGAAGGGGCTTTCACGCACCCCTCGCCTTTGCACTTCACAATTTCCAAGATTCCCGACCCTTCATCATACTCCAAAATATCGAAATCTCGATAGATCAAAGCCACATGGGAAAAACGTGTGGGGTCGATGCCATAGTTGCTTCTGTAGTGTTGCGGCGATTTTTTCATGCGAACGCGCACGGTGGCTTTCTGACTTGCGGCAATCACTTTGCCGGAGAGGTGTGATTCGGGCAGGACCCATTTAAACAGAAGATCTCCTGGGGCAAGATCACTTTTCTTTAGAATAGAATACATATCAACACCAGATTCAGAGTAAGGGATTATGGTTGGGGCACCTGAGACACGCCTGTTCACGTGGACACTTAAAAAAACCTGTCCCAATTAAAAAAGACGGTTTTACTATGCGCATTGATCCAATCCCCCTTACGACAAAACCCTACGCCAGATATCGCAAAGCCGTTCGCGTCTCATGCCCCCGTACTCATTTTGCCCTCTTTTAGCAAAAACCTCTCTGAATGTGTACCCTCACAAATCACATAACGTCAAAAAACCGACATCCCCTTATCTTTATCGTCAGAAGCCCGATGATCCAGAAACGGAGCACCGGGCTTTTAAAAGGAGCAAAAAGAAAAACTTCTCCTTTTTTGTGGTGTCGTATAAGGGACAGGTCGAAAGAGAAACACCACCGAGGTCCATCCCAAGCCACTACGTCCATGCCACCCACAAACGCCCTCCCTTATAGTCACTCTTCCAAACCATGGACAAACTCCTATCCTCCTCAGACTGTTCCCTGTGTAGGAAAATTTTGTTTGCTTTTTTTGTTAGATGAAGTCATAGAGACGTTTACTTATCTGAGAATCTACAGGAGGAATCTATGCCGACCGTTCAATTTCTGGGATATCAACTTAAAACAGCTCAACCCCTTCAAAACAAAAACCGTTATCTTGGCTACAACAATCCGGCCATTGACATCGAAACCCGCTGCCGAATCTTTGCCGACGCAGCACTGGCCTCCTCGCGCCACACCTCCATCTCCCCTCTGGCCACCAAAATATTCGTCGCCCCAGAGTTCTTTTTTCGAGGGGGTAGCGGAGGGGCCTACACCCTTGAGCAGATTGCCTCCATCAATGCCATACTCGATAACTACCTGGCTCACCCGAGTTTTCGAAATTGGATTTTTTTCCTTGGTACAGCGGTGGGGGCCCTTCCCGGTCAGAGTGGAAATGAGTCTGAAATCTTCAATGTTGCCCTCGTTCGAAAAGGTGGGGTAAGGGTTGCAAATGGCCTTGAACGCGATACCACACTATCACAGAGCAAAGAAGACGCGGTCTTAATCTACAAGGAGTACATTTCTGAAATCGACTTCCTTGGGGAAAATTATGGAAAACTGGCTCAGTTTCACCAGGGGATTCGTGGAAAACAGGCCGTTCTTCAGGGCCAAACAACCCTTCTGAAACAAGTGGCTGGGAGTCGGCCTGGGGGAAACCCAGATGAAGCATTCAGACGAACCCGACAAGGCCTTCCTGCCGTCTCTCCCCTTTCTGATCCCTCTTCAGAGCAGAGCCGAAGCGGGCTGGGTGGAGGCTCCATTTTTGAGATGGGCGGGCTTCGCTTTGTAACCGAAATATGTTTGGATCATAGATACAACCGAGCCCTGGATGCCAACCCGCCAAACATCGATATCCACATCGTTATCTCCTGCGGCATGCAGCCGCAATACGCCATAACACGTAGCGGAGGATATCTTTTTTCCGTGGACGGATTTGAGTTTGACCCCTTCAATAAGGTCTACCTTTTTAAGAGCCAGAACAGACAGGTCACCCCTTTAAAAATGGGACGATATATCCTAATGACCGACCCAAAAAATTGGGTTCACTACAAACAAGACGGCAAAGCACTTTTTGCTAATGGGCGCGGTGCGGTCAGCATATCCCCTCCGCAGCCCCTTCATTGAAGCGATTTCCCTCTAAGCAAAACAAGCCATCTTAAAGCGCCTTTCTTGCTCTTCAAAAGAGACGGCACACAAAAAAACCCGCTCTCCAATACACCAACAGGCACCGGACAGCGGGTTTCAAAACAGAGAAGAACGTCAATGCTTTGGCTGTTTTACCGTTCGGAGGTAAGAGGTTTCAGTCGTCCATCCTTCAGGGTAAATCTCCTTGGCCTCTTCATCGGTAATGGTCGGTGAAATAATTACATCGTCCCCCTGCTTCCAGTTCACCGGAGTGGCCACCTGGCAGGCGGTGGTAAGCTGTATGGAATCTATAACCCGCAAAACCTCATCAAAATTCCGACCGGTCGTCATGGGATAGGTTAAAATAAGCTTGATGCGCCGATCTGGCCCCACCACAAAAACCGAACGCACCGTGGCATTGGTTGCCGCAGTCCGCCCCTCATGGGTGCCCATTTCATCGGCTGGAAACATGCTGTAAAGCTTCGCGATCTGCAGAGAGGTATCGGCAATAAGGGGGTAGTTTACAGGGCTTCCACCCACACGCTCCACATCTTTGAGCCAATCTCTGTGCTCTTCCAATGAATCGATGCTGATGCCCAGAATCTTGGTGTTTCGCTTCTCAAACTCCGGTTGAATTTTTGCCATATACCCAAGTTCTGTGGTGCAAACAGGGGTAAAATCTTTGGGATGAGAAAAGAGAATCGCCCAACTTTCGCCCATCCAATCATAAAAATCGATAGGCCCTTGGGTGGTTTCCGCCTGAAAATTGGGGGCTAAATCGTTGATACGAAGCGACATAGTGGCCTCCTGTACAAAAATAGGAAAAAGGTGGAAAACAAGTTTGATTTGAAAAAATGATGGCCTACCCCATGTGGTAGGAAAAAAGAGGATGGATACCCCATGTATCTCGGGGTCTCTGTGATGAAAATGTCTGTCAGACCATCAAAAAAGCGACAGAGAAACAGGTCCACTGCCGCTTGTAAAGAGTTCCGCAAGTATATCACGGAAGCCCCCAACCCAACAAGCCATTGAAACAAAACGATTTTGCATTAAATGATTTCAGATATCAACTTATCGCCAAAGCAGAAAGGACAGGTATTGATGAAAGATTTAATGGTGATAGCAGAGTTGGCGATCAGCACGGACTCATCCTGAATTAGGTACACGATTCTGTGCACATCGAAAATCGATGTGTGACCATCACCTTTTGCAAAAATCCAACTCAACTCACAAGGCAAATCCGCACAACTCCAGTGCTGTTTTCATCGAGAGAAAAAGGCGTTTGCGATTTTGGTGGACACAGAGAAATTGAAATCCAAACTTGGCATAAAACCCTTCAACAGCATTGTCAAGGGCATCAACAACAATGGCATAGGCGGGTAGGTGTTCCGATATCTGGCAAAGGCGATGAACCGCCCGATAAAGGGTCACCTTTCCGAGGCCCTTTCCATGCAACTCGCAATGGACGGCAAGTTGAGCAATCAAAAAAACAGGGATGGGATAGCGGGGAAGCTTTCGCGCCTCACGTTGTGGAAGATCGGCCGACTCAATGAGGCTTGGCGTGATGGTGTAATAGGCACAGATGCCTGTTTTTGAATCAGCAGATATGCCCTCCTCAGGCAAGACCATGGTTCGACTGATTCCAGCCTGCATATGCCTCAGGGCTTTGGTTCGCAGAAAATCTGTCGGTTCATCCCGGCCGCAATCAAAAATTCTACGATTGTGACTCGATTTATTCAGTTCAACAAACGCATTTGCCCACCTCATGAAATATTCATCTTTCGAGCAAGCTCGGCTGCCTTTCGAAGGGCTCTGTTTGGCTTTTCCGCCTTATCACAGGCTTCCATAAACTCAGCAAACTGATCTTTCTCAAGGGTGATCCGATCATTTTCGCGAATGACCCGTGTGGCGTCCTCGTCCATCAACTTCACCACATATTCTGTCAAACTTTTCATCCCCAAAAGAGCCGATGCCTTCTCGGCTTTTGCCTTGATTTTGTCATCCAATCTCATATCGAGTCGTGCGGTTCCCATGCCCACCTCCTTTTGTACGGATTGATTCCGTACACATAATATAAGTTCCCCGTTCAACCGAGTCAACAAGAACAATAATATTGATGGATTAACAGAAAAAACATCTTCCCATTCGAGATAGACCACTTGTTACAGCTCAAGCAATCCCTTCACCCGCAAAGCAATGAACCGCATCGGTAAGTTTTTTCTGAAGCCTCTCAGAAGCAAACTTCAAATTCTGCATAAATTCATCTTGGGTGGGGGTATCGGTATCCACAAGATCCGTGATGGCCTTCAAAGCCACAAGAGGGATGTCATACAACTCGGCAACCCAGGCAATGGCAGCGGCTTCCATCTCTTTGACAGCGCCCTGGTTGGCCTCGATCATCCGCTGGTCTTCCGGCGTCATATCCAGCGAATTCCCCGTGGAGACAACGCCTTTTTTCAGCCCCAGCACCTCGGCCACCTTATCCACATCAGGGGTCTTGTAGGAACCGACACCATAGCCGTCAAAGCCGGGAATAGGAATGCGCCGGTCATGGAACCGAATGGCACCGGATCCAATGTAAACATCCCCGATCTCGGCCCCTTTGGCCTTGAATCCGCCAGCAGTCCCGGCATTGATGAGCAGATCTGGCTTAAACTGTTCGATGGCGAGGTATGCCGAAAGTGTCGCAGGCTGAGTCGCCACGTTATCGACCCCAAACCTTTGATCCTTTCCGCCAACCACAACAATGAGGTTTGCTCCCTCCACAGACCCCGTGTACACCTCCATGGGCAGCGCGTCACCCAGCCCACATGCCAACTTTTTTAATTCAAGAGCTTCAATAAATGGTTTTGCCTCGTCGGTCATGGCCATAATCACAGCCATTGTCGATATCTTCATGAGGATGTCCTTTTCCTGTTCGTTTTATCTCAAAAGAAAGAGATACCACAAATCAATGAAGATGAGCCCACTTTTCACGCCCGCTTACCGGCATCCCATTCACTGGTTGGGTTAAGGGCGAAATCTGTTGAGATATGACTATTGATAGATCCCATGCGCTGGATTAACATTCATGGGTAAAGCCTTTGTCACATGCCAAGACGCCCCCCCTGCCCCCCTCGCGGAACCAACCCTGGCGCTCAAAAAAAAGTATTCCCTAAAGGGGAAGAGTAAGCATTCTTACAATCAACCACTCTTCCAGAGAGTGCAAGCAAACAGGAAAAATTAAACCTTCTATTTTCATAGAGGATTGGCCACCCAACAACCACTATCTCTAAACCAAAACCAGACCATTCAGCAAATTCCTTCTTTACAACCTCTTCCTTTGGTAGATATTTTTTTGCCAACCCACTTGTTGGACAAGCAGACAACTTTGTTACCAGGAGAGCCAGATTCTAAAATCATGGAGCCCATAAAAAAAAGGCGCGTTTCGTCAATGGTGGTTGAATCCATTGAAAAAATGATCCTCGAAAAAAAAATAGAGCCCGGAGACAAACTGCCCTCAGAAAACATGCTCGCCAGAAGCCTTGAGGTCAGCCGAACCACCATTAGGGAAGCGATCCGCATCCTCGAACTCCAGGGACGGGTCACCGTCTATCAGGGAAAGGGAATCTTCCTTGCAGAGGCAGGATTGAACTGGTTTTCCCACCACCAGGACTCAATCCAGGAACTCTTTGAAGTCCGCACCCTGGTCGAATCCCATGCGGCCTCACGGGCAGCCGAAAACATAGGCCAGGAGGACTTAGCCGAAATCAGGCGACTACACGCCGCCTACAAAACAGCCATAGACCAGAAAAAGACAAATCAAGCCATTGAACTGGACAAGGCGTTCCACAACAAAATCGCCGACCTTTCAGGAAACACCACCTTGAAACAGATCATGAAGACCATTGTCTCTGAACTCTCCAAAGGCTGGGTTGCCAGTTTGCAGGTGCCGATGCGTCAGGAAAAAACCGTTGCCGAACACAGCCGAATTATTGACGCTCTTGCCAAAGGACAAAAAGAAGAGGCCGCCCTTGAGATGACATCACACCTCAGCCGGGCACTTGAAGATATTCAACACCACTACGAAAAGGGCAACACGCAATGAATGTCCACATCACGACCCTTATTGAAAATTCCCCCGGCCAAAACCAGACCCTGCACACAGAACACGGGCTCTCCTTCTTCATCAAGACAGGAGACAAAACCACCCTTTTTGATACGGGAGCCTCTTCATGGTTTGCCGCCAATGCCGAACGCCTCAAACTCGATTTGACCCGGGTCGAGAACGTAATCCTCAGCCACGGCCATTATGACCATTCGGGTGGCTACCCCCACTTCGTGAGCGAAGGATTCAACCCAAAGGCAAAGCTGTGGGTTCGCTCCGGCTTTTTTGATAAAAAATTCGGGTTAAAACAAAACACGACCCAATACCTTGGAAACGCCTTCACAAAAGAGGATCTCGAGGCCAAAGGGGTTGCTGTCCAGGAGATTCAAGACCCTGTGGTGGAAATCGCACCCAGCCTCTTTTCCGTTTCTGGATTTGCCTCTTCGTTTCCTCTTGAACAGACCAACCCAAGATTCACCGTCCTTCGAGGTGGCAACGAGGTTGTCGACGATTTTTCCGACGAACAGGCGGTCGTCATCAAATCGGCCAAAGGCCTTGTCGTTATTCTGGGATGCTCACACCCCGGCGTGATCACCATCCTCACCACCATCAAAGCACGTTTTCAAGAGGCCATTTACGCCGTCATCGGAGGCACCCACCTGGTGGAAGCCGATCAGAGACGCATTGAAAAAACCATGGACACGCTTCTTGAATGGGAGATCCCCCTCATCGGTATTTCCCACTGCAGCGGAGGGCCCGATCATATCGCCTATATGAAATCACGCCTTGGCGAGCGATTTTTTCACAACAACACCGGCACACAATTCGAAATATCAAATTAATCAATACCCGCCCCATGTGCTTTTGGGGCCAAAAAAACGTGCATGCAACTGCAAACAAATCAGACGAGGTGAGATGATGGTCAGTGGAATGGGATTGTTTGGTGTTATTTTAGTCGCAGTGATCGCAATGGTAATATTGATCTCAAAGTTCAAGTGGCATCCGTTTCTTGTGTTGATTCTTTCGGCCTACTTTGTTGGGATGATGACCGGCATGCCTGCCGATACCATTATCGGGCTGATCAAAAAGGGGTTTGGAGGCATCCTCGGAAACATCGGTATCGTCATTATCTGTGGCACCATCATCGGGGTCATCCTTGAAAAAACCGGTGCGGCCCTCACCATGGCCAACACCATTTTAAAACTGGTGGGCCGGGACAAAGCGCCCCTGACCATGAGCCTGACCGGCTTTGTGACCAGTATTCCCGTCTTCTGCGATTCCGGTTTTGTTATCCTCTCGCCCATCAACAGAGCTCTGGCGGAAAAAACCGGAACCTCCCTTGCCATCATGGCCACGGCCTTAAGCAGCGGACTCTACGCCACCCACTGCCTGGTGCCTCCCACGCCCGGCCCCATCATTATGGCGGACACCCTTCGAGCCGACCTCGGCCTCACCATTTTGACCGGCCTCGCCATCTCTATACCGGTAATGATTGCGGGCTATCTCTACGCCACGAAATTTGCGAGACGCTACAGCATCGATGCCAACCCCGACATCACCTTGGATGATCTGCTGGCAAAATATGGAAAACTTCCCGGTGCCGCAAAATCGTTTGCTCCCATTGTTATTCCCATTATCCTTATTGCCTTTAAATCCATTGCCGATTTCCCCGCCCACCCCTTTGGTGAAGGGATGATCAAATCCTTCCTCGATTTTATCGGCAACCCGGTCACCGCCCTGATTCTCGGCGTCGGCGCAGCCCTTCTTCTGGTTCCCGAGCGCAAACGAGGGGACAGTTTTACTTTCACGGCAAGCGGCATCTCCAGTGCAGCGTCCATTCTGGTGATTACCGGAGCCGGCGGTGCGTTAGGCCAGGTGCTTCGAGAACTCCCCCTGGCAGATGTTCTCAGCGCCTCCCTTCTTCAGTACCATATTGGCCTGTTGATCCCCTTTATCATTGCCCTGATCCTTAAAACCGCCATGGGCGCTTCAACGGTCTCCATGATTGTCACCTCTGCCATGATTGCCCCCCTTATGGTAAAAATGGGATTTACCTCGGAATTTGCAAAAGTGCTGACAGTCATGGCCATCGGGGCTGGCTCCATGACCGTCTCCCACGCCAATGACAGTTATTTCTGGGTTGTCTCCCAGTTTTCAGATATGGAAACCTCTGTGGCCTATAAGTGCCAAACAGGGGTCACACTGGTGCAGGGCGTCACAGCAATCTGTATTATTCAGTTGCTGGCCGCCATGTTCGTTTAACCCCAACTGTAACCAATCCGTTAGCATTCGCCTCCGGCAGCCCTGCCGGGGGCCAACCTTTTGAAAAGTTTTTTGCGGAAACCCTTTATGCAGCTTCTCAATTCAATCTACACGCGGCTCGCCTTCAACGCCATGGTCACCGCAGATCATCAAAAAGCGGTAAAATACTTTCTGAAACTCCGAAAAAAAAGGCAAGAGGCCATGGGAACAAACCACAACCTGGGGCTGGCTTATCTGGCCATGGAAGCTTATGAGAAAGCCGAGGCCTGTTTTCTTCGAGAGCTTGAGTTGTTTGGCGAAAACTACAGCCGCTGCAAAGTGCTCGCAGATCTCTATTACACAACCGCCGATGCTCCCAAAAGCCTTCAATTTTATCAAGCGGCACAGCGCCTTGAAGCCGATCAGCCGGACCTTGCCACGGTCAAAAAACGTCTTGCCATTTGCATGAATGCGGATCTGTTTGAAAAAGCATCTTCAAGCCGCACGCTTTGCAAAAAAGGCATGCAAAAAGAGCAAGCCGGCGAGATGGACGAAGCCCTCTTCTGTTATATGGAAGCCATAAAAGACGACCCCACCAATATTCTGGCCTTAAACAATGCAGGGGCATGTGCCCAGCGCCAAAACGACTTAAAGCGTGCGCAAAATTACTTTCAGCAAGCCCATGAATTGTCGGGATTTCCTGCCATCGCCAAAAATTTAAAAATCATTGAAGCTGCCTTTGCAACAGGTGACATATGACCCACCCCATCGACGCATTAAAAGCCATCTTCACCGCCGGCCTTAAGAGCGTAGACCCCCACGCCATGATTCTTAAAAAAGTGGCGCTACAAAAAGAGGTTCTCACCATTTCCCATGAAAACAGGAGAGACACCCTTGATCTCTCCTGTTTCAGGTCAATTTATGTTATCGGCGCAGGCAAGGCGTCGGCCCGCATGGCCCTTGCCTTAGAAGAGATCTTGGGAGAACGGATCACAGGCGGAGTGGTCTCTGTGAAATATGGCCATACAGAGCCGCTGTCACACATTCGGCTGATTGAAGCGGGGCATCCCGTCCCCGATGCCATGAGCCGGAAAGCCGCAGAAGAGATCTTCTCACTATGCCGCCAGTTGACAGAAAAAGACCTGGTTATCTCCCTTATTTCAGGTGGAGGCTCGGCCCTTCTCTCCCTTCCCGTCAAAGAGATCGAAGATGAAGACAAAAGAGAGACCACAGAGCAGCTTCTCGCCTGCGGGGCGGATATCTGCGAAATCAACTGCATTCGAAAACACCTTTCAGCAATTAAAGGCGGCCGACTGATTGCCGCTGCGCATCCGGCCACAACCATCAACCTTATCCTTTCCGACGTGATCGGAGACCGACTCGACGCCATTGCATCGGGCCTCACCTCCCACGATGACACCCAATTTTCAGACGCCATCGAAATTCTTGAAAAGTATGAGCTCAAAAATAAAATCCCGCCCAAGGTGGTAAGCTACCTTGAAAAAGGGTGCAAAGACCCGCGCCTTGAAACCCCCAAACAGGGCAGCGACATCTTTTCCAAAAATCAGAACATTGTCATCGGAAGCAATATCATCGCCGTCAAAAACGCAGCAGAAAAGGCTCAGGAGCTGGGTTTTAACACCGTTGCATTGTCATCCCAGATACTGGGTGAGGCCCGAATCGCCGCAGCCAACTACGCGGGTATCGGCATGGACATCGTTCGAGATGAACTTCTGGTGAAGCGCCCTGCCTGCGTTATTGCAGGGGGAGAAACCACGGTTACCCTGAAAGGCACCGGCAAGGGTGGACGAAATCAGGAGATGGCCCTTGCTTTTCTCAAGTGCATCGCGGAAAACAGAGACGCCATGGAAAACATTCACTTTCTCTCGGCAGCCACCGACGGCAACGACGGCCCCACCGATGCAGCCGGTGGGTTTGCCAGTCTGGAGCTGTTAAACCATGCCAAAGATCCCATCACGGAAATAGATAAAAGCCTCAAAAACAACGATGCCTACCACTTTCTCAAGCGAAACAGCATGCTCTATGTCACCGGCCCCACCAACACCAATGTGTGTGACCTGCAACTCATGATTGTATCTTAAAAAATATCGAAAGCGGCTGTGACCATGCAAAACGCAAAAAAGCCCGATGTTCCACCAGGGAAGCATCGGGCTTTTTTTGACCTAAATCACCTGGATAGTGCAGTGGTTTAAATCACATATCCATTTTGAGTTCAACTGCAACGGCGACGCTCATGGGCAAACCCTTTGTCGCATGTCAAGACGCGGTCCCTCCTCTCCTCAACCTCGGCTTATTCGAGACGAGCCACGCGACCTGTGCTTCTCGTCGTTTCTCTCCGGACCCTTCGGTGCCTTCACCTTAATTAGCTCAATCGTGGCTTCCGCTCCCTGCCACCGGTTGTATTCCCGAAGCACACAGGCAAAATGCCGCTCCTTGAGCACCCCCTTTTTGGGGTCATTCATGATGCTGTCCGAAGTGTACGGCTCGCGATCGTAAATTGCCGGATTCCACTCCTGTCCCGTGTTGCTGATGGACGTCACTCGATACTCGTCGGGGCATCCAATCATATGACCGAATTCATGGTTAATGGCTTTCCGGTCGTATTCGCCAAAGGTGTCCCGATTCATCGTCGTTTCCTGAAGGCGCTGCATTTCGTCCCGTTGGGACTGATGCTTAAAGAAGCGACTGAATGCCGTCATATCCCCTGCATTTTGCCAATGCCCATCACCCTCCTTCTTGACCGGAGTCTGCTCCGTGAGAAATCCTCCCGCAATCAGACTGCGAAGCTGCAAATCCCGTATCTTGAAGGGGCCTTCCTGTTTACCGCTTTTCGCACTCTTCACCCAGTACCTGTCATCGGACTTGAGGCTCTTAAGCACGGTGCTCAACGGGGCGGTCTTGATCCCCTCAACCTTCCGCCACCTCGGCAATCCCACATAGGACTTGTACTGAATTTTCCCTTCAAGCTTCGTGATCAAGTCGGAAAGATTCTCGTCAGAAGCTCTGAGTAAGCGATCCAGTACTTCGGAAAAAAACAGTGCCTCATCCGAAATCTCTTCCTGCAGGAAAACGCACCCCCATTTATGAACGGTCGGGGGCGGATTCCCCAACTTGATGGAATAGGCTCCCTCGTACGACGGATCCCAGACAAGATCGAACCGAAGTTCATACTTTCGTCTCTTGTCCACGATTACGGCCTTGTGATTCCAGTGGCTCAAAATCTCCGTCCGCCACCGTCCCTGCACATCCTTCGGCAACACGTGTCCGGGTGCATCCTTGCAGTAGACCCGCACCTCAATGAGGGTTCCTCGCTTCAGCATTCTGAAGTGGCTCTTGGCTGGAAACTCCACCATATGCGGTTCCTCCCCTTTCACCTCTTCCTTAACCCAGCACTTCTTTTCCTTATCCCACCGGTTGTAATTGTCCCCTTTTTTGTAGGTGATGGTCTGGGACCAGGTGATGGTCGCACTGTGCGCCTCGCCCTCCAGCTTCTCTTCGATCTTTCGCGCCTTTGCGGCGGCATCTGCAAAAACCAATCCCCGCTCAAGCTTCATCTTCTGGAGCTTGATGAGCGCATCCAACTCTTCGACGGCATGATCCCTATTCCGAATGGATTCCTGCCACTTTCCCTTCTTCGTCTGCTTCCACTTCTCAAGCATCACCGACATCTTCTTGAGCTTCGGCAGGATCGGCTGCTCGAAATACGATTTCACTGCCGCATCCAGCATCCTCAGAAAAAGACTTCTCGGTTTCAACCCTTCACTTCGCGTCCGTTCAATCCAGCATTGATAATTCATCAGAAAATCTCCCACATCACGAGCCCGACAGTCACGCCGAGCACCGGCTCTTTTCTCGTTCTCGTAAGATTGGTGAGAATAAATTCTAACTACTTTTTTGTCAATCAGCTCAGTGATGCTGAGAGGAACAAAATTCAGGATCATCTTTTCAAATCGGGCAGGAGCCAGACTACCGGCTGGGTCCATATTATGTTGTAAAAAAACGAAATTCGTCCTGCAAATCGGTGCATGATATAGAAAAGAGGTAAATTCCCAATTGAGCAACAAGGATTCTGGATAAACAGAATTTGGTCTTTAGGAAGGCATTCAGGGGTATCCCATGAGCTAAGGTAACGGTGTGAAACCTGCTTGAGCCCATGCTTAAACGCAAAAAAGCCCGATCTTTCTTCAACGAGATCGAGCTTTTTTGATCTAAATTGGCGGGCTATTGCGACGGTTTGAATGGGAGCGCCATTTTAAACAGAGCTGCGGAACGCCGGGGTAGTGTTCACAATTCTGTGTCAATTCTTTATGATTGCCTAAACCAAAGGAATGACACATGGCGTGAAGAGACTGTCACATATCAAGACGCGGCCTATTTTCAGATATTGTTCTTTTCATAACGACAGACAGCTTCGAAAAGCCCCTTTTTATCACTCATTTTATAGTCAGTCTCTGTCTCTGAATATTCAACAC